>JAEWIV010000534.1 GCA_023386865.1 Pseudomonadota bacterium
CCTCGCGGGTCATGAAGGCGATGTCGACGGCCGAGGGGCCGTCGGCGGCCAGGGCCTGCTCGGCGGTCACGAACGACAAGCCGGCGTCGGCCTCGGCGATGCGCGCCCCCCAAGTGCGCCGGGCGAAGTCGGATAGAAGAAGGTTCAGAGTTCGCTGGGCGCTCAGGGTCCGGCCCAACCCAACGCGACCGCGACCGGCAGCTTAAGCCTGGACCTGCATCAAGGCCAGCAGAGCCCTGACGATCTCCAGGGGTGGCGGCGGGCAGCCGGGCACGTGCAGATCGACGGGCAGCACGTCGGACAAGGGCCCGACCACCGCCGGCGAACCGGCAAACACGCCGCAGTTCGCCGCACAGTCGCCCAGCGCCACCACCCACTTCGGCTCCGGCGTGGCATTGTAGGTGCGCAAGAGCGCCTCGCGCATGTTCCAGGTGACCGGCCCGGTGACCAGCAGCACGTCGGCATGGCGCGGCGAGGCCACGAACTTCAGGCCGAAGCGCTCGATGTCGTAGACCGGGTTGTTGACGGCGTGGATCTCGAGCTCGCAGCCGTTGCACGAGCCCGCATCGACCTCGCGGATGGCGAGCGACCGGCCGAGCCGCTGGCGGGCGCGCGCGCCGAGGGCCCGGGCGGCCTCCTCCAGCGCGGCCGTTTCCGGCGACGGTGGATCGATGGTGGCCTTGCCCTTGCGCAGGGCGTCCAGCAGGAACGACCTCATCGCCGCGGCCTCACAGATCGTGTCCCGAGTAGGAGCAGTTGAACGATTTGTTGCACAGCGGGAAGTCCGCAACGATGTTTCCTTCGATGGCCGCCTCGAGAAGCGGCCACTGGAACCAGCTGGCATCGCGCGCATGGACGCGCTGCAATCGGTCGTCGGCGCCGAGCCGCACGCTCAGGAAGACATCGCCGCGGAAGGCTTCGACCAGCGCTGCGCCCTCGCCTGCCCGGCCGGCGGGGCGCCGGCTGCGGACTTCGCCCGGCGCCAGCCGGCCGAGCAGTTGGGAGAGAATGGCAAGGCTTTCGGTGATCTCCTCCATGCGCACCATCAGGCGGGCATCGACGTCGCCCGCGGTCCGCGTCGGGAGCCGGAAGTCGACTCCGTCGTAGGGCGCATAGGCAAAGCTCTTGCGCATGTCGACGGCGCGCCCCGACGCCCGCCCGACGAAGCCGCCAGCGGCGTACTGACGGACGAGTTCGGGCGCGACGATGCCGGTGGTGACGGTGCGATCCTGCAGCGAGGGCAGGGAATCGTAGACGCGCAGGATCTCGGCCCGCGTCTGCTCGAACCGCGCCAGCAGGTTCCGGATGCGGCCAGCGCCTTCGGCAGTCAGGTCGACCGACACGCCGCCCGGTACGACGCAATCCATCATCAGCCGATGGCCAAAGCAGGTTTGGACCACGGCCAGCAGGTCCTCGCGCTGCAGGGTGCAGCGGGCGAAGATCGTGATCATGCTGGCATCGTTGCAGATCGCACCGACGTCGTTGATGTGATGCGACAGCCGTTCCAATTCGGCCATGACCGCGCGCAGCAGCACGGCGCGCGGCGGCGGCGTCCAGCCGAGCGCCGCCTCGACCGCGCGCGCGAAGGCCCACGCATAGGCGACCGTGCTGTCGCCAGAGATGCGCCCGACGACGCGCACGGCCTGCGCGACCTCGGCGCCGGCCATCAGGCGTTCGACGCCCTTGTGCACATAGCCCAGCCGTTGCTCGAGGCGCACCACGGTCTCGCCGTTGGCGGTGAAGCGGAAATGACCGGGCTCGATGATGCCGGCATGGACGGGACCAACCGGTATCTGATGCAGCCCCTCGCCCTCGACCGGCAGAAATTCGTAGCGCACCTCGCTTTGGCGATTGGGCCAGCGCCCGTGATCGAGCCACGGCCGCGGATCGGGCAGGCCCTCCGGCTCGAGGCCATACAGGTCGCGCATGGCCCGCTCCAGCCGCAGCGCCGGCCGATGGCGAGCAGACACCGAAGGATAACGGCCAACCTCCGTGGGAAGCGATGCGATGGCCCGCAGGCCGCGCCCGGCGTCCGACAGCGCCAGACGCATAGTGTCCCCGTCCGCCCACAGCGAGACGAGATCGTGCGCCCCGGCGGCGCAGCCCTCGGCCAGGGCCGTCCAGGTGCGGGCGTCGACGTCGGCACGCACGAAGCCGTCGGGCCCGGCCGGCCGGCCGGCCACGAAATCGGCCAGGGCCAACGGCGGTCCGCTCATCCCAGCAGCTCCGCGGCGCGCCGGAACCAGGCGACCAGCGCCGGCGGCAGGAAGATGCCGGCCGACAGCACCAGCAGCAGGTGCAGGACCATCGGCACCGACGAGCCGTCGACGCGATGTGCCGGCCCCGACGGCTCACCGAAGATCGTGCCCTGCAGGCGCAGGAGCAGGGCGCCGAAGCCGACCAGCAGGCCGAACGCCGGCAGGAGCGCGAGCCATGGCTCGCGGGCGAAGCTCGTCGTCAGGATCAGGAATTCGCTGGTGAAGACGCCGAACGGCGGCAGGCCGGCGATCGCCAGCACGGCCAGCGCGAAGCCCACCGCCAGCCGCGGATGCGTGACGCTCAGCCCCGTGATGTCGGCGAAGCGCTGGGTGCCCTTGGCCTGCGCGATATGGCCGACGGCGAAGAAGATGCCCGACTTGGTCAGACTGTGCATGGCCATGTGCAGCAGGCCGGCGAAGTTGGCGAGCGGTCCGCCCATGCCGAAGGCGAACACGATCAGGCCCATGTGTTCGATCGAGGAGTAGGCGAAGAAGCGTTTGATATCGCGCCGCTGGTACAGCATGAAAGCCGCGAAGATCAGCGACACCAGGCCCATCACGATCATGATCGGGCCGGGATCGAGCGCCTCGGGCTGCCCCGCCACGACCATCTTGAAGCGCAGCAGCGCGTAGAGCGCCACGTTGAGCAGCAGTCCCGACAGGACCGCCGAGATCGGCGTCGGACCCTCGGCGTGCGCGTCCGGCAGCCAGGCATGCAGGGGCGCCAGCCCGACCTTGGTGCCGTAGCCGATCAGCAGGAAGATGAAGGCGAGGTCGAGGATCGCCGGGTCCATCTTGGCGGCCGCCGCCTGGAGGAGGCTCCAGGTCATCGCCGGCGCCCCTTCACCCAGCGCGGGCTGGCCGGCGAGATAGATCAGGATGGTACCGAAGAAGGCGAGCGAGATGCCCACGCTTGCCAGGATGAAATATTTCCACGCCGCCTCGATCGCCTGCGGCGTCCGGTAGAGGCCGACCATCACCACGGTGATCAACGTCGCGAGCTCCAAGCCGACCCACATCACGCCGATGTTGTTGGCGACCAGCGCGACGTTCATCGATCCCATCATCGCCTGGAACATGGCGTGATAGAACCGCACGAAGGCCGGCGACAACCGGCCGGTCTCGATCTCGTGGCCGATGTAGGAAGCGCTGAACAGGGCCGTGGTGAAGCCGACCAGGGTATTGATGACGATGAAGACGATGTTGAATTCATCGACGATGGCGTACTCGCCGACCAGCCCCTGGCCGACCAGCAGCCACAGGCCGGCGGCGAGCGTCGCTGCGGAGGCCAGCACGTTCAGGATGGCGCCCAGGCGATAGCCCGGCAGCGCCACCAGCAGCAACGCCGAGGCGAAGGGGACCAGGACCACGAGCTGGTAGGCGTGGATCATCGGCGGTCCCCGCGCACGCGATCGAGCGCCTCGATGTCGATCGTGTCGAACCGCTCGCGGATGCGGAACACGAAGACGGCGAAAACGAACAGCGCGATCAACACCGAGAAGGCAACGCTGACCTCGACCACCAGAGGCATGCCGCGGGCGCCGGTGGCGGCCAGGATCAGCCCGTTCTCCATCGACATGAAGCCGACGATCTGCGTCACCGCGTTGCGCCGCACGATCATCATCAGGAAGCCCAACAGCACGATGGCCAGCGCCATCGCAAGCGCCTCGCGGGCGTGGCTTGCCGTGCCGGCCGCGACCTTGACGACGAGCGCCTGCGCCAGGCCGGTCAGAGCGAGCCCGACCATCAGAGCGACGCCTACCCCCACCACCTTCTCGACCTCGCGATGAATGCCCAGCCGTTCGACGGTGCGGCGCAACGCCAGGGGGATCACGACACCCTTCAACGTCAGCGCGATCAGGGCGGTGATGAAGAGGTCCGGCCGGTTGTCCGACCAAGCGGCCCACGCCACCGCCAGCGCCAGGGTGATCGACTGCGCAGCGAAGGCGTTGAGCACGGCGATGATGCGCTGCTGGTAGAGCAGGGCGAAGCTGGTCACCAGCATGGCACCGGCCAGCAGATGGGAGATTTCGTAGGCCTGGGTCATGAGAACACCCCGCGCGTCAGGAACGTCAGCAGGATGGCGAGGAAGCCGAATATGAAGGCGATGCCGACGAAGTCGGGAAGGCGGAAGACGCGCATCTTGGCGATGCTGACCTCCCAGAGGCCAAGCAGCGCCGCGCCGGCCAACAGCTTGGCCGTCCAGACCACGAGCCCGATCAGCCAGCCGACGACGCCGGCGCTGGCCGGCGCCATGCCGAACGGCGCGAACAGGCAGATGAGCAGCGAGATGTAGAGGACCAGCTTGAGATGGCTGGCCGCCTCGATCAGCGCCAGGTGGCGTCCGGAATATTCGAGCACCATGGCCTCGTGGACCATGGTGAGCTCGAGATGGGTAATCGGATTGTCGACCGGAATGCGGGCATTCTCGGCCAGCGCCACGATGATCAGCGCCACCAGGGAGAGCGCCAGCGACACCCGTACGCCGAGTGGCTCGGCGATGAAGAAGTCGGCGACGCCGGCGAGTCGCGTCGTGCCGGCGGCTATGGCGAGCGTCAGCACGATCAGCATCATCGCGGGCTCGGCCAGCGTGGCGATCATCATCTCGCGCGACGAGCCGATGCCGCCGAAGCTGGTGCCGACATCCATGCCGGCCAGCGCCAGCAGGGCCCGGGCGGCACCCAGCAGCGCCACCAGGGCCACGACGTCGGCCGCCCAGTTGAACATCAGCCCCGAGGCGAAGCTCGGCACCAGGGCGGCAGCCACCCAGGTCAGGGCGAAGATCAGGTAGGGCGCGCTGCGGAAAAGCCAGGAGGCGCTGTCGGCCACCACGGATTCCTTGCGCAGGAGCTTGGCCAGATCGAAGTAGGCCTGCAGCAACGGCGCGCCCTGGCGGCGCATCAACAGCGCCTTGACGCGGCGCACGACGCCGACGGCCAGCGGCGCGACCAGCAGCACGAAGGTCATTTGCGCACCTTGCGCCAGGAACTGCAGGACGAGATCGCCGGTCATGTCATCACCGCCGAAACCGCCAGCAGCACGACGAGCGCCGCGAACATCAGCACGAGGTAGCGCCGGATAGTGAGGAACTGCAGGGTATTCAGGCGTTCCGACAGGCGCAGCACGGCCCGGCCGGGGGCGACGTAGAGCGCCTGCCAGACATGGTCGACCAGCACGACCGAGAAGCGCGCCGGCCGGCTGTCGCCCGGCGGCGGCATCTCGACCGTCTCGCGCGCGGCGAAGACCGCCGAGCCGTACACGCGGCGCAGCGGCTGGGCGAAGCTCGAGGCGGTGTATTGCGTGGCCGGCGAGGGATCGGGGAAGCCGCAGTCCCAGGCCGGGCCGCGACGCGTGCGCCGCGCCGACAGGCGATGGACGACGAACACGGTGGTGAGCGAGGCGATCGCGACGAACAGCGCGATGACCGGGGCGTCGTAGATGCTGCGCGCCGGGTCGAAGGCGATCAGCGAGAACACCGTGGGTCCACTGCCGGCTCGCGGCAGGCCTTCGCCCACCAGGTCGCGCAGCACCGGCGCCAGGCCCATGGCGAGGATGCTGCCCAGCAATCCCCCCAGGATGCAGAGCAAGGCGAGCCCACCCATGGCGACCTGCTGGACGAGCGGAACATCGTGCGCATGGCTTGCTTCGCTGCTGCGCGGCCGGCCGAGGAATGCCGTGCCGTAGACGCGCACGAAGCAGGCTGCCGCAAGCGCGGCGGCCAGGGCCAGCAGGGCGCCGATCGCCGGCGCGGCGAAGTGCAGTGCCTCCTGGGGCAGCGCGGGCGAGGCGATGACGGCCTGGAACAACAGCCATTCGGAGACGAAGCCGTTGAGCGGCGGCAGGGCCGAGGCGGCGAGCGCGCCCACCAGGAAGAAGGCGGCGGTGCGCGGCATGCGACGGATCAAGCCACCGAGCCCATCGAGATCTCGCCGGCCGGTGCCGTGCAGAACCGCACCGGCACCCAGGAACAGCAGGGACTTGAACCACGAATGGTTGAGCACATGCAGCAGCGCCGCCGCCATGGCGACGGCGGCGCCCTCGTGCTGTCCATTGGCGCGGAAGGCAATCGCCAGACCCAGCGCCACGAAGATCACGCCGACATTCTCGATCGTCGAATAGGCAAGGACGCGCTTGAGATCGCGGTCGAACACGGCGTAGAGCAGGCCCAGCACCGCCGTGAGCGCGCCCAGGATGATCGGCGGCAGCGCCCACCACCAGGCCGGCGGCCCCAGCAGGTCGAAGGCGATGCGCACGAAGCCATAGATCGCGACCTTGGTCATCACGCCGCTCATCAGCGCCGAGACATGGCTCGGCGCCGCCGGATGAGCGAGCGGCAGCCAGGCATGCAGGGGGATCAGGCCGCCTTTCGAGCCGCATCCAACCAGCGCCGCAACCAGCACCAGCGTCGCCACCAGCGGCTCGGGCGGATGGCTGCGTACGGTGTCGAAGGCATAGCCGCCGGCCGGCCCGGCCAGGCCGCCGAAGGCGAACAGCAGGGCGACCGTACCCATCGCCGCCATGACGAGGTAGAGGTGCGCGGCCCGCCGGCTCTCCGGATCGGTGTGGCGCGCCGCCACCAGCGCCCATGACGCCAGCGACATCATCTCCCAGGAAAACAGGAAGGCGTAGGCGTCGTCGGCCAACAGCACCATGTTCATCGCCGCGGCGAACAGCGGGAACAACGGCTCGACGCGCGGCGTCAGTTCCCTGGCGCGATCGAAGCCCATGCCGTACAGGCTGGCCGCCAGCACGCCGATGTTGATGACGATACCGAAGAAGGCCGACAGCGTGTCCAGCCGCAGGTGAAGGCCCGTTGTCGGGAGGCCGATCGGCAACTGCAGCGACAGTTCGCTACCGGTCAGCAGCACCTGCAGTTCGACAGCGCTCAGCGCGACCGCTGCGAGCGCGCTCAGCGGGTAAACGACGGCCAACGCCACCCCGCGCATGAGGGCGGCGAGAGCCGCAGCGACAGCCAATGTCCCTAACGCGGCGCCAACGACGTACAATGCGGGCACAGCTGACTCAGCCTTTCCCCTTTAAAATACACTAAATTTGTGTCCAATATAATCATCTCATACCACCGGCGACGCGACCATAGACACGACGTCGCTCTGTTGGCCCCATGCATAGTTCATGCGAAGGTCCCTGGCAGCAGGCAAAAAGACCCTTTGGGAGGAATAGATGCAACGCAGAACACTGATGGGCGCCGTCGCGGCGTCTGCCCTCGCCGCGCCGTTCATCCGGGCAGCCGACGCCCAGGCTCCGCTTACCCTGAACGGCGCCGTCCAGTTCAACGACGACCATGCCTTCAACAAGGCGCTGCTGAAGTTCGAGGAGCTGGTGAAGAAGTACTACGGCAAGCCGGTCAACTTCGTGCTTCACCGGAACTCGTCCCTGGGCCTGGAGAAGCAGTATTTCGAGTACATGGCGCAGGGCAAGGCGGTCGACTACGCCATCGTCTCGCCGGCGCACATGTCGACCTTCTCCAAGGCCGCGCCCTTCATCGACGCGCCGTTCCTGTTCCGCGACCTCGCGCACTGGAACAAGGTCCTGGATGCCGACCTGCTGAAGCCGGTGGCCGACGAGATCGCCCAGAAGGCCGACGTCATGCTGATCGGCTATGCCGGCGGCGGCGTGCGCAACATCTTCATCAACAAGCCGATGAGCACGCTGGCCGAGATCAAGGGCCTGAAGGTGCGCGTGCAGGGCGCACCCATCTGGTCCAAGACCTTTGCCGCGGCCGGCATGGCGCCGACCGTCATCGCCTACAACGAGGTCTACAACGCCATCCAGAACAACGTCATCTCCGCCGGCGAGAACGAGGCGGCCGGGGTGGAGAGCATGAAATTCTACGAGGTCGCGCCGAACCTCGCGATGACGGAGCACGCCATCACCATCCGGCCGATCTGCTTCTCGGGCAAGACGTTCAAGACCCTGCCCAAGGACCTGCAGGAGGCGGTGATCAAGGCCGGCAAGGAAGCGGGCGCCTACGGTCGCCAGGTCGAGAGCTCGGAAGACGAGCAGAAGCTCGTGGCGCTCGAGAAGGCGGGCAAGCTGAAGCGCATCCCCTTCAAGGACCGCGCCGAGATGAAGAAGCTCGTCGACCCGGTGATGGCGGCCTATGCCAAGGAGATCGGCGCCGATCCGATCTACGCCAAGATCGTCGCCCTGAACTGACCATCGCCTGCGCGCAGCGGGTGCCGGGCCCGCTGCGCGCATTGCGCCCCTGCCCGGCGTCGCTCCTGCTACGGTCCCAATGCCCAAACCCGACGCTTCGCCGCAGAGCCTGTGGCGCCGCTTCACGGCGCTCTATGCCCGCCTGCTGACCTTCCTTCTGGCGATGTCGGTGGCGATCCTCGTCGTGCCGGTTTCGCTGCAGATCATCTCGCGCTACACCGCGCTCATCCCGTCCTACATATGGACGGAGGAGATGGCGCGCTTCCTGTTCATCTGGATGGTGCTGATCGGCGCCATGGTGGGCGTGCGCGAGAGCGGTCATTTCGAGGTCGACGTCTGGCCGACCCTGTCGCGGCGCAGCGAGGCCGCGGTGCGCGTCGTGGCGCGGCTGGGCACGCTGGCGCTCGCCCTGGTCTTCGTCTGGGCCGGCACGGAGTTCACGCGCTTCGCCTGGCACCGCACCTCCGAGCTGGCCGACCTGCCGCTGTGGCTGATTCACGTCGCATGGCCGGTGGCCGGCGTGACCTGGATCGTCTTCCTCGGCGAGCAATTCTACGACGAGGCGCGGATCCTGCTCGGTGCGAGCCCGCCATGAGCGGTTCCCTGTTCTCGGCCGGCGAAGCCGCCATCATCCTGTTCGGCGGGTTCTTCTTCCTGCTGGTGCTGCGCGTGCCCGTCGCGATGGCGCTGGGCCTCGCCTGCCTGCCACTCGCCTTCCTCGAGCCGCGTCTCGGCACGATGATGATCGTCCAGGAGACGTTCAACGCCTACAACACCTTCATCCTGCTGGCGGTGCCGTTCTTCCTGCTGACAGCCAACCTGATGAGCGTCGGCGGCATCACCGACCGGCTGGTGGCGCTGTCGCGCGCCCTGGTGGGGAGCTGGCCCGGGTCGCTCGCCCAGATCAACGGCGTGCTGTCGGTGTTCTTCGCCGGCATCTCGGGCTCGTCGACCGCGGATGCCGCGAGCCAGAGCAAGATCTTCATCGATGCCCAGACCAAGGAGGGTTACGATCTCTCCTTCTCGATCGCCATCACCGCGGTCTCGGCCGTGCTGGCGGTCATAATCCCGCCTTCGCTCCTGATGATCGTGTGGGGCGGCCTGATCTCGACCTCGATCGGCGCGCTGTATCTCGCCGGCGTGGTGCCGGGGCTGCTGATCGCCGGCGCGCAGATGGCGACCGTTCACATCTATGCCGTGCGCCGCGGCTATCCGACCTACCCGCGCGAAACTTTCCGCCAGCTCCTGTGCTCGATCTGGGTGTCGATTCCCGCCCTGATGACGCCGGTGATCATCGTCGGCGGCATCCTGCTGGGCTGGTTCACCGCCACCGAATCGGCCTGCGTGGCCGTGCTCTATTCGGCCGTGCTGTCGATGGTGGCCTACCGCGAGATGGACTTGAAGGGCCTGTACAGGGCGCTGGTCGATACCGGCCGGCTGGCCGCGGTGGCGCTGTTCTGCGTCGGCACCGCCTCGGCCTTCGGCTGGCTGCTCGCCTACTACCGCATCCCGCAGGAGCTCCTGGCGAACGTCGCGAGCTGGGGCATGGGGCCGATCGCGGTCGGCTTCTTCATCGCCTTCGTCTTCCTGGTGGTCGGCTGCTTCCTCGACGCCATCCCGGCCATCGTCATCGTCGGCACCGTCCTGCAGCCGCTCGCCCAGTCGGTCGACATGAACCCGGTGCACTTCGCCATCGTGTCGATCGTCTCGCTGGCCTTCGGCCTGGTGACGCCGCCTTACGGCCTCTGCCTGATGATCGCCTGCGCCGTCGCCGGGGTGCGGCTGCGCTATGCGCTCAAGGACACGGTCATCATGCTGCTGCCGATGATGCTGGTGCTGGCGGCGATGATCGTCTGGCCCGACGTCGCGCTGTTCCTGCCGAGGCTGATTGCGCCCGAGCTGATGAAGTAGCTCGTCGGGGCCGTGCGGCCGCAACGCTCAAGGAATATTGCGCGCCCGCTCGAACGCCGCGGTAAAATTGGGCGGCGTGTCGGCCCGGCAGGGCAAGGCCCGCTTGGGATCAGGATCGTCGATGAAGGCATCGCGCAGACGGGCCGCACAGGGATCCTGCACGACCACGCCATGGCCCTGCGCCCGGAACACGACATGACGCGACGACGACAGGTGCCGCTGGGCCTCGCGGCCCCAGGCCGGCGGCGTCAGCCAGTCGTAGATTCCGCTCAGCAGCAGGGTCGGCGTCGCCGCCTTGACCGGCTGACGCTCCGATGCCGGCGCCGCCGCGACGCGCCAGACCGGACAGAAGGCCGGCGACTTGCTGGTCCTGGCGGTGAGGCCGTAGACGCCGCTCGCCTCGATCTGCTTGCGCCGCGCCGCGCGGTCGACGGCGGCCCATGTCTCGCGGCATTCGATGCTGTTGTAGAGTCCGTCGAACTGCTGGGCGTTCTGCTCCAACAGGCCGCCGTCGCTGCTCTCCAGGTCCTCGGCGAACATCTTCAACAGCCGCAGGTCGTTGCGCTGGATGGCGCCGACGGTCTCGGGGATCAACGCCGCCTCGCCCTCGCGCATCATGTGCAGCAGCACCATCAGGAGCTTGGGCCCGTCGAGCTGCACCGTCTGCGGGCCATCCTCGAGCTGCAGCACGAGCTCGAGCGGCTTGCCTTGCGCCGCTTCGATCGCCCCTTCGACGTTGGCGCGTGGCGCCGGATGGCGCTCGCGGCACAGCGGATCGGCGGCGCAGTCGGCATAGAGCTGCTCGAAGGCGCGGCGCACGATCTCGGGCTCGTTCTGCTCGCCGTTGACCTGCGGCGGGTAGACGCCGTCGAGCACGGCGGCGCGCACCAGGCTGGGGTGGCGCCGCATCACTTCCAGCCCCCAGCGCGTGCCGTACGACACGCCATAGATGTTGATGCGGCCGCGCGACATGGCGGCAGCGAGGTCGGCCACGTCGTCGGCCAGCGCCGGCGTGCTGTACATCGCCAGATCGATCTTGCGCCGGTCGAGGCTCGCACGGCAGCGGGTCAGGATCTCGCGCTCCTGCTCCTCGGTGATGGCGCGTCGGCGCGCCTTCGCGGGCTCGCTGGTCCGCGGGTCGAAGCAATCGAGATTGGGGGTGGCGCCGCCTGCGCCGCGCTGGCTCATGATGACCACGTCGCGCTTGCGGCGGATGTTGGCGGTCTCGTTCCACCAGTCGCCTTCGGCCAGGGCATCGGCGCCCGGGCTCGACGCCACCAGCGGCGCATCGCCCGGGCCGCCCGACAGATAAACCAGCGGCTCGGCGCTGGCCGTGCGCTTGGCCTTCAGCACCGCCACCTTCAGGCGCACCTCGCGGCCCTCGGGCTGCTCGCGGTTCTCCGGAACGATCAGCACGAAGCACTCGACGCGGTCGCCTCGTGGCGCCTTGAAGGAACAGCGCTCACGCTCCAGCCGCGGCGCGGCGAGTGCGCTTCCTGCCACGATGAGCAGGAACGCCACCAAGCCGCCTCGCCAGCACAGTCGGACCATGGACAGGTTGTGCCACATCGGGGCTTGTGGCTGCATGAAGTAATTCTATGGAAAGAACCGGGTCCAACGCCTTGCCCGCGCGATCCGCGGGCCGCAAGTTGGGTCCATGACCTCCCGTTCATACTGGACCGCCGTGTGGTGCGGTTTCCTCGTCCTCACCATCGGCTTGGGCGTTCGCCAGAGCTTCGGCATCTTCCTGAAGCCCGTTTCGGCCGAGTTGCACGTCGGCCGCGAGTTGTTCTCCTTCGGTCTCGCCCTCTCCATGCTGATCATGGGCGCCGTGGCTCCCTTGTCGGGGCGCCTGGCGGACCGCTTCGGCTCGGCCTGGACGATTGCCGGCGGCGGCGTGGTCTATGTGCTGGGCATGGTCGTGACGGCGGTCATGCATGACGGCTTAATGCTGATCCTGGGCAATGTCCTCGTCGGCGTCGGCCTGTCGGCGGCCACGTTCGGGCCGGTGCTGGGCGTGGTCCTGCGCGTGGCGCCGCCGGCCAAGCAGGCGCTGGCCGTGGGAATCTGCTCGGCCGGCGGCTCGTTCGGCCAGTTCTTCATCGTTCCGCTTGCCGCCGTGCTGCAGAACTGGTTCGGCGACTGGCGTCCCACCATGTGGGCCCTGACGGCCATCGCCGTGGCCATCATCTTCCTGGCGGTCGGACTGAACGACAGCCGCGAGATCGCGGCCAATCGCAAGGCGGCCGGCGGCGGCCAGACCACCGGCGAGGCGCTGGCCGAGGCGTTCGGCCAGAAGAGCTACGTCCTGTTGATGGTCGGCTACTTCGTCTGCGGCTTCCATGTCGCCTTCGTCGGCGGCCACCTGCCGGCCTACATCTCCGACAAGGGGATCGGATTCTCGCTGCTCGGCTACAACCTGTCGCCGGCCGAGCTGGGCGGCTGGGCGATCGGCATGGTCGGCCTGTTCAACATCGCCGGCGCCATCCTCTGGAGCTCGATGGGCGCCCGCCACAAGCGCAAGAACCTGCTGACGCTGCTCTACCTCCTGCGTTCGCTGGTGTTCCTCGGCTTCGTGCTGGCGCCCTTGTCGGCCGCTTCGGTGCTGATCTTTGCCGCGGCGCTGGGCTTCCTGTGGCTGGGCACGGTGCCGCTCACCACGGCGCTGGTCGGCTACATCTTCGGGCCGGTCCATCTCACCATGCTGAACGGCATCGTCTTCTTCGGCCACCAGGTCGGCAGCTTCTTCGGCGGCTGGGGCGGTGGACGCCTGTTCGACCTGCAAGGCAACTACGACCTGATGTGGTGGATCTCGATCGCGCTCGGCATCGTCTCGGCCCTGCTGCATTGGCCGATCATCGAGGAGCGGCTGACGCGGCGCGCCGCCGCGGTGCCGCAGCCGGCATGACCCAGTCCTGGCGCCCTCTCGTGCTGTGGGGCAGCGCCGCCCTCGTCGTCGCCGCGACCGCCGTGTCCTTCTTGTTGTGGGGCGTGAACGGCCCGGCCTACCTGATCGACCTCATCGCGGCGTATTGCCTCTAACCGGGTCGGCGCGGCACTGTTGCCGCCGTGACCCCGATACTCCGTGCGATCCCTGCCGTGCTCGGCCTGTTCATGTTGGCGACACAGGCCGCCGGACAGGAAACGCGCGTCGCGGCGGCGGCGGACGCCGACGTGATCGCCGCCTACAGCCAGCACGTCGAGAAGCGCCTTCTGCGGGCGCACCTCGATCGCGCCGCCGCCACGGTTTCCCTCACGCCCTTCGGTCCGCCGGGCGTCGAGAACTTCGCGGTCGCGCCCAACGGCGCCTTCGTCGTCTACAGCGCCACCGACGCCCCGCCCGGCGGCAAACCCGTGACTTCGCTGGTCCTGCTGGACGAGGCCGGCGATGCGCTCGGCGAGCCCTTGCGCAGCCCGATCGGGGCGATCACGGACCTGGCGGTATCGCCAAAGGGCGACCGGATCGCCGTCAGCAGTGAGCGGGGTTGGCTGGCACTGCTGGCGATCGACGGAACCGGACCGGCGAGACGGCTGGCGTTGCGCACCGCCTTCGGAGTCGCGGCCGACAGGCAATTCGCCTTCGCGTTCCGGCCCGATGGCGGCCTGGTGACCATCGTGGATGATTGGGTGGCGACCTGGCGCTCCAACGACGGTGCGGCCCAGCGCACGCTCGATCTCAAGGCGATCAATCCCGGCCTGACGCCGGCCGAGCAGGACATCGGTGCTCTCTTCAAGCTGACATGGTCCCCGCGCGGCGACCGGTTCGCGGTCGGCTGGGGCCCCGGTCCCATGATGATCAGTGTCTTCGATTCCGGCGGCCATCGCCTGAAGCCGGCTGGGCCTGAGAACGGGTCCGATTTCGGGGCGAGCAAGGTCGAATTCGTCGATGGCGGCGATGCCGCGATCCTCTACGGGCTGGAAGCGCCGCTTCTGGTCAGCATGAAATCCCTCACCTTCAGCGCCTTCGGCGAGTCGGGGGTGTCGGTGGACGGGTCCGCACAGTTGGCTGGCGGACGCGAGATCGCCCTCTTGGCAGGCGACCAGATCGCGCTGTGGTCGCTCGAGGGCAAGCGGCTGACGAAGCCGGTCGGGTTCGAGAACTACAGCCTCGGCGCCGCAGCGCCAGGCGCGAAAGACGACGTGATCGTGGCTGCACAGCGGGCCGGCTGGATCGACCTCTACGCCAAGGACGGCAAGTTCATCCGCCGCGTCCAGTCAGGCGGGCGGGCTCCTCGTGGATACGTCGCCTTGTCGGCAGACGGCGCCACCCTCGCCGCCCTTGGCTCGGATGACCTCAGCGTGGTCTCGCAACTCGACGCACGGGCGTGGGGCGCCGTCCTCGCGCCACAAGGTGGTCCGCTCGTCGCCGTGGCCGCCAACGGCAGCCGGATCGCCGCGGAAGGAGCCGACAAGACCCTGCGCACCTGGTCGAGGGACGGCGCGGAGGCCGACGCCATCCCCCTCAAGACGGGGGACCAGGTTCCCGGTCGCAGGCTCTCCGGCCTCGCCATTTCAATCGACGGCGATGCGATCGCCGCCGCTGAAGACGGCTCGGCCGTATGGCTCGCCTCCCCGAAGGACAAGAGCATCCTTCGGGTCGGCCTGGCGGCCCGAAGCGTTGCACCATTGCCCGATGGCACCGGCTTCGCGATCGGCCTGGCCGACGGCACCGTCGCGCGGGTTTCCCGCGACGGCATTGTACGGCAGTCGACGTTCAAGGCCTCGGATATCGGCGGCGTCGGCCTCATCGTTGCCGCGCCCGACGGCCAGAGCTTCATGGCCGTCGATGACGACGAACGGCAGGCCCGCCACCTCGCTTGGGATGGCAGGGCGCTGGCGGGGCCGTATCGAGCGGGCCCGTCCAAGATGATCAGCGGCGCCTTCTTTCGCGAGGGCGTGCCGAAGCTGATCCTGAGGAATGCCGATTCGACGGCGGACGAGAGCTACGCCGTCGCGACCCTGGCGGCGCCTCGCTGAACGGTCAGAGCACGAACTTGCTGAGGTCCGCGTTCTTCGCCAGCGAGCCCACCCGTTCGCGCACGTAAGCAGCGTCGATCCCGATCTTCTCGCCGGGCTTGTCGGAGGCGGCGAAGCTGATCTCCTCGAGCAGCTTCTCCATCACCGTGTGCAGGCGCCGCGCGCCGATGTTCTCGACCGACTCGTTGATCTCGGCCGAGAGCTTGGCGAGCTCGTCGATCGCGTCGGGCTTGAACTCGAGCTCGACCTTCTCGGTCGCCAGCAGGGCCTTGTACTGCTTCACCAAGCTCGCCTCGGGCTCGGTCAGGATGCGGCGGAAATCCTCCTGGCTGAGCGAGGCCAGGCTGACGCGGATCGGCAGTCGGCCCTGCAGTTCGGGCAGCATGTCCGAGGGCTTGGCGAGATGGAAGGCGCCCGAGCAGATGAACAGCACATGGTCCGTCTTCACCGGCCCGTGCTTGGTGTTCACCGTCGTGCCCTCGATCAGCGGCAGCAGGTCGCGCTGCACGCCCTCGCGGCTCACGTCGCCGCCGCCGCGGAACTCGCTGCGCGCGGTGATCTTGTCGATCTCGTCGATGAACACGATGCCGTTCTGCTCGACCATGTCGCGCGCCTCGCGCACGACCTTCTCCTGGTCGAGCAGCTTGTCGCTCTCCTCGCGCATCAGCGTTTCGTAGGACTCGGCCACGGTCATCTTGCGCTTCTTGGTGCGCCCACCGAACGCCTTGCCCAGCATGTCGCCGAGATTGATCATGCCGACCGACGCGCCGGGCTGGCCCGGCACCTCGAACTGCATGGGCGCGCCCTGGTCGGCGACCTCGACCTCGATCTCGCGCTCGTTGAGCTCGCCGGCGCGCAGCTTGTGGCGGAAGCGCAGCCGCGTCTCCTCGCTGGCGCCGCTGCCGCACAACGCGTCGAGCACGCGGTCCTCGGCGCCGAGCTCGGCCTTGGCCCGCACCTCCTTGCGCATCCGCTCGCGCGCCATGTCGAGCGCAGCCTCCATCAGATCGCGCGCGATCTGCTCGACGTCGCGGCCGACATAGCCGACCTCGGTGAACTTGGTCGCCTCGACCTTCAGGAACGGCGCATTGGCGAGCTTGGCGAGGCGGCGCGCGATCTCCGTCTTGCCGCAGCCGGTCGGGCCGATCATCAGGATGTTCTTGGGCAGCACCTCCTCGCGCAACGTCTCCGGCAGCTGCAGTCGGCGCCAGCGGTTGCGCAACGCCACGGCGACCGCGCGCTTGGCGTCCTGCTGGCCGACGATGTGCTTGTCGAGCTCGGAGACGATCTCGCGGGGGGAAAAGTCGTTGCTCATGTCGCTCAGAGTTTCTCGATGACGAGGTTGTGGTTGGTGTAGACGCAGATGTCGGCGGCGATATCCATCGCCTTGCGCGCGATCGCCTCGGCGTCGAGCCCGTCCACGTCGACCAGCGCGCGGGCGGCGGCCAGCGCGTAGTTGCCGCCCGAGCCGATGGCGATGACCCCGCCCTCCGGCTCCAGCACGTCGCCAGCGCCCGACAGCAGCAGCGAGACGTCCTTGTCGGCCACCGCCATCATCGCCTCCAGCCGGCGCAGGTAGCGGTCGGTGCGCCAGTCCTTGGCGAGCTCGATGCAGGCGCGCAGCAGCTGGCCGGGATGGCGCTCGAGCTTGGCCTCCAGCCGCTCGAACAGGGTGAAGGCATCGGCCGTCGAACCGGCGAAGCCGGCGATGATCTGGCCGTTGCCCAGCCGACGCACCTTCTTGGCGTTGCCCTTGACGATGGTCTGGCCCATGGAGACCTGGCCGTCGCCTGCCATCACCACCTGTCCGCCCTTGCGGACGGAGAGGATGGTCGTGGCGTGCCAGCCCGGCCCGGAGGAAGTTTCGGATTGTGGGGACATCGCCCCGTAAATAGTCATTAACAGGGACAAATCAATCGCAAGCCGCAGCCAAGTTCATGCGCCGTGCTAACGTCCCGGCATGAACGACCACCCTGTCATCGTTATCGGCGCCGGCATCGTCGGCACCGCGACCGCCCGGGCCCTGCAGCGCGAAGGCCATGCCGTGACCCTGATCGACAGCGGCGAGCCCGGCCGCGCCACGTCCTACGGCAATGCCGGCTTCATCGCCATCGACCATGTGCTGCCGCTGGCCCGGCCGTCGACGCTGAAACGCGTGCCGCAGATGCTGATGGACCGCAACGGTCCCCTCACCGTCCATCCCGCCAGCATTCCCGCGCTGCTGCCCTGGATGGCGCGTTTCGCGCTCGCCGCCTACAGCCAGGCGGAGGTCCGGAAGGGCGTCGATTCCTTCGGCCCTCTGATGGCCGAGGCCAACATCGCCTGGAAGGCCGAGATCCAGGCCTCGGGACTGGGCGAGCTCTTCAAGACGCAGGGTGCGCTCTATGTCTACGAAAGCGAGCGGGCCTTTGCCGGTGGCGAGGAGGAGCGCCAGCTGCAGAAGGCCAAGGGCACGGAGTTCGAGATCGTCGACGGCAATCGCGCGCGCGAGCTGGCGCCGGGCCTCAGCGAGCACATCGTGCGCGGCGTCTACTACCCGCACGGCATGCACACGATCGATCCCTACAGGGTGGTCGCGACGCTCGCCGAGCGCTTCGCGGCCGACGGTGGCACCGTGCTGCGCAGCCGCGTGCGCCGCTTCGGCCGCGACGGCGATCGCGTCACCTCGGTCGAGACCACCGACCACAGCCTGCCCGCCAAGGCCGTGGTGATTGCAGCCGGCCGCGCGTCGGGCGAGCTGACGCGTCTGCTGGGCTTCAACGCGCCGCTGGTCGCGGAGCGCGGCTATCACGTCATGCTGGCGCCGGACAATGTGCGTTTCGACCTGCCGGTGAGCCCGGCCGAGCGCGGTTTCTTCATCACGCCGATGGCCGAAGGCCTGCGCGTGGCCGGTACGGTCGAGCTCGCAGCCCCCCACCAACCGCCGTCGTGGCATCGCGCCGACCTGCTGGTGCGGCATCTCAAGGAGATCTTCCCGGGCGTCGGCGGCGCCGAGCAAAGCCGCTGGATCGGCGAGCGGCCGAGCCTGCCGGACTTCCGGCCGGCGATCGGCCGCGCGCCCCGGCTCGCCAACGTCTACTGCGGCTACGGCCATCAGCATGTCGGACTGACCCTCGCCACCGCGACCGGCCGGCTGATCGCGCGCCAGATGGCGGGCGAGGCGCTGCCTGAGACATTGCTGGCCTGCGATCCCGGCAGGTTCGGCTAGGTTGCACCACGCGGATGACGGGACTAGCGTTGGCAGGCTGATCTGGCGAATCGACAGCTCCAGGAGGCCGGCATGAGTTCTCATCGCAGCCCCGCAGAAGTTCGTTCCAGCGTAAAGCATCCCATCATCGACGCCGACGGACACTGGATCGAATACAATCCGGTCTTCGCGGAGCGCATGCGCAAGGTCGCCGGCGACAAGGCGGCCGACGGCTTCCTCGCCTCGCAACGCCGCATTCCCGATGCGCTCAAGCTCTCGGTCGACGAGCGCAAGCAGCGCGGCATCGCCATGGAGGGCTACTGGAGCCGCCAGACCACCAACACGCGCGACCGCGCCACGGCGATGATGCCGCGCATGCTCTACGACCGGCTGGACGAGCTCGGCATCGACTTCGGCGTGATCTATCCGACCGCCGGCCTCAGCATTCCGCGCATTGCCGACGACGAGACGCGGCGCGCCGTCATTCGCGGCTTCAACATCGTCACTCACGAATACTTCGCCAAGCTCAGCGACAGGCTGACGCCCGCGGCGGTGATCCCGATGTACACGCCCGAGGAAGCGATCGCCGAGCTGGAGTTCTGCACCAGGGAGCTCGGAGCCAAGGTCGGCATGTTCGGCGGCGGCGTCCCGCGCCGCATACCGATGGCCAAGGACCTCGACCTGTCGCTCGGCCGCTTCGCCGTCACGTACGAAAACCTCGGCATCGACAGCGATCACGATTACGACCTGGTCTGGCAGAAGTGCCGCGAGCTCGGCATCGCGCCCACCTTCCATGCCGGCGGCCGCGGCTTTGGCCTGCGCAACTCGCCCAGCAACTTCACCTTCAACCATATCGGTCACTTCGCGGCGGCCGGCCACTCGATCGCCAAGGGCCTGTTCCTGGGCGGCGTGACACGGCGCTTCCCCGACCTCAACTTCGCCTTCCTCGAGGGCGGCGTCGGCTGGGGCTGCCAGCTCTTCGCCGACCTGATCGAGCACTGGGAGCGGCGCGGCGCCAAGGGCATCGCCTACATGGATCCCAAGAAGCTCGACCGGAAGATGCTGCGCAGCCTGGTCGACAAGTACGGCTATGAGGAGATCGCCGCCGAGCTGGACAGGCGTGACGGCTGGCCATCCAAGGAGGAGGACGAGGCGACCGGCGGCGTGCCGGTGCTCGACGACTTCGCGGCCTGCAAGATCGCACGCAAGGAGGACTGGGTCGATCTCTACGCCCGGCCCTACTATTTCGGTTGCGAGGCCGACGACCGCATGAACGTCACGGCCTTCGGCAAGGCAAACCCGTTCGGCGCCCGCATCAACGCGATCTTCAGCTCCGACATCGGCCACTTCGACGTGCCGGACATGCTGAGCCCGGTCCCCGAGGCGCACGAGCTGGTCGAGGACGAGCTGATAACGCCGGACGACTTCCGCGACTTCACCTTCACCAATGCCGTGCGCCTGTGGGGCCAGCAGAATCCGAGCTTCTTCGAAGGCACGGTCGTGGCCAAGGAAGCGGCGGCGGTGCTGGCGGCGGCGCAGACGCGAGTCGCGGCGGAGTAGAAGCCTTTGCTCCCCAGGCGTGCTGGGGAGCTGCCCGCGGACGCAAGAGGTCAGGAGCCGTACTGCAGCAGCGTCTCGCCATTGGCGCGCAGCCAAGCGCGCGGCGGATCCATCGGGCCGTCGCACAGGGTCTCGGTCAGGCCCCAGAAGCGAGGCCCATGATTGAGATGCACGAGATGAGCGACCTCATGCGCCACCAGGTAGTCCAGCACCTCGGGCGGCGCGAACACCAGGCGCCAGGAGAACGACAATCCGCCGTCGGGGCCGCAGCTGCCCCAGCGTGAGCGGCTGTCGCGTAGCGTCACTCGCTTGACCGGCCGCTCGACGCGGCGCGCCTTGTCGTGAACCAGAGGTATGAGGCGGCCGCGCAGCTCGGCGGTCAGCCAGTCGCGCAGTCGGCGCGGCAGGTGCTCGGCCTGACCGGCCACGTGGATCTCGTCCGCCTCGCGCCATACCGTACCCCGCACGTCGATGCGATGGCGAATGACGTGCAGCTTGCCGAACAGCGGCACTTCGGCGCCATCGGCGAACGGCCGTCGCTCCGGCAGCCGCTTGAGCCGGGCAGCGATCCAGCCCGCCTGGGTCTCGGCGAAACCGATGGCGGTCGCCCGCGACATGCGGAGCGGCGCCGTCAGCAGTATGCGGCGGCGGGCGACGTCGACCCGCAGGGAGACTCGGCGTGCGCGGCCGCTGCGCACGAACGTCACAGGCAGGGTATCGCCGGCATGAACAATGGTCAGTTGCTCGGGCTCGGGCACCGCTTTAGGCAGGACGAAGCGCAGGACAGCGCCGGACAACGACATGTGCATGATCATACTACAGAGGAGCTGCCGACGTGACCCTGGATCTCGCACGGCTGCGCGCCGAGACGCCCGGCTGCGCCCATGTCCTGCACCTCAATGCCGCCGGCTCGGCCCTGCCGAGCCAGCGCACGCTCGACGCCACGGTCAATCATCTCAAGCTCGAGGCGGAGATTGGCGGCTACGAAGCCGCTGCCCAAGCGCATGACGAGCTGGAAGGCTTCTATCCGGCCG
>JAEWIV010000158.1 GCA_023386865.1 Pseudomonadota bacterium
CTCCAGGCCCGCATCTTCGTCGATGAAGCGGTGACACGAGCGGGCCTGGAGGCCCGCGGTCCGGCGAGCTTGACCTCGCCCGCCTGACGCCCCTATCTCCGACCGCATGAAGGTCGACGGCACTCCCTACCGCACCATCTGGCTCGGCGCCGACGGCACGACCGTCCAGGTGATCGACCAGACCCTGCTGCCGCACCAGTTCGTGGTGCGCGACTGGCGGACCATGGAGGATGCCGAGCGCGGCATCCGCACCATGATCGTGCGCGGCGCGCCGCTGATCGGCGCGGCGGCGGCTTATGGCATGGCCCTTGCGATGGCCAAGGATGCCTCCGACGTCATGCTTACCCAGGCCTATACCGTCCTGATGGCGTCGCGCCCGACCGCCGTGAACCTGCGCTGGGCGCTCGACGACCTGCGCAATCTCCTGGCGCCGCTGTCGCCCGCCAAGCGCGCCGATGCAGCCTACCGCCGCGCCGCCGAGATCTGTGACGAGGACGCCGAGATCTGTCGGCGCATCGGCGAGAACGGGCTTGGCCTCATCCGCAAGCTCAAGCCGCGGGACGGCGACCGCATCAATGCGCTGACCCACTGCAACGCGGGCTGGCTCGCCACCGTCGACTGGGGCACGGCGCTGGCGCCGATCTACCAGGCGCACAATGCCGGGATCCCCATCCATGTCTGGGTCGACGAGACCCGGCCCCGCAATCAAGGAGCCAGCCTGACGGCGTGGGAGCTCGCCAAGCACGGCGTGCCGCACACCGTGATCGCCGACAATGCCGGCGGTCATCTCATGCAGCGCGGCCAGGTCGATTTCTGCATCACCGGCACCGATCGCACGACCCGCCGCGGCGACGTCTGCAACAAGATCGGCACCTACCTCAAGGCGCTGGCGGCGCATGACAACGGCATCCCGTTCTATGTCGGCCTGCCCTATCCCAGCATCGACTGGACGATCGAGGACGGCGCCGCCATCCCGATCGAGGAGCGTCACGCCACCGAGGTCTCGCGCATCTCCGGCCGCACGGCATCGGGCGAGGTCGTCACGGTCGACGTGCTGCCCGAGGGCAGCCCGGCCGCGAACCCCGCCTTCGACGTCACGCCGGCGCGGCTGGTGACGGCACTGATCACCGAACGCGGCGTCTGCCCGGCGAGCGAAGCGGGCCTCCTGTCGCTCTATCCCGAACAGTCCCGGGCGGCGTGACGCTCTCGCCCGCCGCGCGACCAACCTATCTCGCGACCGCAGGCCTCGGCTTCACCCAGATCGTCGGCTGGGGCACCACGTTCCTGATGCCCGCGGTCCTGGGCCGCCACATCGGCGAGGAACTGGGGCTGGCGAGCGAAGTCGTGTTCTCCGGCATCACCGTGATGTTCGGCGTGGGCTCGCTGCTGGCACCGCAGGTCGGCCGGCTGATCGACCGCACCGGGGCGCGCGCCCTCATGGCGTCGGGCTCGGCGCTCTACGCCGCCTCGATCGCGGCACTGGCCTTCAGCCAGGGGGTGGTGAGCTACCTTTCGTGCTGGGCGGCGATGGGCATCGCCTCGACGCTGGCCCTCAGCACGCCGTCCAGCATCGCGCTGGCCCAGGTCGCAGGCCCTTCGGCGCGACGCGCCATCGCCATGCTGGCGATCATCGGCGGCTTCGCCTCGACGGTGTTCTGGCCCCTCTCGGGCGCGCTCGACGTGGCGCTGGGCTGGCGCGGCACGCTGCTGGTCTATGCCGCGATCCACCTCTTCGGTTGCCTGCCCGTGCATCTGCTGGTGCTGCCGCGACGGCCCCCGGCGCACCATCTCGCCGCCGCAGCCAGTCCCGCGGCGAGCGGCGTGCCGCCGGAGGTCCGGTCGCGCGTCTTCCTGCTGCTGTCGCTGACGCTTTCCAGCGGCGCCTTCGTGTTCACCGGCGCCATGGTGCACATGATCGAGCTGATGCGCGGCCTCGGCCATCCCGCCGCGTCCGCGGTGTTCCTGGCCTCGCTGATCGGACCGTCGCAGGTCACGGTGCGCGTGTTCGAGCTGATGTTCGGCCATCGCTACTCGATCATGAACTCCGCCGTGTTCGGCTCGGCCGCACTGGTGCTGGGCCTCGGCGTGGCGCTGATCGACGGCGGCAACTTCGTCGTGGCCCTGGTCTGCATCGTCGCCTACGGCATCGCCAACGGCCTGAAGGCGGTGCAGCGCGCCACCCTGCCGCTCGCCCTGTTCGGGCGCGGCCAGTTCGGCGCCTACATGGGAAGGCTCGCCCTGCCGCAGGGCATCGTCTCGGCCTCGGCGCCACCGGTCATCGCCGCGGTCCTTGGCGCGTGGGGCACTTCCGGCGCCCTGTGGCTCATCTTCACCGCCGCCATGCTGTCGCTCGTGACCATGGTCCTGCTCGCACGACTGGCCCGCAACGTCCGGTGAACGTCGACGCTACCTGCCGAGGCCGGTCCGGGCGGTGGCGAGGGGTTTCGGCGGCGCGGCGGCAAGGCCCTGGGGATCGACCCACATGATGCACGAGCAGCTCGGCATGTCGTCGCCGTAGAGATCTTTCAGGTGCATCTGTCGCGCCTCGGCCTCGAGGATGGCCGCCGTCAGGTTGGTCTCGGCGACGAGCACGCGATGATCGCCGCACAATATGCCCAGCGTCCAGCCGTTCCGGACGGCCGTGACTTCGGCGCCACAGTCGCTGCGTCCGCCCGACATGGCCTCGCACTTGCGCAGGGCCGAGGCCAAGGCCGGGCCGTAATGCTCGACCGTCGCGGCGCCCCAGGAGCCGTCCCGCGCCAGCGTCACCACCGTCCATTCGGCCGGGTGCTGGGCGGCGAGCGGAGTGGGCATCAGCAGGGCCGCCAACAGAAACGCGAGGATCGCCTTCATCGACCTCCTCCGAGTCGGATCACGATCCCAGAATCCTCGGCCGAGTTCGGTGGCAAATCGCACAGTGCGCGACCGGGGACGCGTGTTGCTCTAGGCTGAGGCATGAGCCGACCCGCCTTCATCCGCTCCACCGTCGACCGCCATGTCGGCTGGCTGGAGTTCAACCGCCCGCCCGTCAACGCCTTCAATCGCGAGATGGTCGACGAGACCCACGATGCCATCGCCACCGCGATCCGCGATCCCGAGGTGCGCGTGCTGGTGTTGGCCAGCGCCGTCCCGCGCTGGTTCAGCGCCGGCGCAGACCTCAATGTCTTCAAGGGCATCGGCCAGGACGGCATGCGCCACTGGGCCGAGCGCTGCCACGAGATCGTGCACCTGCTGCGCGGTTCACCCAAGCCGCTGCTCGCGGCCATCAGCGGCACCGCGGTCGGCGGCGGGCTGGAGATGACGCTGCACTGCGATCGGCGCTTCGCGGCGACCGATGCGAAGTTCGCTCAGCCCGAGATCAACATCGGCTTCATCCCGCCGATCGCCACGACCCAGGCGCTGACCCATCTGATCGGCCGGCCGCGCACCCTCCGCTATCTCTATGAAGGTCGCGTGCTGCAGGCGGCCGAAGCGCTGGCGTGGCGCCTGGTCGACGAGTTGGTCGAGGCGGGGACATTGCGCGCCCACGTCCAGGCCTATGGCGAGAAGCTGGCCGAAAAGTCACCGACCGCCCTCGCCGCCATCCGGCGCACTGTGACCCTGGGTGGCGGCATGACATTCGAGGACGGCATGGCCTATGAACTCAGGACCGTCGTCGAGCTTGCCGGCACGCCCGATTTTGCCGAGGGCGTCGATGCCTTCCTCGCCAAGCGTCGGCCGAAGTGGAAAACGTCATGACATTGCTTGCCGCCGTCGATTCCCTCCACATCCAGATCATCGTCGACAACGTCACCGATTCGCTGTCGTCGGTACCCTCCTTCATCGAGACCGAGCTGGGCGGCCTGGGACGCCGCCGCGCCGGCGCCTGGGTGCTGGGCGGCAACTGCCTGTGCTGCGCCGCGCACGGCCTCTCCTGCCTGCTGACCGTCACGCGCGGCGGAGCCCGCCACAGCGTTCTGTTCGACACCGGGCCGGAGGATCGCGTGTTCGAGCAGAACGTCTCGCGGCTCGGTCTCGATCTCGGACCGGTCGAAGCCATGGTCCTGAGCCACGGACACTGGGACCATGCCGGCGCCATGCTGCGCGCCCTGCAGCTCATGCTCGACCGCAACGGCGGCAAGCGCGTCGGCTGCTACGTCCATCCCGACATGTTCCGCAGGCGCGCCGTGAAGATGCCCGACGGCTCCTTCCGGCCGATGGAGGATGTGCCCTCGCCGGCCGACCTCGAGGCCCGGGGCGGCCACGTCGTCTGCACGCGCGATTCGCAAGTCATCGCCGAGAGCGTGTTCGTGAGCGGCGAGATTCCCCGCGTCACGCCGTTCGAGACCGGCCTGCCCGGTCAACACCGCCGGACGGCCGACGGCAAGGGCTGGGAACCCGACGAGCTTCTGATCGACGAACGCTTCGTGGCGGTGAATGTGCGCGGCAAGGGTCTGGTCGTGCTGACCGCCTGCAGCCATGCCGGCGTCGTCAACGTGCTGAACCACGCCCGCGACTGCTTTCCCGGGGTGAAGCTTCATTGCGTGCTGGGCGGGCTGCACCTGTCTGGCACCAACGAACGCATCATCCCGCAGACCGTCGAGGCACTGAAGGGCTTCGACCTCGACGTCGTGGCCGCCGGCCCCTGCACCGGCTGGCGCGCCATGGCCGCGCTCACCAATGCCTTCGGCGACAGGAAGCTGACGCCGCTCGCCGTCGGCAAGCGGCTGAGCTTCTGAGGCGCAGGACTGGGTCGGCGAGGCGGGCGGGTCAGGACGGCTGGACCTCGATCTGCCGCGCGCGGTCGGGGCGCCCCGCCGTCTTCGCGATCTGCAGGGTGAGCACGCCATTGGCGAAGATGGCCGAGATGCCATTGCGGTCGGCCTCCGACGGCAAGGTGAAGGCCCGCGCAAAGCTGCCGTAGCTGCGCTCCGAGTAATGCGTCTTCTCGTCGGTGCGCTCGACGTGCTTCTCGCCCGAAATGGTCAAGACATCGTCCTCGACGAGGACCTTCACGTCTCTCTGCTCGACGCCCGGCAGTTCCACCGTGATGGTGTAGGTCTTGCCGTTCTCCTGCACCTCGACCTTGGGCGCGTGCTCGGCGCCGTGAAGCGCCCTCAAATGATGTCCATTGCCCTCCTGGATGAAATCGATTCGGATCTAGGATGCGGAGATGACAGTGCCATCACAGACGCATTGGATGCCGCGACATTCACGCAATCTTCATGGCCAGCGCCAGCAGCGACTCGTCTTCGCCGTAACCCGCGACGATCGACAGGCCGAGTGGACAATCGTGCAGCGTCGCGATCGGCAGACTCACCACCGGCAGACCGGCGTGGCCCGCGATTGATCCCAAAGTGAGTGCGGCGTCATAGAAACGGCCTGCGGCTTCGTCGCGCAGGAAGCGCAACGGCGCGATCGACGGCGCCGTCGGCAGCACGAGAAACGTTCCCGATGGCAACAGTTGCCGCAAGCGAACTGTCGTCTCCGCACGCCAGGCATTCCATCGCGCGCCGACGGCCGGATCGAGCGTGCGCACGCTGTCGAAGCGCGGTTTTATGGTCGGACCGAAGATCGGATCGCTGCTTAAGAAGTCGCCGTGCTCGCGCATGATGTCGAGGCCCTGCAGCGTCGCGTACGCCTCGAGGAAGTCGACAGGCCGGCCGGCGAAGACCTGCACGTTTTCGAGCATGCCCAACGACCTCTTCAGGACGTCCGCCGCCTCGGGGTCAGCCACCGCGAACGCGTCGGTAGCCAACAGCAACCGGGCACGCGGCGCCGCCGCTGGCGGCGTTCCAAGCAGGCACTGTGCACCGAGCTGCAGATGGAGAGCGTTGCGAGCAAGCAGGCCGACCGTGTCGTAACTCGGAGCGAAGCGCACGACGCCATCCATCGCGACGCGGCCATGGCTGGGACGCCAGCCGAACACCCCGCAGAAGCTCGCAGGAATGCGCACCGATCCGCCGGTGTCGGTCCCGAGGCCAAGGTCGGCGAGCCCAGCCGAGACTGCGACGGCCGAACCGCTCGAAGAGCCGCCGGGCAGACGATCTGGCGCGCGCGGGTTTATCGGCGTGCCGTGGTGCTCGTTCTCGCCTTCCAGGCTGAAAGCCAGT
The DNA here is from genome assembly GCA_023386865.1 of Pseudomonadota bacterium. Taxonomy (GTDB): domain Bacteria; phylum Pseudomonadota; class Alphaproteobacteria; order Reyranellales; family Reyranellaceae; genus Reyranella. Next base: position 6,093 of record JAEWIV010000158.1, read on the forward strand.
TCGTCGGTGATCGTCTTGCCGACAAGGGTGGCGCCGGCGCGCAGCAGGCGATCGACAGCCATCGCCGACCTTGCCGCCGGCTTCTGCCGCGCAGCCCAATGCGGATTGCCACCGCCGGTCAAGTAGCCCGCGACATCCAAGAGATCCTTGGCGACGAAGGTGAAGCCGTCGAGCGGGCCCGATGCGAGCGGCGCCAAGCGTGCCCGGGGACCGGGAACGAAGGCGTCGAAGTCGCTCACCTGAGCGCTTTGACGATGGCGTCGGTCGGTGCGGTCCAGCCGACGATGCCGCCCTGGGCGCTGATCATGGCCAACGTCGCAGCTTTGAATTCGGGGAAGTAGCTCTCGGTCGCGTCCTCGGCGAGCAGGCATTCATAGCCACGATCGTTGGCCTCGCGCATGGTGGTCTGCACGCAGACCTCGGTGGTGACGCCCGCGAATACCAGGTGGCCGATCCCGCCGCGCTTCAGGATGTCGTCGAGGGGCGTGGCATAGAACGCGCCCTTGCCCGGCTTCACGATCACCGCCTCGCCCGGCAGCGCTGCCAGTTCGGGTACAAGGTCATTGCCGGGCTCGCCGTCCACCAGGATGCGGCCCATCGGGCCCTCATCGCCGATGGTGAGCTTGCCGCCGCCGCGTGCGCGCTTGGATGGCGGGCAGTCCGAGAGATCGGGCCTGTGCCCTTCGCGGGTATGGATGATCGGCAGGCGCGCTGCGCGAAAGCCGTCGAGCAGGCGGCGCACCGTGGGCACGATCTTGGCCAGCGGCCGCACGTCGTTGCCCAGCACCGAGCCGAAGCCGCCTTCCTCGACGAAGTCGCGCTGCATGTCGATGACGATCAGCGCGAGTCTGCCGGCAGGGAAGCTGTACGCGTAGGGCTGGGCAGCGATGGTGGGCATGTGTTACTTCCCGCGCTGGAACGGCAGGGTGAGAGCGGTCGGCGGCTCGAGCCGGCCGACAACACCCGCCACCGCCAGCAGCGCCAACAGGTAGGGCAGCATCAGCAGGAAAGCCGTCGGCACATTGACGCCCATGGCCGGCAGCTGGAACTGCAGTGCCGTGGCCGCGCCGAACAGCAGACAGGCGGCGATGGTGCGGCCGACATTCCAGCCGCCGAAGATCACCGCGGCGAGCGCCAGGTAGCCCGCGCCATTGGTCATGTTCTCCGTGAAGGTGTGGATGTCGGCGATGGAGATGAAAGCGCCGGCAAAGCCTGCCATGAAGCCGGTGATCAGCACGGCCTTCCAGCGCGTGGCGGCGACCGGGATGCCGGCCTTGTCGGCGCTGCGCGGCTCGTCGCCGACGGCGCGCACGGCGAGACCGAACGAGGTGTGGTTCAGCATGGCCCAGATCAGTACGATCAGCGTCAGGCCGCCATAGACGATGACCGACTGCTGGAAGAAGGCGGTGCCGGCGAACGGCAGGTCGGTCAGGCCCTCCACCGCGAGCTTGGGCAGGCCGGGGATCTCCTCGCGTGACAGGCCGCCGAAGATGATGCGGTAGAGCAAGGTGGTGGCGCCCAGCGCCAGGATGTTGAAGCCGATGCCGACCACCAGCTGGTTGGCGCGCAGGTTGACGCTGAGCCAGGCCTGCACCGCCGAGACGATGACCGACGCCAGGATGGCGCAGGCGACGCCGAAGTAGGGATTGCCGCTGGCCCATGAGCCCAGCGCGCCGAAGAAGGCGGCGGTCAGCATCATGCCTTCGAGGCTGAGGTTCAGCACGCCAGCGCGCTCGGAGACCAGCTCACCGCTCGCCGCCAGCATCAGCGGCATGGCGAGCCGCAGGGTCGAGGCGATGAAGATGGCGAGCGTCTCTTCCATCAGCGGGCCCCCTGCAGCTTCTCGACCAGGATGACCGAGCCCGCGACGGCGATGACGATCAGGCCCTGGATGACGAGCGTCAGCGCCGCCGGCACCTGGGCCATGATCTCCATGGAGATGCCGCCCGAGCGCAGAAAGCCGAAGAACAGCGCGCCCGCCAGCACGCCCACGGTGGAGCCGCGCGACAGCAGGCCGACGACAAGGCCGTCGAAGCCGTAGCCCGAGGAGAAGCCGGTCTTCAGGTAGTACTGCTCGCCCTGCAGCATGATCGCGCCGGCGAGCCCACCAAAGGCGCCCGCGAGAGCCAGCGCCACGACCATCATGATGCCGCCCGGCATGCCGGCGCGCCGTGCCGCCAGCTCGTTGAGGCCGATGGCGCGCAGCCTGAGGCCGAAGGTCGAGCGCTGCAGGACGATTGCGGTGGCGACCGCGAGCAGCAGGCAGATCACCAGGCCGATATGCAGGGGCGATTCGGAATTGCCGGTCAGGCTCGGCAGCTTGGCCGCGTCGGCGATCGGCAGGGATTCCGGCAAGGTCGCCGACGAGGTCTGCGGCTGGCGCAACAGCGCGGTCGACTGCACGCACCAATAGACGGCCAGCAGGGCGACGAAGCCCAGCAACAGGGTGCTGATCACCTCGTTGGTGCCGAAGCGCACTTTCATGAAGCCGGCGATGCCGCCCCAGAAGCCGCCGGCCAGCATGCCGCCCAGCAATGGGATGATGACGGCGAGCCCGAGCGGCAGGTTGGCGATCGGCAGCCACAAACCCAGCGCCGTGGCAGCGATGCCACCCACCGCGATCTGGCCCTCGCCACCCACGTTGGTGAGGTTGGCGCGGAAGGCCAGGATGAAGCCGAGGCCGACCAGCGACAGCGCCACGGCGCGGTTGACGGAGGCCCCGATCGCGAAAGCCGAGCCGAAGGCACCGTCGATGAACGCCTCGATGGCGTCGGGTACGTCCTTGCCGCTCAGCGCGATCAGCAGCAAGCCCGCGATCAGCGAGCCCACGACGGCAATCAACGGCACCGCCATGCCGAGCAGGTGGCGACGATCCGTCATGCCACCTGACCCGACATCAGGGCACCGATGGCAGGGCGCTCACCAATCTCCGCCGGCCGCTCGCCGACCAGACGGCCGCGATAGAGCACGGCAACGCGGTCGGCGACGGCCAAAAGCTCGTCGAGCTCGCTCGAGATCAGCAGCACGCCGACGCCGCGGCGGGCGGCGGCGCGGATCTGGCGATAGACCGCCTCGACGGCGCTGACATCGAGGCCGCGCGTCGGCTGGGCGGCGACCAGCGCCACCAGGGGATCGAGCGTCAGCTCGCGCGCCAGCACCGCCTTCTGCTGGTTGCCGCCTGAGAGGCCCGAGAAGGCGACCTCGGGGCTGGCGGCGCGCACATCGAACTCCTTCATCTGCTTTCCGGCCGCCGCGTTCAGGGCGCCACGCTGCAGCAAGCCAAAGCGCGTGAAGCGGTCGAGCTTGTTCAGGAACATGTTCTCGGCGACCGACATGGCGGTGACGCAGGCCACGGCATGGCGGTCCTCCGGCACGATGCCGCCACCGGCCGCCGTCACCGCCGCGGCGCCGGCATGGGTGAGGTCATTGCCGCCGATATAGAAGTGTCCCTCGGTCGGGCGCAGCAGGCCGGCCAGGACCATGCCGAGCTCGCTCTGGCCGTTGCCCTCGACGCCGGCCAGCCCGACGATCTCGCCGGGTCGGATTTCCAGGGTGAAGTTGTCGAGCCGCACCGCGCCGTGGCGGTCGTGCACCGTGAGACCATCGCATACCAGGGCGAAACCCCTCGGCGGTTCCGGTGCCTCGACCTCCTCGTCGGTCTCGGCGAGCGCCACGTCGAGCGGCCTGAGCTCGCGGCCGACCATGGCATGGACCAGCGCGCCCATGTCGGCCTCGGCCATGCTCTCGTCCGCAACCAAACGACCGGTGCGCAGCACGGCGACGCGATCGGCGACCTTGGCGATCTCGGCGAGCTTGTGGGTGACCAGGATGACCGCGCGGCCGGAATCGGCGACGCGGCGGCAGATGTCCAAAAGCGCGCCGATCTCGCCGGGCGGCAGCACGGCGGTCGGCTCGTCGAGCACAAGGAGCTTGGGATCGCGCATCAGGCACTTCACGATCTCGGCGCGCTGGCGCTCGCCGACCGACAGTTCGCCGACCACTGAATCGGGATCGAGGCTGAAGCCGAAGCTCTCGGCGATATCGCGGATGCGGGCGCCGAACTCGTGGCGCTTTAGCACGCCCCTGACCTGGCCCAGCATCAGGTTCTCGACCACGGTCATGCGCGGCACCAGGCTGAAATGCTGGTGCACCATGGCGATGCCCTTCTCCAGCGCCATGGCGGGGCTTTCAGGGGCCCAGGCCGCGCCGTCAAAGGTCATCTCACCCTCCGACGGCTCGTAGACGCCGAAGATCAGGTTGCACAGGGTCGACTTACCGGCGCCGTTCTCGCCCAGGAGGCACTGAACGGAGCCCAAGCGCACGTCGAGGCTGACGCCCTCCAGAGCCTGCAGGCTGCCGAAGCGCTTACCGAGACCTTTTAGCGAGAGCAGCGATTCGGTTGACGAGGTCATGCTGCGCACTTGTCAGCCTGAGCGAAGCGAAGGATCTCATGCCGATTGCAAGCGGCGATGAGGTCCTTCGCTCCGCTCAGGACGACAGAACTAGGCGTCCAGAACCTTGATCTTGCCCGACAGCAGGTCTTTCTTGATCTCCTCGATCCTGGCCTTCTGCTCGGCCGTGGCCTTGCAGATAACCATGTCGGAGGCCTTCGGCCCCATCACCAGGCCGAACGGCTTGAACTCCGGCTTCCAGGTGCCGGCCGCCGCCTGCTCGATGGCGTACTCGACCTGGAAGCCGACGCCGGTGATCGAATAGGCGACATAGAGGGGATCGGTGCCGCAGCGGTCGGTGTAGCTGCCGATGATGTGCGTGCCCTTCTCGCGTGCCGCCTGCTCCATGCCGCGCAGGCCGAGATTGAGGATGTGGTAGTGGATGTCGGCACCCTGGGCGATGGCGGCGAGCGTCGCCTCCTTGGCCTTGGCGACGTCGTCGAAGTCGCCGGTGTAGCTCTCGAAGTACTTGATGTTGGGGTTGATGTACTTGGCGCCTTTGCCGAACTCGATGCCAGCGTTCTTGATCGCCGGAATTTCCAGGCCGCCGACGTAGGAGACGCCGCCGGTCTTCGACAGCATCGCCGCCGACGCGCCGGCGACGAAGGCGATCTCGGCCTGGCGCACGTCGTAGCCCGAGACGTTGTCGGGCTTCTTGGGGTCGGCATTGCCGCCGATGATGGCGAACTTCACCTTGGGGAAGCGCGGCGCCACCTTGAACACCGAGGCCTGGGTCTGGCCGCCGACGCCGATCACCAGCTCGTTCTTGCCGGCCAAGGTGACCAGCACCTGCTCCATGTCGCCGAACTTCACGTTCTCGATGAACTTAACCGAGACCTTGCCGCCGAGCTTCTTCTCGGCCGCCTTCATGCCGTCATAGCCCGATTCCATCCAGCCCTTGTCGGACTTCGAGCCCGGGATCAGCACGCCGACATTGAGCGGCCCAGCCGCATGCGCGGGCGCTGAAAAGCCGCCCAGCATCGCAAGGCCTGCAACGCCGGTCGTGCCGGCCAGAAATCCGCGACGATCGAACTTGTTCATGGCTATCTTCCCCCGGTCGTTGGGCATGTGATCCCGACGAGCAGAGGCAATTGGCGTGCCAACTGGCAGGGAACTTGCAACTAGCCGTGCAATCACAAAGCCCGTTGGGGGAGATCCATGGCCAACAAACTGCATCCTTTGAGCGCCCCGCGCGCCGGCTTCGCCTGGGGCGCCAATGCCCGCGAAATAGACATGGCGACGCCCCCGGTGAAGCCCGTTCCGCTCAAGATCGCGGCAGCGCCGCAGAACATCACCATCGACCTCAAGCGCACGGCGATGATCGTCATCGACATGCAGAACGACTTCTGCGCCAAGGGCGGCTGGGTCGACCATCTGGGTGCCGACTACACACCCGACCGCAAGCCCATCAAGCCGCTGCAGAAGCTTTTGCCGGCGCTGCGCAAGGCGGGGGTGGCGGTGATCTGGGTGAACTGGGGCAATCGGGCGGATCTGGCCAACATGCCGCCCAACCAGATCCATCTCTACAAGCCCACCGGCGTCGGCGTAGGCTTGGGCGATCCGCTGCCCGGCAACGGCGCGCCGGTGCTGCAGAAGGATTCGTGGGCAGCCGCCGTCGTCGACGAACTCGAGCAGGAGCCCGAGGACATCAAGGTCGACAAGCACCGCATCTCGGGATTCTGGGACACGCCGCTCGATTCGATCCTGCGCAATCTCGGCACGCGCACGGTGCTGTTCTCCGGCGTCAACACCGACCAGTGCGTGCTGCATTCGCTGACCGACGCCAATTTCCTGGGCTATGGCTGCGTGCTGGTCGAGGATTGCTGCGCCACCACCTCGCCCGACTTCTGCACCGAAGCAACGGTGTGGAACGTCAAGAAGTGCTTCGGCTTCGTCACCGATTCGGGGAAGATACTGAAGGCCCTGAAGAAGTAACCCAGCGTTTGCGCCATCTCGTCCTGCTGCCCGGCTTCATGTGCGACCAGGACCTGTGGACCGACATGGTCCCGGGCCTCAGTGCGCTGGGCACGATCCACTACGGCAACGTCTACGAAGACTCAACGCTCGAGGAAATGGCACGGCGGGTGCTGGGCTCTTCGCCCGAACGCTTCGTCCTGGTCGGCTTCTCGATGGGCGGCTTCGTCGCCCGCGTGCTCGCGCTGATGGCGCCCGAGCGCGTGACGGGCGTGGCCTTCGTCGCGTCGTCGGCGCGCGGCTACTCGGCGCAGGAAACCGAGCGGCGCAAGGTCGGCTATCGCCCCGGCGACCGGACGCCACGGCCCGCCGGCACCGTGGCCACCGCGGCCGGCC
>JAEWIV010000204.1 GCA_023386865.1 Pseudomonadota bacterium
CGCCACCAGCCGCCCAGCCCGTCTGCGGCGAAACGCTGATAACCGGCGGAAGCGCCGGATTGTTCGGGCTCGCATTGAAGTTCAGAAGCCAGTTCACACCGCCTTCCGCGCCGATATACACACCCGGTGACGGAGACTGCGCCTGAGCCATGACCGGCAGCGCTACTAGCGCCGCTGCAGCCATCAAAGCCTTCTTCATCCGAATTCTCCTTGGTTCGCGGACCGCCCGCCGACATGGTGGGCTGGCCACAGGCTGAAAACCGGAAACAACTTTACCCGAGGGCACGGAATGGACGCCACCCGGGACAACGACTGCACCGCTATTTGTCCTTCCAGGTGTGGCATGGCGAACACAGCGGCAGCATTCGCTGTGCAGTTGTGGGCTATCCTGGGCAACTGTGTCCGTGAATTACGCCGAATTTTACATGCAATCTATGCGATATTAGCGAAATCACATCACAAACGGCTTCGCGGGCCGCCGCGTGTGCCGGGTGTCGACCTCTGACCTCGACCGTTGCGGAGCATCTGCAGCTGACGTTCCTGCCGTCGCCGCCTCTGCTACACTGATTCCCGTGGGAGGAAGCGATGGTCGTGGCCAGGGTCGCGCTGCTGATGCTGCTCGTTCTCGCTGCATCGGCATCGGCGCAAGGCACCCGGCCCGCCGCGGGCCCGCAGCCCACGCCTCCCATGCCACCTGCTGCTCCCGGCGGTGGCGGCAGCGGCGCAAGCGATGAACTTGCCGATCCCAATACCGGTTGCAGGATCGTGCGACCCGACAACGAGCCGAACATCGGCATCACCTGGTCGGGTGAGTGCTATCACGGCCTGGCTCACGGTCAGGGCGTCCTGCAATGGCATCAGGGCGGCAAGCCGATTGCACGCTACGAGGGCGAGATGAGGGACGGCATGGCCAACGGCTCCGGCAAGATGACCTATGCCAACGGCACCCGTTACGAGGGCGAATGGCAGAACGGCGATCGAAATGGGCGCGGCACCTTCACCTTCGCCAACGGCGCGCGCTACACCGGCGACTTCCGCGACAACAAGCCGAACGGACGCGGCACCTACGTGTGGACCAACGGCAACCGCTACGTCGGCGACTTTCGCGACAACCAGCGTACGGGACGCGGCACGCTCTACTATGCCAATGGCGACCGCTACGAAGGCGAGTTCGTCGACGGCAAGGCACAGGGCCGCGGGATACGCACCTATGCCGATGGCGGCCGCTATGACGGTGAATGGCGCAGCGATCTCCCCAACGGCTATGGCACCCGTTACGTCGCCGACGGCCAGACCTACGCCGGCTACTGGCAGAACGGCTGTTTCCGTGACGGGCGGCGATGGGCAACCCTCGGTGTCACCGCCCAGCAATGCGGTTTCCAATGACGGTGGTCTCCCTCGAGATGGCTTTGCCGCGCACTGGCGATGCGTATTGCAGGAGGCATAGTCGACCAACCGACGACCGTAGGATGGATCGGATGTGGTGCCTCTGCCCGCAGGTCCGATGTGTGCAGGTGATCTCACCCACGTGTGAAGCGGCGCACCCTTGTCGATGACCTACCCGCTCAGCCTCGTCAACATCCTGACACTGATCGCGGCCGCGGCTTGCTTGTGGGCCGCAGTCCCGGAAGCCAGGGGCAGGCCTCAGAAACTGTGGCGCCTTGCCATGCCGCCCTTCCTTGCCACGCTCGTCGCCCTGGTGCTGCTGGCCGGCGCGGCAACGAGCTTCGCGCACGACGCGACATGGGCCGCCACCGGCGTGGTCGGCGCCGTGGGCGGCATGATCCGCGGCCGCTCTATCGGCGTACAGACCGATCAGATGTGGGGCGTCGTGCGTCCGCAGCCGGCGCTCGACGGCGCCGTGATCGCCGTCGGTGTCGTCGCGGCGGCGCTAGTCGATGCCGTCGCCGGCTTCCTGCCGCCGGGCAGCCTGCCGCGCCAAGCCCATGTTGCCGCTGCAAGCTCGCTGTTGGCGGGCTATCTTGCGGGGCGCGCCTGGACCATGGGCGGACGCGCCGCCCGTTCGCCGCACGTCGACCTGGAGCACCCGTGACTCAACCCAGTCTCATCATGATCCAGTTCCTGCAGTGGATCGCCGACCGGCCACGCAGCCGAGAGGATGTCATGGACGCCTGGCGCAGCTCCTGCCCGCGGTTCCCGGTATGGGAGGATGCGCGGGCGGATGGGTTGATCCGCCAATGCGGCGGCGACAGCGGCGAGCATCGCGTCGAGTTGACCGGGCGCGGTCGGGCAGCGTTGCGCCGCGCCAACGAGGCGTTGAGTTGACGGCGAACGCGATCCAGGCGACGACCACGACGAAGACGATGATGCCGGCCGCGGCGTCCGGAACCCGGCGTCCTTCGCCCGTCCCGACAGCTGCACGGCAGATCGGCTGCTCGGCGCCTCCTCGGAGCGCATGACGAACCGCTTCATCGTCGCACAGCTTTTCCTGGGGTGGTGTCACCGTGCCTCAGGGTACTATGTGCGCCCATGACCCTCCAGCGCACCGCCCTATGGGCCATCGTCGTTGCGGCCACGATGTATCTTCTCGTGGCGGGACGCGGCCTGCTGCTGCCATTCGTGCTGGGCATCGTGCTCTGGTACATGGTCGACGCGCTGGCCGACGCCTTCGAAAATCCGCCGTTCGTCCGCCTGCATCTGCCGCGGCCGTTCGCCCTGATAGCCGCGGTGTGCATCATGGGCGGGCTGCTGTGGGTCGTCGGTCGCACCATCGGCCGCAACGTCAGCGCCGTCATCGCCGCCGCGCCCAACTACGAACGTCGCCTGCAGATCCTGCTCAATGAAGGCGCGCGGCTGGTCGGCGTCGAGCAGGCGCCGACCATCGGCGAGCTGTTCGATCGCATCAGCCTCGCCGACACGTTGAGCAGCATCGCCACGGCCGCCGCCTCGGTCGTGAGCGTGGCGGGCATCGTCGTCGTCTATGCCGGTTTCCTGTTCGTCGAGCAGGTCCGCTTTCGCCGCAAACTCGCCATCGTGCTCGGCTCCGGCGAAAACCAGGCCCGCGTTCACGCCGTGCTCGACCAGATCGACCGCGACATCCGAGTTTACATCCGGATCAAGACTACCCTGGCCGTGATCACGTCGGCACTGGCGTATAGCGTGATGGCCTCGGTCGGCGTCGACTTCGCCGCCTTCTGGGCGGTCATGGTGTTCTTCTTCTACTACGTTCCGACCGTCGGCTCGATCCTCGCCATCGTGGCGCCCGCCGTGCTGACGCTCGTGCAGTTCGACGATCTCACTCCCTTCCTGATCGTGCTGCTGGTCTTCGGCACCATACAGGTCGTGACGGCCAACGTGGTCGAGCCGGCCATCATGGGCAGCACGCTCAACCTTTCGCCGCTGGTGGTGATCGTCTCGCTGATGGTGTGGGGCACGATATGGGGCGTCGTCGGCATGTTCCTGTGCGTGCCGATCACGGTCGTGAGCCTGATCGTGCTTGCCCAATTCGAAACGACACGGCCGATTGCCGTGCTGCTGTCCTCCGACGGCAGGATCCCGGAGCCGCGGCGATGAGAAAGCTGACCTTCCTGCTTGCGATACTCGCCGCTGCGGGGGCTCAGGCGCAAACGCCGACCGAACGAGGCGCCCAGGCGCAGCCCCCCGGACCTCAGGTGATGTATGCCTGCCCAGGCGGCACCGATTTCACTGCAACCTTTTCGAAGAACGGCGATCTCGCGACCCTGAGCGTCCCCGGCCAGCCCGACGTCGAGCTGTCGCGCTTGCCCTCGGGCGCGGGCTTCGCGTTCGGCGATTCCTACTACGAGCTGCGCGGCCG
>JAEWIV010000265.1 GCA_023386865.1 Pseudomonadota bacterium
CTGCACGGTCTTGGATGGATAGGCGTCCTGAGCCACGGCTGGCCGCCTCAGTGCCGACAACGCCGGCGTCAGCACGCCGGCGGCAACGAGCGTTCGCCGCTTCATTGTTCCTCCCTTGTCTTTTGACTCCCTACTTCGAACCGGCCTTTGCCGCGCCTGGCTTGGTGCCGGGGTAGGTCGCGGTGAAGCCGAACTCTGTCGTAAGCGCGTCGGGCATCGCCACCTTGTCGAGGTCGGATAGACCCGCTGTCTTGGCCGGCTTCAGCCCCAGCACCAGCGGCCCCTTGGGCGCCTTCCAGTCGGCGATGAAGGAGGCCACCGCATCGAGCTGCTTCAAGGTGTCGGCGCCCTGCTGCGCGGCGAAGGCGGCAAGGCCCGTCAACGCGGTCTGCACCAGCTCTTCGGGCTTCGCGCCTTCCTCCTTGGCCCACGCCGGCAGGAGCTTGGACAGCAGGCCGGTGTCATCGACGGTGAGCGAGGCGGTGCGCAGGCGGGCGTCATCCTTGGCGCCCGCCATGTCGCAGACGCCGTCCACCGCCAGCCACAGGGCGAGCTTGGCCTGGCCGCGCATGGCGATTTCCAGCACCTTGACGTGGAGCACCTTGGTCGCCGGATCGAGCGTGTAGTCGAGCGCGATGTCGAACGGCACGTTGGGCACGCCGTAGGGCTGCAGCGCGGTGAACATCTCGTCGTCGCCCGTGACGCCTTCAAGCTTGAGCTTGGCGAAGCGCGGCGCCTCGTCGTCTTTGGCGTCCTTCTTCATGCGGTCGAAGTCGAGCGCATCGACCGTGATCTTCTGGATCTTGACCGTGCTCTCCTTGTCGCCGGTGGCGGGATTGGCGGGGATGACGGCCACCACGTCGTTCAGCATGAAGCCCGCGCTGCCGACCGGGGCGGCGTTCGCGTAGGTGAAGCTCTTCAGTTCCAGCTGCGGCTTCAGCTCTTTCTCGAAGCGATCGAGCCCGTTCTGCGCCCATGACGCCGTCGTCAGCCAAAACACCAGTAGTGCCGATGCAACGCCCGCGCAGATTGATCGCATGAAAACCCCCGTCGATTGCCGATCGACCCTAAAGCATATTCCGTCCGGCTGGAATCGGCCTTGCCGCCGCCCGCTATTCGGCCGCGCGGCCGGTCTCGGTCGAAACCACGTATTGCCGTTCGAACCTTTCGTGCGCCATCAGCACGAGGCCGAACGTCACCACGAGGATGCAGACGGTCGTGAAATACAGGGCATAGCCCTGGGCGATGACGCCGACCTCGGGCTCGACCACGCCCATGCCCTGGGCGAACACCATGAGCGCCCGCACCAGCCGGGCAACGGCGATGCCGGCGAGCGCCAACGCGGCGACCGGCCGGCTGCGCAGCCCGTCGAGCTGGCGGCCGCGCCAGGTTTCCCAGGCGGCCAGAGACGCCAGGAGGAAGACGAAGAGCGAGAACACGATCGACTGGGCACGGGCCGCCGGGGCGACCTGCCAGGCGAGCGTGAACAGGGCGATGAAGACGATCAGGATGCCCGCGACGATCACCGCCATGAGCTCGGCGCCCATCGAAGGATCGTTGAAGCGGCGCATGCTGAGCCACATCGTGGCGAAGCCCGCGACGAACAGCGCGTCGCCGATCAGGACGAAGCGAAAGGAGGCGTCCGGCCCGCGCAGGCCGAACAGGAAAGTACCGGCGCTGCCCAGCAGCAAGGCGAGCGCCCAGCCGCGCAAACCGGGCCCCTCGCGATGATGATACCAGGTGAGCAGCGACACCCCGGCCGCGACCAGGGTGACCAGGACCGCGACGAGTTGCAGCGTGGGCGCATGCAGCGGAAGCACGACGATCTTTCTAGGACGGCGCGGCCAGCGCGTCGAGCCGGCCGGCCGTCGGCCCCAGCCACTTGCCGTCGGGCCGCAACAATCGACCTCTGCGGACGTTCGACTCGGGCAACGACCGGAGGACCCGATGAACAAACGCGACGAGACCATCCGCGAGAAGCTTCTGGACCGCCTGACGACGCTGGGCGTGGACGCCCGCGACCTCGCCGTGGAAGTCGAACACGGCATGGTCATTGTCCGCGGGTCGGTGCCCAACGAGGAGCAGCGCCAGCGGGCGATCGACGCCCTGATCGGCTCCCATGAGCTGCAGATCACCGTTCGCCCCGGGGCGCCCTCCGACAGCGACGACGGGAGGGGCCGCTCGCCGGTGACCGGTACGTCGGCCGAATCGGCGCATCAGAGCCGCCGGCAGACCGATCCGACTTGAGCCGGCATCGCCGGTGACGGCATAGTCTCCCCTGGGGGAGCACTATGCGCGTCCTTGTCGTCGTCATCCTTGGCCTGCTGCTGGGCTGGCCTGCGGCCGCCCAGATCCTGCCCATCCCGCCGGGGTGGCAGACGGAGCGGGCGATCCTGCTGTCGCGGCACGGCGTGCGATCGCCGCTCAAGCCCAACGAGGAACTGGATCGGCTGGTCGCGGCGCCATGGCCCGCGTGGCCGGTCCCGCCCGGCTTCCTGACGCCGCACGGCGCCGAGTTGATGCGGCTGATGGGCCGCTATTACCGCGTGCTCTATGGCGGGCGCGGCCTCATGGAGGCGTCGATCTGCCCGCCGCGCAACACGGTCGTGGCCTGGACCGACATCGATCAGCGCACGCGGCTGACCGGCGCCGCCCTGCTGAACGGCATGTATCCCGGCTGTTCCAATCCCCTGCTGCGCAACCAGGACGATACGACCGTTCCCGATCCCCTGTTCCATCCTCTGCCCACCGCTTCATGCCCGATGGATCCGGCGGCCAACCGCGCCGCCGTGCTGGCGCGCATCGGCGGCAACTTCGATTCGGTGCTGCGCGAATACGCTCCCCAGCTCGACAGGATGCAGGCGATCCTCTGCCCGCCCGGCCAGACGTCGGCCGGCCCCTTTTGCGGCCTGCCGTCGGAGCCGCCGGCCGTCGCCACCAGGTCGGGTGGCCGGCTCGCCATCTCCGGGCCGATCGGCATCGGCTCGTCGGCGGCCGAAAGCTTCCTGCTGGAGAGTGCGCAAGGCATGCCCGCGGCGCAGGTCGCATGGGGCCGCCTGTCGGGCGATGCCGAGCTGCAGGACCTGCTGAAGATCCACCGGCTGGAATTCGACCTCGCGCACAAGACGCTGCCGATCGCCCGCCAGCACGGCTCCAACCTGCTGGCGCAGATCGCGCTCACCCTGCAGGACGGCCATAAATTCCCGGGCCTGCAGGCGCTTGCCGAGCCGGTGCGTCTCGGCCTGCTGGTCGGCCACGACACCAACATCGCGAACGTCTCGCGCCTGCTCAACATCGGTTGGCAGATCCCGGGGTTTCAGCCGAACGAGGCATCGCCGGGCGGCGCCTTGGCCTTCGAGCTGCTGCGCGACCCGCATAGCGGGCGCCGCTACGTGCGGATTGCCTACTATGCCCAGACGCTGGAGCAGATGCGCAAGTCGAGCGTGCTCGACTTCGAACGTCCGCCGGGCATGGTGGCGGTCGAGCTGCCGGCCTGTGCGGGCGATCTCGTCGAGAAGGCCTGTCCGCTGGAGCGCTTTGTCGCCATCGCCAACGAGGCGATCGATCCGGGCTGCGTGACGATCAAGCGGTAGACCGTGCGCGTTCGGCCAAGCTGGTGTCGACGCAAAGCTCGTAGGGGATGTCGCGCTTGAGGACGCCGGCGGCGCGCATCGCGGCGTGCAGGCGGTCGTAGCCTTCGCGGCGGATCACCGGGTCGGGTCCCCACAGGCCGAGCTTGCGATAGCGCTCGATGGCGGCGGCGAAGATCGGCCCGCTGACGTCGGGGAAGTAGCTTTTCAGCATGCCGGCGATCTCGACGGCCGGCGTGCCGGCGAACCAGCCGAGCGTGCGATGCAGGCCTCTGGTCATCTTCAGAAGATCGTCGGCGCGACGTGCGAGGGTGGCGCGGCGGGTCACCAGCGTGGTGTAGGCGGTGAGCCCGCGCGTCGCCGCAGCGTACCAGAGGTGCCCCGCGCCCGAGGCCAGGAGCTCCTCGGCATAGGGCTGGAAGAGCTGTGCCGCCTCGAGCGTGCCGGCGCGGACGGCATCGGCATTCTCGGCCATCGACGGTCCCGAAAGGCGGTCGAGATGATCGAGGTCGAGGCCGGCGCGGCGCAAGTCGTCGGCCAGGCAGATCCACGGCGTCGGGACCTCGGACACGGTGGCGAACCTGACCTTGGCGAGGTCGGCCAGTCGGAAGTCCGGGCGCGGCTTCGCTCCGATGATGAAGAAGGGATCGCGCGCCACGACGTCGGCGAAGCAGACCAGATCGGCGTCGGGCTCGCTGTCATGCACGATCATGACGCGCAATGGGCCGCCCCACATCACGTCGACCTCGCCCGAGCGCAGGGCGCGCGCCGCGGAGGCGGGATCGGGCGATGGCCGCAGGCTGACCTCGACGCCGGCATCGCGGAAGGCGCCGGTCGCGTGGGCAGCATAGAACGGCGCGTAGAACAACGCGCGAAAATTCTCGCTGAGGGTGATCATGCCTCAGTGTAGCAGGCTCAGGCGCCCTCGGCCGCGCGCATCATAGCTTCGCCGCCCAGTAGGGTGAGCAACACGCTCTCGAGGGCCGCGGAATCGATCGGCTTGGGCAGCACCGGCACGTTGGCGTAGCGCCGGTCGATGCTGTCGCGCTGGTAGCCGGTGATGAACACGAACGGCACGCCGCGCGCGAGCAGCAGATCGGCCAGCGGCTCGGCCTGCTGGCCGGCGAGGTTGAGGTCCAAGATCGCGCCGTCGAAGCGCTCGACCTTGGCGGCTGCAAGGCCGTCCGAGAGGCGGCCGTAGGGGCCCGCGACGACCGCGCCGAGGTCGGTCAGGATGTCTTCCAACAGCATGCTGACCAAGAGCTCGTCCTCGACCACCAGGAGGCGCATGCCGGCGAGACTGCGCCGCGTCGATGCGTCCGACGGTATCTCGGCCGGCGCTTCGACGGCGGTCGGGACGGCGGAAATCTGGGCGGCCGGGATGGAGAGCTGACAGCGCAAGCCGTCCGACCGCCAGTCGAAGTGCACACCGCCGCGGAACTGCGCCTCGATGCTGGAGCGCACGATGGTGAGGCCGAAGCCGAGCCGCGCCGGTTCGGCCGTTGGCGGGCCGCCGGTCTCGATCCAGTCGAGCACCAAGGCGTCATCGCCGGTCTTCCAGCTCACGGTCAGCGTCCCCGTCTCGGTCGACAGCGCGCCGTACTTGGCGGCGTTGGTGGCAAGCTCGTGCAGCGCCAGCGCCACGGCCTGCGCCGTCGCCGGCAGCAGCACCACGGCCGGCCCGTCGGTGATGACGCGCTGGCGGTGCGAGGCGTGGTAGGGCGCCATCTCCTCCTCGACGATCTTGCGCAGGTCCGCACCCTCCCAACGCGTCGAGGAGAGCAGGTTGTGCGTGGCGGCCAGCGCCTGCACGCGCCCTTCGACGGCGGCGATGAAATCCCGGGTGGTCGGCGCGCGCGTCAGCCGCAGCACCGACAGCACGACCGCCAGCGTGTTCTTGGCGCGATGATCGACCTCGCGCGCCAGCAGCACCTGGCGCTCCTCGGCGCG
The DNA here is from genome assembly GCA_023386865.1 of Pseudomonadota bacterium. Lineage (GTDB taxonomy): Bacteria > Pseudomonadota > Alphaproteobacteria > Reyranellales > Reyranellaceae > Reyranella. The sequence goes on from JAEWIV010000265.1 coordinate 5,541, forward strand.
CTTGCGCTCGGTGATGTCGACGGTGACCCCGTTCATGCGCAGCGGCTTGCCCTGGGCATCGCGGGAGACGATGCCGGCGCCGTAGCACCAGCGCACCTCGCCGCTCGGCCGCACGATGCGGAACTCGACCTGGAATCGCGACTGGCCGTCATTGAGGATGGCGGTGATCGAGTTCCCGGCGCGATCGTCGGGATGCATCATCGCCTCGACGCGCTCGACGGTCGGTTCGAAGGTCGCGGGGTCGACGTCGAAGATGCGGTAGGGACCGTTGTCCCAGTCGATGCGGCCGCTCGCGACATCGACCTCCCACGAGCCCATGTCGCCGGCCGACAGAGCGATCGAGCGGCGTTCTTCGCTCTGGCGCAGGCGCTCGGTCTGCGCTTCGAGCTCGGCGGTGCGTGCGGCCACGCGCTCCTCAAGCTCGGCGTTCAGCGTCTCGAGCTGCCGGGTCTTGCGGTAGAGGTCGACGAACACCCGCACCTTGGCGCGCAGCACCTTGGGCACGACCGGCACCGAGACGTAGTCGACGGCGCCGATCTCGTAGCCGCGCAGGTGGTCGGTCTCGTCGACCTGCACGGCCGACACGAAGATGATGGCGAGGTCGGAGAAGCGCGGATGCTCGCGGATCATGGCGGCGAGCTGGAAGCCGTCGATGCCGGGCATCACCACGTCGATCAGCACGACGGCCACGTTGTCGGTCTTGAGCAGCAGGCCCAGCGCCTCCTGCGGCGAGGTCGCCTTGACCAGGTTCTCCCCCAGCTCGGCCAGGATCACCTCGTAGCTGAGCAGCTTGGCCGGCTGATCGTCGATCAGCAGGATGTTGACCTTGTCCACGTCCTTGCCCACCGGTCGCGATCCTTTGGCCATGATCAGCGGTGCAGCCACAGTCGCAGTGCCGAGAAGAGCTGCTCGGTGTTGACCGGCTTGGCGAGGTAGTCGGAGGCGCCGGCCTCCAGGCATTTCTCGCGGTCGCCCTTCATCGCCTTGGCGGTCAACGCCACGATCGGCAGGCGGCGCAGGTTGGGGTTGCCGCGGATGAGGGCGATGGTCTCGTAGCCGTCCATCTCGGGCATCATGATGTCCATCAGCACGATCGCCACCTCGGGCGAGCGTTCGAGGGTCGAGATCGCCTCGCGGCCGGTCGTCGCGGTCAGCACGCGCATGCCGCGCCGCTCCAGCGCGCTCGACAGGGCGAAGATGTTGCGCGTGTCGTCGTCGACCACCAGCACGGTGCGTCCCGCCAGCATCTCGTCGGAGCTGTGCAGGCGTTCAAGCATGCGCCTCTTTTCCTCGGGCAGGTCCTCTGCGACCTGGTGCAGGAACAGCGCCGTCTCGTCGTACAGCCGCTCAGGCGACGCCGCGCCCTTGACCACGATCGAGCGCGCCATGCTGTGCAGCTTGGCGTCTTCCTCGGGTGACAGGTCGCGGCCGGTGAATACCACCACCGGCAAGTCGGCCAGGGTCTCGTCGCGCTGTATCTCCTCCAGCACCTCGAAGCCCGACAGGTCGGGCAGGCGCAGGTCGAGCACCATGCAATCGAAGCGCTCGGCGCGCAACTTCTCGAGCGCGCTGCGGCCGGAATCGGCAGTGGCGATCTCGATGTCGGGATGGGACAGGAGCTCGGTGACGCCGAACCGCTCGGCTTCGTTGTCCTCGGCGATTAGGAGCTTTTTCCGGCGTGGCCGCACGTAGTCGTTGATGCGGGCCAGCGCCGCGGTCAGCCCTTCGCTGGTCGTCGGCTTGTTCAGGTAGGAGAAGGCGCCGCGCGCCAGGCCCTGCTGGCGGTCCTCGTCCATGCTGAGGATCTGCACGGGGATGTGGCGCGTCTCCAGCGTGCGCTTGAACTGGCTGAGCACGTTCCAGCCCAGCATGTCGGGCAGGAAGATGTCGAGCGACATGGCCACGGGCCGGTATTGCAGCGCCAGATCGAGCGCTTCGGCGCCGCGCGCCGTGACCACGGCCTTCAGTCCCGCGGCATGGGCGGCATCGACCAGGATGCCGGCATAGTTGGGGTCGTCCTCGACGATCAGAAGCACGCGGTCGTCCGGCTGGATGGTCGGCCGGTCGTCGGGAAACTGGTCGGCGAGATGGTCGGGCAGGGCGACCGGGGGCAGCGGCAGGCTGCCGGGCGGCGGCTGGCGCAGTGCCGTGCGCGGGCCGGTGTACATCGTCGGCAGGAAGAGGGTGAAGGTGCTGCCCAGCCCCGGCGTGCTGCGCAGCGTCAGCTCGCCGCCCAGCAGCGTCGCGAGCTCGCGGCTGATCGCGAGGCCCAGGCCCGTGCCGCCGTACTTGCGGCTGGTGCTGGCGTCGGCCTGCTGGAAGGCCTCGAAGACGATCTTCTGCTTCTCGACCGGGATGCCGACGCCGGTGTCGGTGACCTCGAAGGCCACCACGGCGCTCGCCTGGTTGAGGTTGATGTTGTCGGCGCGCCAGCCGGTCTGGGCCGGCACGACGCGCAGCCGCACGCTGCCTTGCGCGGTGAACTTCAGCGCGTTGCTGAGGAGGTTCTTCAGGATCTGCTGCAGGCGCTTGGAATCGGTGACGATGCTGCGGCCTAGGTGGCCGTCGATCTGCACCTCGAACGACAGGCCCTGCGATTCGGCCTGATGGCGGAACGGCCGCGCCACCGTCTCGAGCACGTTGGAGAAGAAGATCTCCTCGGCGTCGACGGTGACGGTGCCGGATTCGATCTTGCTGAGATCGAGGATGTCGCTGATCAGGTTCAACAGGTCGGTACCGGCGCCGTGGATGGTGCGGGCGAACTCGATCTGCTTGGGTGCGAGATTGCCTTCGGGATTGTCGGCGAGCTGCTGGCCCAGGATCAGGATCGAGTTGAGCGGCGTGCGCAGCTCGTGGCTCATGTTGGCCAGGAATTCCGACTTGTAGCGCGAGGTCAGCGCCAGCTCCGACGCCTTCTCCTCGACGGCGCGCCGGGCCTGCTCGATCTCCTGGTTCTTGCGCTCGACCTCGAAGTTGCGCTCGGCGAGCTGGGCCGCCTTCTGCTCGAGCTGCTCGTTGGTCTGCTGCAGTTCGCCCTGCTGGGTCTGCAGCTCGCCGGCGAGCTTCTGGCTCTGCTCGAGCAGGTTCTCGGTCTGCATGGTGGCTTCGATCGAGTTCAGCACGATGCCGATCGAGGCGGTGAGCTGTTCGAGGAAGGCGGTCTGCAGCTCGGTGAAGTCGCTCAGCGACGCGAGTTCGATCACCGCCTTGACCTGCCCCTCGAACAGCACCGGCAGCACGATGATGCTCTGCGGCGAGGCCTGGAACAGGCCCGAGCCGATCGGATGCGCCGTCTTGGGCATGTCGGTGATCAGGATCTGCCGGCCGTCGGCCGCGCACTGGCCGATCAGGCCCTCGCCGATGCGGATCGTATCGGGATGGCCGCCGTGCGAATCGGCATAGACCGACAACAGGTGCAGCGAGCTGTCGCCCTGCTCGTTGGTCTCGGTCTTGTAGATCACCGCCTGGTGGGCGCCGACCAGCGGCGTCAGCTCGCTCAGCATCAGCCGGCCGACGACGCCGAGGTCGCGCTGGCCCTGCAGCATGTTGGTGAACCTGGCGAGGTTGGTCTTGAGCCAGTCCTGCTCGGTATTGCGCTCCGTCGTCAGACGGAGGTTGTCGATCATGGTGTTGATCTTGTCCTTGAGCTCGGCCAGCTCGCCCGAGGCATCGACCTGGATCGACCGCGTCAGGTCGCCCTTTGTCACCGCCGTGGTCACGTCGGCGATGGCGCGCACCTGGGTGGTGAGGTTGGTCGCCAGCATGTTGACGTTGTCGGTGAGGTCCTTCCAGGTGCCGGCGACGCCCGGCACCTGGGCCTGGCCGCCCAGCTTGCCTTCGGTGCCGACTTCGCGGGCCATGCGGGTGACCTCGCCGGCGAAGCCGTTCAGCTGGTCCACCATGGTGTTGATGGTCTCTTTCAGCTGCAGGATCTCGCCGCGGACGTCGACGGTGATCTTCTTGGAAAGGTCGCCGGTCGCCACGGCGGTGGTCACGTCGGCGATGTTGCGGACCTGGGTTGTGAGGTTCGCCGCCATCAGGTTGACGTTGTCGGTGAGATCCTTCCAGGTGCCGGCGACACCCGGCACCTGGGCCTGGCCGCCCAGCCGGCCCTCGGTACCGACCTCGCGGGCGACGCGCGTCACCTCGCCGGCGAACGAGCGCAGCTGATCGACCATGGTGTTGATCGTTTCTTTCAGCTGCAGGATCTCGCCGCGCACGTCGACGGACATCTTCTTGGAAAGGTCGCCTGTCGCCACTGCCGTCGTCACGTCGGCGATGTTACGCACCTGGGTGGTCAGGTTCGCGGCCAGCAGGTTGACGTTGTCGGTCAGGTCCTTCCAGACGCCGGCGACGCCGGGCACCTGCGCCTGGCCGCCCAGCCGGCCCTCGGTGCCGACCTCGCGGGCCACGCGGGTCACCTCGCCGGCGAAGCCGTTCAGCTGGTCCACCATGGTGTTGATGGTGTCCTTGAGCTGCAGGATCTCGCCGCGCACGTCGACGGTGATCTTCTTCGACAGATCGCCGCGCGCCACCGCCGTGGTCACGTCGGCGATGTTGCGGACCTGGTCGGTGAGGCTGCCGCACATGGCGTTGACCGAATCGGTCAGATCTTTCCAGGTGCCGGCGACGCCGGGCACGATCGCCTGGCCGCCGAGCTTGCCCTCGGTGCCGACCTCGCGGGCCACGCGCGTCACTTCCGAGGCGAAGGAGCGCAGCTGGTCCACCATGGTGTTGATGGCTTCCTTGAGCTGCAGGATCTCGCCGCGCGGGTCGACGGTGATCTTGCGCGAGAGGTCGCCGTTGGCCACCGCGATGGTGACGTCGGAGATGTTGCGCACCTGGGCCGTCAGGTTGTTGGCCATCGAGTTGACGCTCTCGGTCAGCTCGCGCCACACGCCGGTGACCTCGCTCACCTTGGCCTGACCGCCGAGCTTGCCCTCGGTGCCGACCTCGCGCGCCACGCGGGTCACCTCGGAGGTGAACACCGACAGCTGCTTGATCATGGTGTTGACGATCGTCGCGGCACGCAGGAATTCGCCCTTGAGCGGGCGGCCGTCGACGTCGAGCCGCACGGTCTGCAGCAGGTCGCCCTGCGCCACCGCGCCGATCACGCGCGTCACCTCGGTGGTCGGCCATACCAGGTCGTCGATCAGGCCGTTGACCGAGCCCTCCATCTCGCCCCAGGCGGCGCTGGAGAGGGCGAACTTGACGCGCTGGCGGGTGCGGCCCTGCTCGCCCACCGCCTTGCCGATGCGCTCGAGTTGCTGCGCCATCGTCTGGTTGGCCCCGACGATCTCGTTGAAGAGCTCGGAAATGCGGCCCATGGCGCCCGGCCGTCCGGTCGGAAGCCGTACCGAGAAGTCGCCGGCGCGCATCGCCTCGAGGGCCTGCTGCAGCTCGTGGAGGTCGATCTGGGCGGCGCCATTCTGGGCGGCACGACGAGAGGGCGGAGAGACCGGACTTGCCGCCGGTCCCGCGGTATCGACATCGGCCGTCATGGGACGCTCACCCTGCCTGGAGTTTTCCGTCATAGCACCGGCGAGGGCTCAGGCGTCGCCATTTTCGGTCTTCGATGGATGGGCCCACCGCGCTCAGTCTCCCCGCAACGGCACAGAAACGCAGATGCCGTTCCAAAGTTGCGTCAATGGAGTGACAATTCCTATTCCCCGGGAACTGTGTGTGGATGGACCACGGCTTGCGCCCCGCCCGCGTTCGATCTAGATGTGGTCAGACCACGGACTGACCAAATGGCATTGGCTGTTCCCCCTATCGTGCGACCGGAAGAGGAGGACGCGCCTGGCGGCGCGGCCCGCATCTTCACGTTCTTTCGGGACAAGCTCCTGTCGGGTGAGCTGAAGGCAGGCGACCGCTTGCTGGCAGAGCGCGAGCTGGCGCTGGCGCTGGGCGTCAGCCGGCCGGTGCTGCGCGAGGCGCTGCGCTCGCTCGCCATGCTGGGCCTTCTCGACATCCAGCACGGCCGGGGCGCCTTCGTGCGCGCGGCCGACGCCTCGGTGCTGGGTCAGGCGCTGACGCTCTGCCTCGCGCCCGAGCCCAATATCCTGGACGACGTCCTGCAGGCCCGCATCGCGATCGAATGCCAGGCCATCCGCCTAGCCTGCGCGCGGGCGAGCGAGCGCGACCTTCAGGCCATCGCCGGTATCCTCGACACCCTGGTCGACTCCCTCAGCGATCCCGAGAAAGGCGGCAGCGCCGACTACGCCTTCCATCTCGCCATCGTGAAGGCGGGCGGCTCGAACGCTCTCATAAAGATGTACGAGGCGATCTCGCCGCTGCTCATGCGCAGCCATGTCGAGCGCCGACGCGATACGTTCCGCGAGCCTGCCATCACCTCGCATCTGGTCGAGGCGCATCGCGCGGTATTCCGCTCGCTGGTGCAGCGCGACCCCGACACCGCCGAGTCGAGCCTGCGCGAGCACTTCAAGATCGGCGACGAGCTTCGCCGCAAGAACCTGTTCACGAACTACCAGAGCCAAGCGAGCGAACCATGAAGATCGTCGTCGGATCGGACCATGCGGGGTTTCCCATGAAGGCCGAGATGCTGGCCTTCCTCAAGGAACGAGGCCACGCGATCGAGGATGTCGGCTCCTACGATCCCAACCCGGTCGACTTTCCCGACATCGCCCGCAAGGTCGCCGCGGCCATTACCGAGGGGCGCGCCGAGCGCGGCCTGATGATCTGCGGCACCGGCGTCGGCGCCTCGATCGGCGCCAACAAGATGAAGGGCATCCGGGCGGCGGTGTGCCACGACGTGCATTCCGCTCATCAGTGCGTCGAGCACGACGACGTCAACGTCATGTGCATCGGCGCGCAGATCGTCGGACCCTGGCTCGCCAAGGATCTGATCGCCGCCTATCTCGACGCGAAATTCTCGACTGCGGAGGAATTTCGCCGCCGTGTCGCCAAGCTCGCCGACATGGATGCGGGTCGCTAGAGTCCACTCAACGGGGAAACTGGAGGGAACGATGAAGAGGGTGTTTGCCGGCATCGCCGTCGCGGCGGTCGCCATGATGGGTTTCGCGCAGGTGGCCGGCGCGGACCAGCTCGACGACATCAAGAAGTCCGGCAAGATCAGGATCGCGGTCGATCTCGGCGTGCCGCCCTACGGCATGACCGACGACAAGATGCAGCCCACGGGCTCGGACATCGAGACGGCCAAGCTGCTCGCCGCCGACTGGGGCCTGCAGTTCGAGCACGTACCGACCACGGGCGCGGCGCGCATTCCGGCGCTGCAGACCGGCAAGGCCGACCTCGTGATCTCGACTTTGTCGATCACGCCCGAGCGGGCCAAGGTCATCGACTTCTCCAAGGGCTATGCCGTGCTGCGCACGGTCATCGCCGCGCCCAAGAGCATCACGCTGAAGAGCATGGCCGACCTCGACGGCAAGACCGTCGGCACCGTGCGCGGCACGACGCACGACACCCAGCTCACCAAGGAAGGCCCCAAGGGCATGAAGCTGGTGCGCTACGAGGACGACGCCACCGAGGCCCAGGCGTTCCTATCGGGCCAGGTCGACATCTTCTCGACGGCCGAGCTGCTGGTCGCGCCGATCGACAAGAAGAACCCGGCCCGCCAGGTCGAGGTCAAGTTCGTGCTCGACACCTTCAAGCTCGCCATCGGCGTCAAGAAGGACGAGAAGCGTCTGGTCGAGGAAGTCGACAAGTGGATCCTGGCCAACCTCAAGAACGGCAAGCTCGATGCCATCTACAAGAAGTACCACGGCAACGGCCTGCCCGACGTCATCCTGAACCAGTAGGAACGATCATGAACAAGCGTACCCTCCTGCGCCTGATCGGAGGCGCAGCGCTGGCCCTGCCGTTCGGCGCCCTGCTCATCGGGCCGGCCTTCGCCGATACGCTCGACGACATCAAGAAGGCGGGCAAGATTCGCGTCGCCATCGACACGGCGATCCCGCCCTTCGGCATGACCGACGACAAGATGCAGCCGACCGGCTCGGACGTCGACACCGCGAAGCTGCTGGCCAAGGATCTCGGCGTGCAGCTCGAGATCGTCACCACTACCGGTCCCAGCCGCATCCCGATGCTGCAGACCAATAAGGCGGACGTCGTGATCTCGACGCTGTCGATCACGCCCGACCGCGCGAAGGTGATCGACTTCTCGGTCCCCTACGCCGATCATCCGTCGGTGGTGGCGGGGCTCAAGACCGTGCAGGTGAAGAGCCTGGCCGATCTCGACGGCAAGAAGGTCGCCGTCGTGCGCGGCACCACCCAGGACAGCGACCTCACGAAGCAGGCCAAGGGCGCGCAGATCGTGCGTTACGAGGACGACGCCACGATGGCGGCGGCGGTGGCGTCGGGCCAGGCCGACATCCTGGCGACGGCGCGATCGCTGCTGCCCGCGATCAGCAGGAAGAACCCGGCGCGCACGGTCGAGCCCAAGATCACCATGCAGACCAACTGGCTGGCGATCGGCGTGCGCAAGGACGAGCCCAAGCTGCTCGCCTGGATCAACGACTGGGTGAAGACGAACCTCAAGAACGGCAAGCTCGCCGCCATCTACAAGCAGTATCACGGGGTCGACATCCCGACCGACGAGCTCTTGGCCAAGTCGGGAAGCTGACGGCGGCTTGTGCCGCCGGTGCGTGAGCCATGTCCTACAAGTTCGACTTCGAGTTCCTGGCCGAGCGATGGCCGGACTTCGCGGCCGGGGCCTGGCTCACCATCCAGCTCACCGTGCTGTCGATCGCCTTGGGGTTCGTCGTCGGCACGGTCTGCGCATTGGCCCGCGTCTATGGCGGGCCGGTGCTGCGCCGGGTGGCGGGCGGCTATGTCGAGATCATCCGCAACACGCCGCTGCTCATCCAGATCTTCATCGTCTATTTCGGCCTGTCGAGCCTCGGCCTCAAGCTGTCGGCCGAAGTCTCCGCCGTCCTGGCGCTCACCATCAACATGGGCGCCTATACCGCCGAGATCATGCGCGCCGGCATCGAATCGATCCAGCGCACCCAGCTCGAGGCCGCCGACTGTCTCGGCCTGACGCGGCTCCAGACCATCCTGCACGTCGTGCTGTTGCCCGCCATGGAGCGCGTCTATCCGGCGCTGGCGAGCCAGGGCGTGCTGCTGATGCTCGCCTCCTCGATCACCTCGCAGATCTCGGCCGAGGAGCTCACCGCCACCGCCAACCTGGTGCAGTCCGACACCTACAGGAGCTTCGAGGTCTACGTGATCGTGGCCGTCGTTTACCTCGCGCTGTCGGCGCTCTATCGCCTGGGCTTCTGGGCGATCGGCCTGATCCTGTTCGAGCGCCGCCGGCGGCTGGGGACGCCCCTGTGAGGACGTCACCGTGATCCAGCTCAGCTTCAACCACCTGCTCTACCTGGTCGAGGCGGCGCGCTGGACCGTGCTGCTGTCGGTCATCGCCTTCGCCGGCGGCGCGGTGGTCGGACTGCCGATCGCGCTGATGCGCGTCTCGAAGTCGAGCGTGCTGCGCGGCGCCGCGTGGAGCTACATCCAGCTCATCCAGGGCACGCCGCTCCTGATCGTGCTGTTGCTGTCGTACTTCGGCCTCGGCATCCTGGGCTACAAGCTCGATCCGCTGGTCGCGGCCGGCATCTCGTTCACGCTCTATGCCGCGGCCTTCCTGGGCGAGATCTGGCGCGGCTGCATCGAGGCCGTGCCCAAGACCCAGTGGGAGGCCTCGGATTGCCTCGGCCTCAATCAATTTCAGCAGTATGCCTACGTGATCCTACCGCAGGCGCTGCGCATCGCCATCCCGCCGACCGTCGGCTTCATGGTGCAGATCGTGAAGAACACCTCGCTCGCCTCGGTGATCGGCTTCGTCGAGCTGGCCCGCGCCGGCCAGATCGTCAACAACTCGACCTTCGAGCCGTTCGCGATCTTCACGGCCGTCGCCGCCATCTATTTCGTCCTGTGCTACCCGCTCTCGGTGGCCGCCCGCACGCTGGAAAGGAGGGCGCATGCCGGAAGGTGAAACCGTCGTCGACGTTCACGACGTCGTCAAGGAATTCGGCCCGCTGCGCGTGCTCGACGGCGTGAGCCTGAACGTTGCGCGTGGCCAGACCGTGGCCGTCGTCGGCCGGTCGGGTTCGGGCAAGAGCACGCTGCTGCGCTGCATTGCCGGCCTGGAGACAGTGCAGGCCGGCACGATCACCGTATGCGGCCATCCCGTTGGACGGCCAGGCAGCGCTGCCCGCGCCCAGCTGCGCCGTGACGTCGGCATGGTATTCCAGAGCTACAATCTCTTCCCGCATCTCAATGTCGAACGGAACATCACGCTGGCGCTGACGCTGGTGAAGAAGCAGTCGAAGGACGAGGCGAGGAAGCGCGCCGCCGAAGTGCTGGCCATGGTCGGCCTGACCGACAAGGCCGTTTCCTATCCCGAGCAGCTCTCCGGCGGCCAGCAGCAGCGCGTCGCCATCGCCCGCTCGCTGGCGCTGCAGCCGCAGGTCATGCTGTTCGACGAGGTGACCTCCGCGCTCGATCCCGAGCTCACCGCCGAGGTCCTGGGCGTGATGGAGAACCTGGCGCATCACGGCATGACCATGATCAGCGTCACCCACGAAATGGGATTCGCCCGACGCGTCGCCGACGTCGTCGTGTTCATGCACCAGGGCAAGGTGTGGGAGACGGGGCCGACGGCCGAGGTTTTCGCCAATCCGCAGACGGCGGAGTTCAAGCAGTTCGTCGGCAGCGAGCTCTGACTGGAGCGCGGACCTCCAGGTCCGCCCTCCGATCAGGCCAGCGGCGCGACAGACAGGCCCTTGACCTTGTGCTTCTCGATCAGGCGCGCCACCAGGCCCGACTTCTTGGCGTTCTCGACGAACGCCGCGATGTAGCGCGCGCCTTCCGCGGCGGGCTTGTTGCAGCCGACGGCCTGCTGTACGGCGGTGAACTTGCCGTCGAGGATCTTGAGCTCGGGATGCTTGTCGAGATCCTTCAGCAGGCCCGGCCGCAACCCGGCCAGCGCATCCATCTTGTCCTCCAGGAACTTGTTGAAGGCGCCCTCGAGGCCGCTGACCGGCACCAGCGTCGCGTTCTTGATGTTGTTCTCCAGCCACAGCCCGTAGGCCGAGCGCGCCGACACCGCGATGCGCACGCCCTTCCTGTCGACGTCGGCGATCGACTTCAGCGGCGAGCCCGGCGGCACCATGTAGGTCGCCTCGATCTCGACGTAGGCGGCGCTGAAGGTCATCACCGCGGCGCGCTGCGGCTCGGCACCGATCAGGCCGATGTCCCACGCGTCCTTGCCGGCCTGGTCGGCCAGTTCGCCGGGCGACTTGAAGGTGACGTACTTGATGGGCACCCCGATCGAATCGGCGATCGCCTTGGCCATGTCGGGGGCCACGCCGACCGGGTCGCCAGCCGCACTGCGGCCGGTGACCAGCAGGAAGTTGGAGAGGTTGATGCCGGCACGCAGAACGCCGGTGGGAGCCAGCTCGGCTCGGGCTTTGTCGGACATGGGAGCAGTCTATACTGAAGGAAAGGGGAAGACGCCATGAAGATCACCGACGTCAGCCTGACCCTGTTCGCCTGGGACGACATCCCGCCGACGCAGTACGGCCAGCACAGCAAGTTCGCCGGGTCGAGCGCGCTCGGTCTGCTGCGTATCGCCACCGACGACGGCGTCGAGGGCAACGCCTTCCTGGGATCGGCCTCCAACTCGGCGGCGATCGACGGGCAGGGCCTCATCACCCATCTCAAGCCCATGCTGATGGGCAGCAATCCGCTGCATCGCGAGGCGCTGGTCGTCGATCTGTGGAAGCGCCAGCGCCCGGCCGGCGTGCGCGCCATCGGCGCCGTCGACGTGGCGCTCTGGGATCTTCTCGGCAAGGCGGTCGGGCAGCCGATCCATCGTTTGCTCGGCACCTATCGGGAGGCGGTGCCGGCCTATGCCAGCTCCGCCGTCCTGCCGTCGGCGAGCGCCTATGCCGAGCAGGCCGCCGAGTTCAAGCAGAACGGCTGGGCCGCCTACAAGATCCACCCGCCGACACGCTGGCGCGACGACATCAAGGTCTGCGAGGCCGTGCGCAACGCGGTCGGCGACTTCACCATCATGCTCGATTCGACCTGGGCCTACGATTATCCGGCGGCGCTGCGCGTCGGCCGCGCGGCAGAGGAGATGGACTTCCACTGGTACGAGGACCCGCTCGCCGACCAGGACATCTACAACTACGTGAAGCTGAAGCAGCAGCTTTCGATCCCGATCCTCGCCACCGAGTATCCGATCACCGGCCTCGATTCCTATCAGCCCTGGATCATGCTGCAGGCCACCGACTACCTGCGCGGCGACGTCGCCGTCAAAGGCGGCATCACTACCCTGGTCAAGGCCGCACACCTCGCCGAATCATTCCGTATGAACTATGAAGTCCACCATGGCGGCAATTCGCTGAACAACGTCGCCAACCTGCACGTCATCGCCTCGATCCGGAACACCGAGTTCTTCGAGGTGCTGCTGCCCGACGGCGCGCAGAAATACGGCCTGGAGCAGGACATCGTCGTCGGTCGCGACGGCATGGTGCACGTCCCCAACGGGCCGGGGCTGGGTGCCGCGATCGACTTCGGGCTGATCGAGCGCAAGAAGATTGCCGTGTTGAGCTGATCGCCGGCCGGCCGGACGTGCAACCCCGTCCTTTGGGAGGCGTTGAGCGGACATCCATCTTCGAAGGAGGTGTCCCATGCAACGTACGTTGCTTACCCTCGCCCTCATCGCCACCGCGGGTGTTTCCTATGCCCAGACGATGCCTGCCGGCGAGCCTACCGATCCCTACGGCCGGCCGCTGATCGGTCGCAACGACTGGGTGCGCCAGCCCGGCGACCGACCGGGCCCCGCAGGCTCGGCCATGCAGCCCGGCAGCAGCGCCAACATGAACTACGACGGCAACATGGCGACCGCGCCGGCTGCCCCACCGATGGCGCCCGCGCCTGCCCAGCCAGGGGCTTCGGGCAGCAACAAGCTCGAGCGCGACCATGCGACCGGACCGGAACCGGTCCCGATGAATGCGGTCGGTCCGCGCCAAGCCACGATGAAGGATGAGTACGGCTTCCGCTACGACAGCCAGGGCAATCGCCTGGATGCACGCGGCAATATCATCTCGCCGCACATCCCGCAGCGCTGAGCGATCGTAAAAAGAAGAAGAGCCGGCGTTTCCTGGAACCGCCGGCTCTCATTTTGGTGGACAATCCGGCCGGGCTGACCGACTTGTCGGCGCACGATGATTTCCATCTACATCGACGCCGACGCCTGTCCGGTCAAGAACGAGATCTACCGCGTTGCCGAGCGCTATGGCCTTAGGGTCTACGTCGTCAGCAACGCCTATATCGGGGTGCCGCGGGATCCGCGCATCGAGCTGGTGGTCGTGAGCGACAGTTTCGATGCGGCCGACAACTGGATCGCCGAGCGCATCGGCCCGCATGACATCGTGGTCACCGCCGACATCCCGCTCGCCGATCGCAGCCTGAAAGCAGGCGCGGCGGTCATCGGCAACACAGGCGTACCCTTCACGACGGCTTCGATCGGCATGGCGATGGCCAATCGAGATTTGATGTCCAACCTGCGTGCCATGGGCGAGATCACCGGCGGTCCCAAGCCGATGACGCCGCGCGACCGCTCGCGCTTCCTGTCTACGCTCGACGAGACGATCCAGAAGTTGCGGCGGCGGACGTAGCTTCTTTGGACCGCGGGCCTCCAGGCCCGCTCATGAATCGTGAGAAGAGCGGGCCAATGACTCACACGACCGTGCGATAGCGCTCGACGCAGGTGGAGAGCACCCGGTCCATCGGCTGCGACCACCAGTAGTCCGAAAAGATCTCGGCCTCGACGAGCCCGGTGTAGCCGGCATCCTCGATGGCCTGCCGGATGCGGCGCAGGTCGACCACGCCGTCGCCCATCATGCCGCGGTCGTTCAGCATGTCCCTGGTCGGTACCAGCCAGTCGCAGACGTGATAGGCGATCAGCCGCCTGGCGCGGCCGGCGCGGGCGATGCCGGCGTAGAGATCGGGATCCCACCAGGTGTGATAGACGTCGACCGCGACGCCGAGCGCGGTGCCGCCGGCGTCGAGCCGATCGGCGATGTCCAGCGCCTGGGCCAGCGTATTCACCGCGGCGCGATCGGCGGCATACATCGGATGCAGCGGTTCCAGCGCCAGCGGCATGTTGGCCTGGCGCGCATAGGCCAAAAGATCGGCGATGCCGTCCTCGATCATCTTGCGCGCGCCGACGATGTCCTTGGAGGGCGTCGAGCCGGGCCGCGCGAATTGCGGCAGGCCGCCGGCCACCAGGATGATGCAGGGCGCACCAAGTACGACCGCTTCATCGACCATGCGGCGGTTGTCGTCGCGCGCCGCCGCCACGTGCTCGCCCGTGGCCGGGAACAGGCCGCCGCGGCAGTAGCCCGAGAGTTTCAGACCGGCATCCTTGATGGCCCGTCCTGCCCGTTCCAGTCCGACGGCAGCCACCTGGTCTCGCCAGGGGCTGATCGCGGCGATGCCATGCCGCGCGCAGGCTTCGATGATTTCCGGAAGATCGCCCTGCTTGCGGACCGTCGCGGTGTTGACCGACAGCAGCGACGGCCCTGCACTGAGATCGCGCATCGCCGGGCTACGCCGCCGCGCCGCGGACGGCCAATACCGCCTTCATGCGCGCCGCGGCGCGCTCGGGATCGCGAAAGAGCCCGGCCTTGTCGGCCAGCCGGAACAGCTCGGCGAGATGCAGGGTCGAGCGCGCGCTTTCCTGGCCGCCGACCATGGTGAAATGGTCCTGATGGCCGTTGAGGTACGCCATGAAGACGACGCCCGTCTTGTAGAAGCGCGTCGGCGCCCGGAAGATGTGACGCGACAGTGGCACGGTCGGCGCCAGGACGGCGTGGAACTTCGCGAGGTCGCCGCTGGCCAGCTCAACCAGCGATGCCGCGGCGGCGGGTGCGATGGCGTCGAAGATGCCGAGCAGGGCGTGCGAGTATCCCTGTGCGTCGCCGGCGATGAGCTCGGCGTAGTTGAAGTCGTCGCCGGTATACATCTTCACCTTCTTGTCGAGGCGGCGGCGCATGGCGATCTCGCGATCCTTGTCGAGCAGCGAGATCTTCACGCCGTCGACCTTGGCGGCCGACGCATTGATGATCGCGACGGCGGTGTCCATCGCCTTGCCGAGATCGTTCGTGCCCCAGTAGCCGCCGAGCGCCGGGTCGAACATGTCGCCCAGCCAGTGGATGATCGCCGGCTGGCGGACCTGGGAGAGCACGCGCTGGTAGACCCGGGCATAGTCGTCGGCCGAGCACGCGGCGCGCACCAGGGCGCGCGAGGCCATCAGGATGATGCGGCCGCCGACCGCCTCGATGGCCGCGATCTGCTCCTCGTAGGCGCGGATGACGTCGTCGACCGTATGGATCCCGGCCGGGTCGAGGTGATCGGTGCCGGCGCCCGAGAAGACCACGGCGCCCTCGCGGCTGCGCGCGGCAGCGACCGAGCGCTTGATCAGCTCCAGCGCCATCGGCCAGTCGAGCCCCATGCCGCGCTGGGCAGTGTCCATGGCCTCGGCGACGCCGAGCCCGAGATCCCAGAGATATTCGCGATAGGCGATGGTGCGCTCCCAGTCGGGCGCGGCCTGCAGCCAGGGGTCGATGTCGGCGTTCGGATCGGCGACGACATGGGCGGCGGCCAGGGCGACGCGGTTCAAGGGTCGCGTGATGCGGTCGGGGAACTGCACGGCGTCGGACAGGGTGTACGGGGCGAGGCGCCCGTCGGCGGCGGGCAGGGGCACGATGATCGACATGGGCCTCCTCTCAGATCGTGAGCGCCGGGACGTCGACCCAGCGGCGTTCCTTCCAGCTCTGCAACGCGCACTCCACGAGCTGCACGCCCTTTGCGCCTTCGACCAGCGAGTGCTTGAACGGCGCGTCCTCGACGACGTGGCGCACGAACATCTCCCATTCGGCCTTGAAGCCGTTCTCGTAGACGATGTTGTCCGGCATCTTCTGCCAACTGTCGTAGAAGTCGATGGTCTGTTTCTGGTCGGGATTCCAGACCGGGCGCGGCGTGGCGGCGCGCGGCTGGATCATGCAGTCGGTCAAACCGGCGACGGCGGAGCCCAGGGTGCCGTCGACCTGGAAGGTCACGAGGTCGTCGCGGTAGACGCGCACCGCCCAGCTCATGTTGATGTGGGCGATGACGCCGCCCTCGAGCTGGAAGGAGGCATAGGCCGCGTCGTCGGCGGTGGCCGGGTAGGTCTTGCCCGCCTCGTCGACGCGCTCGGGGATGTGGGTGGCGGCGATGCACGACACCGATTTCACCTCGCCGAACAGGTTGTCGAGCACGTAGCGCCAGTGGCAGACCATGTCGAGCACGATGCCGCCGCCTTCTTCCGTCCGGTAGTTCCACGACGGCCGTTGTGCGGGCTGGCCCCAGTCGCCCTCGAACACCCAATAGCCGAACTCGCCGCGCACCGCGAAGATGCGGCCGAAGAAGCCCGAGTCGCGTAGCAGCTTGATCTTCTGCAGCCCGGGCAGGAACAGCTTGTCCTGCACCGTGCCGTTCTTGACGCCCTTGGCCTTGGCCAGCTTGCAGATCTTCAGCGCCTCGGCGAGGTTGGTGGCGATCGGCTTCTCGCAATAGATGTGCTTGCCGGCGTTGATCGCCTTCTCGAGCAGGGTCGGCCGCATCTGCGTCGTCGCCGTGTCGAAGAAGATGTGGTTGCGCGGGCTCGCGATCTCGGCGTCGAGGGCGGTGGTCCAGCGCAGGCCGCCATGCTGCTCGGCCAGCGTCTTCGCCTTCTCCGGGGTGCGGCTCACGAGCACGGGGTCGAGCATGACGCGCGAGCCGTCCGACATCGGCACGCCGCCCTGGGCGCGGATCGCCGCCACCGAGCGGATCAGGTGCTGGTTGACGCCCATGCGGCCCGAGACGCCGTTCATGATCAGGCCGAGGGTGCGTTGTGTCATGGTTGCAAGCCTCCCGTTATCGTCGCCCCGCGTTCGCGCATGGCCAATTTTTCCGTCATCCCGAGCGAAGCCGCCCGAAGGGCGGCGCAGTCGAGGGACCTGTTTTGTCGATGCATCAACAAAAGAGGTCCCTCCACTGCGCCTCGCTACGCTCGGCTCCGGTCGGGATGACGGAACTTTAGAGCCATGGCATGAAGTGGCCTCCTCACCTATCCAGCCAGACGTCCTCGAAGCGGAAGCCGTTGTAGACGCTGTTGACCTGGGCCACGTAGCCCTTGACGTAGGGCTGCATGCAGATCGCGGCGCGATTCCACATGATGACCGGCCGGGCGCCGTCCTCGAGCAGCTTGCGGTCGATCTCCCAGACGATCTTCCGGCGCTTCTCGACGTCGGTCTCGGCCGACTGGACGTCGAACAGCTTCTCGATCTCGGGATTGCAATAGCCGGTGTAGTTGCGCTCCGACTTGCAGGAGAAGTTCTCGTAGTAGTTCTGGTCGGGATCGTCGACGCCGTTGCCGGTGGTGTTGAGCCCCACCGAGTAGTTCTTGCGCGCCACTCTCGGGAACCATTGCGAGGTCTCGATGATGTCGACGTCGGCGTCGACCCAGATCTCCTTGAGCTGGCTCGCCAGGATGACCGCCGGATCCTTGTAGAGCGAGATGCCGCGGGTGGCGATCTTGAGCGGTAGGCGCTTGTCGGGTCCGTAGCCCAGCTTCTTCATGATCTCGCGGGCGGCCTCGCGGTTCTTCTGCACATCCGAGCCGTAACCCGGTACCGATTCATACATCTCGGGCGGCAGGCCCCACACGCCGTCGGCCACCGGCTGCATGGTCCCGCCGAGTTGGGCATCGCCCTGGTTGATGATGTCGACGAACGACTTGCGATCGAGCGCCAGCACCAGCGCGCGGCGCAGGTCGGCATTGTCGAACGGCGGCGCGTCGCGGTTCAGGATCAGGTTGGTGCTGTTGTTCATCGACGTCACCTGGCAGGCCACGTTGGGCATCTGGGCCTTGAGATCCTTGAGGATCGGCATCGTCACCTCCCAGGGAAAGGTGATGTCGAACTTGCCGGACGCGAAGCTCAGCATCGCCGTCGCGCGGTTGGGCACGATGGTGAACTCGATGCCGTCGAGGTAGGGCTTGCCCTTCTTCCAGTAGTCGGCGTTCTTGGCGATCTTGATGCCCTCGTTCTGCTTGAACTCGACGAACTTGAAGGGACCGGTGCCGATCGGCCTGGTGCGCATCTGCGCCACCGGCACGTGGCAGGGATAGACCGGCGAATAGCCCGACGCGAGCAGCGACAGGATCGAAGGTTGCGGGCGCTTGAGATGCAGCGTTACCTCGTGCTCGCCATCGGCCGTCGCGTCCTCGACATTGCCGTACCACGACTGGCGCGGGTTGCGACGCAGCCTGCGCTGGTCATCGCCCCGGCCGGTCAGCATCTCGAAGGTGCACACGACGTCCTTGGCGGTGAAAGGTCGGCCGTCGTGCCACTTCACGCCTTCCTGCAGCTTGAAGGTCAGCTTCTTGTTGTCGGCGCTCCAGCTCCACGACTTGGCGAGGTCGGGCACGATGCTCTGCGGGCTGTTCTGCGGCTTGTTCTGGTCGTAGAGCACCAGGTTGTTGAACAGCGACATGAAGGGGATGACCGTCGAGTTGGTCGCCTCTTCGTGGATCGAGGCGCTCGGCGGATTGTCGCGATGGTACATCTTGAGCACGCCGCCGCTCTTCTGGGCCAGCCCCTGGCCCGAGCACGCAACGACGGCAGCCGCCAGGCTGGCCAGCAGGATCATCGGCCGCATGATCGTTCCCTTCCCAGGTGTGCCGCGTGTCGAGCCGCGGTCATTGGGAGGCAGTCTAGAGCACGAATGGTCCCGGTGGAATTACCCGATCGCCACCCGCTCTATCGATCCAGCCAGACGTCCTCGAAGCGGAAGGCGTTGAACATGCTGTTGACCTGGGCGACGTAGCCCTTGACGTAGGGCTGCCAGCAGGTGGCGCTGCGGTTCCACATGAGGGGAGGCCGTGCACTGTCGGCCAGCAGCCGGGCGTCGATGTCCCACACCATCTGCCGCCGCTTGTCGGGGTCGGTTTCGGCCGACTGCAGCTCGAACAGGCGCTCGATCTCGCCATTGCAGTAGCCGTTGTAGTTGCGCTCCGACCGGCATGAGAAGTTCTCGAAGAACCCCTGGTCGGGATCGTCCACGCCGTTGCCCGTCGCATTGAGGCCGATGGTGTAGTTCTTGCGGCCGATTCGCCCGTACCAGTGCGCGGGCTCGACGATCTCGAGCTCGGCGTCGATATGGATCTCCCGGAGCTGGTCGACCAGGATGGCGGCGGGATTGCGGTAGAGCGCTTGCGGACGGGTCTGCACCTTGGTGCGCAATCGCTTCTCCGGGCCGAACCCGGCCCGGACCATGATGTCACGCGCCTCCTGCCGGTTCTTCGCGACATCGGGGCCGTAGCCGGGCACGGCGGCCAGCCGGTCGGCCGGCAGCCCCCACACGCCGTCACCGGGTGGCTGCATGGTGCCGCCGATCTGGCCGTCGCCCTCGGCGGCGGTGATGAAAGCCCTGCGGTCGAGCGCCAGCGACAGCGCGCGCCGGATTTCCGGCCTGTCGAACGGGGCGGCCTGCCGGTTCACCAGGAGGTTGACGTTGTTGTTCATCGACGTGGTCTCGCATACCGCGCGCGGCGACTGGCGGCGGACGTCGCGCAACTGCGGGCTCGCCACTTCCCAGGGGAAGGTGATGTCGAAGCGGCCGGCGACGAAGCTCAGCAGCGCCGTCGACGGGCTGGAGGCGATGTGGAACTCGATGCCGTCGAGGTGCGGCTTGCTCGGCTTGAAGTAGTCGGGGTTGCGTACCAGCCGGACGCTGTCGAACTGCTTGAACGATTCCAGCTTGAAGGGCCCGGTGCCGATCGGCTTGGTGCGCATCTGCGCCCCCGAGACGTGGCAGGGGTAGATCGGCGAGAGCCCCGAGGCCAGCAGCGTCAGCAGCGAGGGCTGTGGGTGATTGAGATGGATGGTGATTTCATAGTCGCTGCTGCCGTGCACGTAGTTGATGTTGCCGAACCAGCTGCCGCGCGGATTGTTGCGCAGCTTCTCGCGCGCCCGGCCGGTCAGCAGGTTGAAGGTGCATTCGACGTCGCTTGCGGTGAATGCCCAGCCGTCGTGCCACTTCACCCCGCGGCGCAGCTTGAAGGTCAGCTCGGTCTTGTCGTCGTTCCAGCTCCATGATTCGGCGAGGTCGGGCACGATCGACTTGTCGCTGTTCTGCGGCACCGACGGATCGAACATGACGAGGTTGTTGAACACCGGCATGAAGGGCACGACGGTGGCGGGGCTGGACTCTTCGTGGATCGACGTGCTCGGCGGGTTGTCGCGTTGGAACATGCGCAGAACGCCGCCGCGCTTCTGCGCCAATGCCGGTTCGCCGAACCACGGCAACGACAGAACGATGCCGACAAGCAGCACGCCCATCCGTCCGGCCCGTTTGCTCAAAACGCCCATCGGGCCTCGCAAGCTCCTTCAGGACGATACGCGCCGGAGCCGTCGCTTGCCGATAGTTTCATCCGAGCACACCCGATTCCTTTGCCGTAACAAATATCAGGTGAACGCATCAGAGTAATTGAAGAAACAAAAGATACAACGCGCGGCGCTACCGCACTTCGTTGACAGTGCAATCAATCGCACGCTCCGCCCTCACGCCGCTCGTTTGCGTCGCATCGACTGCGAATATCTCGGGCATACCTCCTCGGCGAACCGGGTCATCATGCGCTGGCGCAACTCGATCGGCGTGCCCGGTGTCGCGCACGACATCATGAAGTAGTTGAAGCCGAGCGCGGCAAGCTGGTCGATCCGCCGGCAGATCGTCGCCGGGCTGCCGACCAGGTTCGAGTCCATGAACGGGCCGAGCTCGCCGGGATCGGTCAGCTTGCGCAGGTTGGCGAACATGCGGCTGAAATCCTGGTACTCGGGGATGTCGGCCCACGGGTCGGCGTCGGACTCGTAGTGCGCGCACTGCAGGTCGAAGTAGGGCGGGTAATAACGGCGGCCGAGCGCGCGTGCCTCCTCGTCGGTGTCGGCGATGAACATCTTGACCGAGATCGGCAGGATGGCGTCGCGCACGGCGCCGCCGGCACGCGCCGACCAGCGCTCGAGGATCTTGGCCAGGAGCTTGTCGGGGAAGGTCGACAGGCAGATCGGCGCCACGCCGAGCGCGCCCATGACCTCGGCGCTGGCCGGGCTGCCGATGGCGCCGTAGAACCGCACCTTCTTCGGCACCGGCTCGGGCCTGAGCCGGATCGGCCGCTCGATCTTCCAGAAACGGCCGTCGTGGGTGAACGGCTCACCCGCCAGGCCCTTCTCGACGATGCGATAGCATTCGGCGAAGCGCGCCCGCGCTTCGTTCATGTCGACGTTGTAGGCGTCGTATTCCATCTTGGCCGTGCCGCGGCCAATGCCGAGATGCAGCGTCCCCTTCGTCATGCTGTTCAGCATGGCGATCTCCTCGGCGAGGCGCAGGGGATGGTACCAGGGCAGCACCAGCACCGAGGTGCCGAGCGACAGGTCGGGAAACGCCGCCGCGATATGCGCCATGAAGAGGAGCGGGCTGGGTGTCGGATAGTAGTCGCTGAAATGGTGCTCGAGCAGCCAGGCGGCGTCGTAACCCAGCCTGTGGCCGAGCGCGCAGTCCTCCATGACCTCGCGATACAGCACCTGGTCGGGCTTGTGCACGTCGCTCGCCGGCGCGGCCTGGAAGCCGAAGGCAATGTCACCCATTCGCGTCCCTCGTGCCTGTTCCGTCGCGGCGAATGCTATCAGCCTTCGCTCGCGTCGTCCGCGCGGCGCCTGCCGCCGGTTCGCCTGATGATCTCGGAACGATCGATGCGACGGCAGGGACGGCGGACGTCAGGCCGCGCGGTTTCTCAGGATCTCCCAGGCGCGGCGGAAGGCCTGGGCCATCTCGTCGGCCGGCACCGCGCCGGAGAACAGCACATGACCCTGCAAGGCAAAGCTCGGCACACCCTGGATGCCGGCGTTGCGCGCCATGCGATCGGCCGCCGAGACTTCCTTGAGGCCGGCGTCGCTCTGCAGCATGGCCTTGATGTCGTCGGGTTCCAGGCCGCCCTCGACCCCGAGACGGACCAGCACGTCGGCATTGCCGATGTCGGCGCCATCGCAGAAATAGCCTTCGAACAGCGCCTCGACGACGCCGTCCTGCACGCCCTTCTGGCCGGCCAGCCGGATCAGGCGATGGGCGTCGAGCGTGTTGGGCGTGCGCGTCAGCCGGTCGAGGTGGAACTCCAGGCCGACCGTGGCCGCGGTCTCGGTGATGCGTTCGTCGAGCTGGCGCGAGCGCTCGGCGCTGCCGAACTTGGCGAGGCGGTAGTGGGCGCGGTCGACGCCCTCGCGCGGCATGTCGGGATTGAGCTGGAACGGATGCCAGGCGACGGTGAAGTGCAGGCCCTGCTTGTCGAGGAGGGCGAGCGCATTCTCGAGGTGGCGCTTGCCGATGTAGCACCATGGGCAGATCGCGTCGGAGATGACGTCGATGCGGCCGACCGGCTTTGCCTGGTCCATGGCTATTTCCTTCCCTTGGGCACATTCGCGTGTGCCCTATTGCGCAGAAGCCTATACCTGCGTGGAATCGGCGGCAACGAGGAGACCCTATGCAAAAGCCCGAATACCGCTCTGCGCTTATCGTCGGCACCGGCCCTGGCCTCAGCGCCTCACTGGCCCGCCTGTTCGCCCGGCACGGACTGGCCGTTTCCGTGGCGGCACGCCAGACCGACAAGCTCGCCCAGCTGGTCAAAGAGACCGGCGCCGAGGCCCATGCCTGCAACGCCGCCGTCCCGGGCGAAGTTGCCGGCCTGTTCCAGGCGCTCGACGCCAGGGGCCGCACACCCGACGTCGTGGTCTACAACGCGAGCAACCGGGTCCGTGGCCCCCTGGTCGAGCTCGCGCCCGATGACGTCAGGCGCGCCATCGAGATCAGCGCCTTCGGCGGCTTCCTGGTCTCGCAGCAAGCTGCCAAACGCATGTTGCCCAAGGCGCACGGCGCCATCTTCCTGACCGGCGCCACGGCCGGCGTGAAGGGCTTTGCGCTCTCGGCCACCTTCGCCATGGGCAAGTTCGCATTGCGCGGCCTCGCCCAGTCGATGGCGCGCGAGCTATCCCCCAAGGGCATCCATGTCGCGCATTTCGTGATCGACGGTGGCATCAGCAGTGCCTCGCGCCCGGTTCCGGACAACGCGCCCGATAGCCTGCTCGATCCCGACGCCATCGCCGAGACCTACTGGGCGACGCTGCAGCAGCACCGCAGCGCCTGGAGCTGGGAGATCGAGGTCAGGCCGTGGGTGGAGAAGTTCTAGTCTTCTCCCTTGTTGCTCCTCTCCCTTGGAGGAGCGGACAAGCAATGAAACTCAAAGATGGTCGCGCAGCAGGCTCAGCGCGACGTGCAGGTCGGGCAGCACCTGCAGGCACCGGGCATGGCTTTCCGGCAGCGGCCGCAGCAGGTCGGGCACCATGAACGCCATCGTGCCGGCAGCGTGGGCAGCCTCCAGGCCGATGTTGGAATCCTCGAAGGCGAGGCAGCGCTCGGGTGCCACGCCCAGCCGCCGGGCGGCCTCGAGATAGACGCCGGGGTGGGGCTTGGCGCGCTCGACGTCGTCGCGCGTCGCCAGAGCCGCGAAGCGATCACGAAGACCGGCCTTGCCGAGATGGTGTTCGGCCGTGTCGCGCCCGGCCGAGGTCGCGACCGCGAGCGGCAGCCCGCGGCTGGCGAGGAAATCCAGCAGCTCGACGACGCCGGGCTTCACGGGGATCCCCGTCTCCATCAGGCGCTGGCGGTGGATCGACATGTGCTCGCGGAACTCGGTGATGTTGAAGCCCGCGCCGTAATAGGCCTCGATCATCAGATTGCATTCGGGGCCCGGCACGCCGACCATGGAGTGGCAGAAATCCAGCGACATCTCGCGGCCCAGCCCCTTGGCCGCCGCCTGCATGGCCTCGATGTAGATGACCTCGGTGTCGAGCAGCAGGCCATCCATGTCGAAAAGGGCGGCCGCGACGGGTTTCTTCAGCATGCTTTCGTTCTAAGCTGCCGTCGGGAAACGGCAAGTCGGAGAAAATCATGCGCATCCATAATCTCTATGTCGACGACAAGGGCGAGACGCATTTCCGCGACATCGAGGTCGAATGGAAACACGAGGGCCGCGGCGGCAAGACTTCGGCAACCTTCCCGGCGACCGGCATCATCTTCCGCCAGACGCCCGGCTCCTACGACTACGAATGGCATCCCGCGCCGCGCCGGCAGTACATCATCAACCTCGACGGCGGCGTCAGCATCCAGGCGAGCGACGGCGAGACGCGCATCATCGGCGCGGGCGAGGTGTTGCTGGTCGAGGACACCTCCGGCAAGGGCCATTTCTCCAAGGCCGTCGAAGGCAAGATGCGTCATTCCATCTTCGTGCCCATTGAGTGAGCAGCCGCAGGCGCTTAGAAAATTTTCGAGCGGGGTCCAACGCCGCTCTGGCTTCCCTCATGCATCATCGCACGACAGCGTCGCCAAACCGGGAATAGGAAAATGAGCGCACAAACAGTCCTCGATCCCATCAACGACCTGGTCGAGCAGGCCAAGCGCGTGCTGCCCGGCGGCAGTTTCGGCAACATGCCGGCCGAGGTGGTGCTGAAGGAGGGCCGGGGCGGGCGCATCTGGGACGAGGCCGGCCGCGAATACGTCGACTTCCTCCTGGGCTCGGGGCCGATGTTCGTGGGCCACGCCCATCCCGAGGTGACCGCCGCCGTGCAGGCGCAGGTGCCACTCGGCACCACCTTCTTCGGCAACAACCGCCACGGCATCGCGCTGGCCGAGGCGATCTGCGATGCGGTGCCTTGTGCCGACCAGGTCCGCTTCGTCTGCTCCGGGACCGAGGCCGATCTCTACGCCATGCGCGCGGTTCGCGCCTTCCGCAAGCGCGACAAGATCCTCAAATTCGAGGGCGGCTATCACGGCATGAGCGACTATGCGCTGATGTCGCTGGCGCCCAAGCGGCCGGGCAACTTCCCTCGGCCGACTCCCGATTCCGCCGGCATCCCGAAGTCGGTCGCCGACGAGATGCTGGTGGCGGCGTTCAACGACCTCGACATGGTGGAAAGCCTGATCGAGGAGCAGAAGGACGAGCTCGCCGGCGTCATCGTCGAGCCGTTCCAGCGCCTGATCCCGCCCAAGCCCGGCTTCCTGCAGGCGCTGCGCGCGGTGACCCGGAAACACGGCATTCCCCTGATCTTCGACGAAGTCGTGACCGGCTTCCGCTTCGCCTACGGCGGGGCGCAGGCGTATTACGGCGTCACGCCCGATCTCTGCAGCCTGGGCAAGATCGTGGGCGGCGGCTTCGCGCTCGCCGCCATCGCCGGCCGCGCCGACATCATGAAGCACTTCGATCGGCTGGCCATGACCGACGAGGACTTCATCTTCCAGGTCGGCACGCTGTCGGGCAATCCGGTGGCGGCCGTCGCCGGCCTCGCCACGCTGGAGATCCTCAAGCGCCCGGGCGCCTACGAGCAGGTGTTCGCGACCGGCCGCGAGCTGATGCAGGCGCTCGACGCGCTTCTGAAGAAGGCCGGCATCCCCGCGCAGGTGATCGGCGAGCCGCCGCTGTTCGACGTCGTCTTCACCGATCAGCCGATCAAGGACTATCGCGACACGCTCAAGGGCGACAAGGCGCTGGCCACGCGCTTCAACCAGCTCCTGCGCGCCCGTGGCATCATGAAGGGCGAGACGAAGTACTACGTAAGCCTCGCCCACACCCGCGCCGACATCGACCATACGATCGGTGCCTGGACCGAAGCGATCGCGGAACTCGCGCGCTAGCATGACGTCGACATCGCCGTGGACCGGGACGGTTCTCGCCGTCCTGTGGCTCTGCGGCGTCGGCTACAGCTGGCTCGGCTGCGGACTGATCGGTGACGGCTCGTACTACCTGTTCGATGCCGTCACCGTCGGACCGTACAAGGACGTGGGGCATGAGCGCGCCGTGCCGAATCTGCTCGCCCAGGTGCCGCTCGCGATCGCCATCGCGGCGGGCGTGACGGATCTCCGCTGGCTGGCGCGATGGCAGTCGCTCGGATGGTTCGCCCTGCCGGCCATCCTCTGTTCCCTCGCCGTGCTGAGGACTCGCCACGATCCCTTGCAGCAGGCCTGCGTCGTCGTCGCGCTCGCCATCGTCTTCATGACGAGCTCGTTCCTGATCGTGGCCGAGCATGTGGCGGCCTATGCCATCGCCACGATGGCGGCGACGTGGCTCGTGACGAGCAAGCGCTTGCAGGCAGGCGATGGCGTCGTCCTGCTGCTGCTGGCGG
>JAEWIV010000269.1 GCA_023386865.1 Pseudomonadota bacterium
GCTCGCCACCGCGACCTCGGCGGTCATCGGCGAGGCGCCGGCCATGCTGGTCGATCTGCTGTTCCTGCCGATGGTGGCGGCCGTCGCCGGCCGCGAGATCGTGAGCGCGGGCAATCGTCGCAACCTCAAGGTTCTGGGCGTGCTCGGCTTGCTGATCGCGGGCAACCTGACCTTTCACGTCGAGGTGCTGAGCGACGGCTTGGCGCAATACGGCCAGCGCATCGGCCTTGCCGCCGTCGTCGGCCTGATCGTGCTGATCGGTGGGCGCATCGTGCCGGCGTTCACGCGCAATGCCCTGCTGCGCCGCGGACCGGGCCGTCTGCCGGTGGCGTTCGGCGGCTTCGACGTCGTCGCCGTCGCCGCCGCCGCCCTGGCCCTGGTGGCCTGGACGGTGGCGCCGCAAGCCGACGTCACCGGCGCCCTGGCGTTGGCGGCCGGCCTGTTGCAGGCGATCCGCCTGGTGCGCTGGGCGGGCGATCGCTGCCGCGGCGACTGGCTGGTGCTGGTGCTGCATCTCGGCTACGGCTTCATACCCCTCGGCTTCCTCCTGCTGGGCGCCGCCGATCTGCTGTCGGATGCCGCCTTGCGCAGCGCCGCCGTGCACGCCTGGGGCGTCGGGGCGCTCGGCATCATGACGCTCGCGGTCATGAGCCGTGCCACGCTCGGCCATACCGGCCGGCCTCTCGCCGCTTCCTCCGGCACGGTCGCGGTCTATGTTCTCGCCATCACGGCCGCGCTGGCGCGCATCGCGGCGGCGTTCCCCTCCCCCATCGACACGGCGCTGCTGCACGTCGCCGCAATCGCCTGGATCGCGGCCTTTGCCGGCTTCGCCGCCGTCTATGGTCCGATGATGCTGCAACCCAAGCTCGACGACGGTCCGTCCGGCTGCTGAGCGGCTGCCGGGCGCCTATTTGAACGACCGGCCGGCGGCGAACTCGCGCAGACGGGCGGCGTCGGCGATCGCGACCTGGCGGCCGCTGCCGCTCACGCCGACCTCGCGCAGGGCGGCAAAGGCACGCGACAGGCTTTGCGGCGTCACGCCCAGCCGGCCGGCGATCAGCCGACGTCCCCCTGGCAGGGTGACGGTCACGGCGCCGTTCTGCCGCGGCGACAGCGCCAGCAGGAACGCCGAGAGCCGCTCGATCGCCGACAACAGCTTCAGATCCTTGATCTGGCCGATTAGCGCCCGCCAGTAGCCCGAGAGCAGCAGAGTGGCGCCGTAGGCCAGCGCCCCGTTGGCACGCACCTGCGCCCGGAAGGCGGCGGCGGGCCACAACAGCACCCGACTCTCCTCCAGCAGACGCGCCGTCATCAGGTACGGCGCCTCGAGCATGACCGCGGGCAGGATGAAGCCGTCGCCGGGTCCGAAGAAGTCGATCAGCGTGTCCTCGCGCGGCCCTTCGCCGAACAGGCCGACGCGGCCGGACAGCACGAGATGCAGGAACTCCGGCTTCTCGCCCTGATGGCACGGCACCGCGTCCTTGGGCAGCGTCTGCACGAAGCAGGTCGCGAGCATCGCGGCGAGATCGGGCTCCGCCACCGCGGCAAGCAGACGCGATCGACGGATGAGCGGCAGGTCGGTTGGACGCATCGGTGTTCCTCACACCAGCATCGCCTGTTCGGCGCTGCCGTCGTTGATATAGGTCATCGGCGACCGTTACCAAATGTCATCGATATTGTTCACATGGATTAACGAATACGGCAAAGAGAGGGCCCCGCCGGTCGCGAGTTGATTCACATCAACCGCCACGGACCGATCTCCCGCGATTCTCCCGCCAACAAGCCGGAGGCGGGATATGCCGGGACAGGATGTGATGCGGGATACGACTGACGGGCGGAGGGCGGCGCTCGGGATGAGCACGCTGGCCTTCACGGTCTGCTTTGCCGTGTGGACGATCTTCTCGATCATCGGCGTGCAGATAAAGAAGGACCTCGGTCTCACCGACACGCAGTTCGGCCTGCTGGTCGGCACGCCCATCCTCACCGGCTCGCTGATCCGCCTGATCCTGGGAATCTGGGCCGACCAGCATGGCGGGCGCCTCGTGTTCACCGGCGTCATGGTCGCGGCCGCGGTCGCGACGTGGCTGCTGACCTACGCCTATGACTATCCGACCTTCCTGATCGCCGCGCTCGGCGTCGGCATCGCCGGCGGCTCGTTCGCCGTCGGCATCGCGTACGTCTCGCGCTGGTACGAGGCCGGCCGCCAGGGCACGGCGCTCGGCATCTTCGGCGCCGGCAATGTCGGCGCCGCCGTCACCAAGTTTCTCGCGCCCTTCGTCATGGTGGCCTGGGGCTGGAAAAGCGTCGCCGAGATCTGGGCCGGTGCGCTGCTGGTCATGGCCGTGCTGTTCTGGCTGACGACGAAGGACGATCCCGAGCTCGCCAGGCGCCGCGCGGCCGGCGTCAAGCCGGAGCGCCTGTCGGCCATGATCGAGCCGCTGCGCAACGTCCAGGTCTGGCGCTTCTCGCTCTATTACTTCTTCGTCTTCGGCGGCTTCGTCGCCCTGGCGCTGTGGCTGCCGCGCTACCTGATCGGCGTCTACGGCCTCGACATCACGACGGCGGGCATGATCGGCGCGGTCTATTCCGTGCCGGCCAGCCTTTTCCGCATCTATGGCGGCGTGCTGTCCGACAAGTTCGGCGCCCGGCGGGTGATGTACTGGACGTTCGGCGTGTCGGTCGTCGCCTGCTTCGTGATGTCCTATCCGCCGACGCAGTACGTCGTGAAGGGCATCGAGGGGCCGATCGCCTTCACCCTCGAGATGGGGTTGGTGCCCTTCACGGTCGTCGCCTTCGTGCTCGGCTTCTTCATGAGCCTGGGCAAGGCCGCGGTGTACAAGCACATCCCGGTCTACTACCCCGGCCATGTCGGCGCGGTCGGCGGCGTCGTCGGCCTGGTCGGTGGTCTCGGCGGCTTCGTGCTGCCGATCGCCTTCGGCCTGCTGAACGACCTCACCGGCATCTGGACGAGCTGCTTCATGCTGCTGTTCCTGATCGTCGCCGCGTCGCTGGTGTGGATGCACGTCTCGATCCGCGCCATGGAGCGGGACAAGGCCGGCGAGGCGCTCGCCCGCCTGCCCGAGCTGCCGGAGATGCAGCCGATCCACGGCCCCGAGCACGTCGGCAAGCTGTCGGGCAAGATGCTCGAAGACTGGCGGCCCGAGGACAAGGTCTTCTGGGAGGAGACCGGTCGGCGCATCGCACGGCGCAACCTCGCCATCTCCATCCCCTCGCTGTTGCTGTCGTTCGCGGTGTGGATGGTGTGGTCGGTGGTGGTGGCCAAGCTGCCGACGATCGGCTTCCGCTACACGACCGACCAGCTTTTCTGGCTGGCGGCGCTGCCCGGCGTCACCGGCGCCACGCTGCGCATCTTCTACTCCTTCGTCGTGCCGATCTTCGGCGGCCGGCTGTGGACCACCATCGCCACCTGGTCGCTGATGATACCCGCGGTCGGCATCGGCTATGCCGTGCAGAACCCGGCGACGCCCTACTGGATCTTCCTGGCGCTGGCGCTGCTGTGCGGCTTCGGCGGCGGCAACTTCGCCTCCTCTATGTCCAACATCTCCTTCTTCTTCCCGAAGGCGGAGAAGGGCAATGCGCTGGCGCTCAATGCCGGCCTGGGCAATCTCGGCGTCAGCGTCGTGCAGTTCGTCGTGCCCATGGCGATCACCGCGGGCGTGTTCGGCTGGCTGGGCGGCCCGCCGCAGGTCGTCAGCGAGGCCTCGGGGGAGAGCCGCCTGTGGCTGCAGAATGCCGGCTTCGTCTGGGTCCCCTTCATCGCCGCCGCGGCCTTCGCCGCCTGGTTCGGGATGTACGACATCGCTTCGGCCCGCGCTTCGTTCGCCGAGCAGTCGGTGATCTTCCAGCGGCGGCACAACTGGATCATGTGCTGGCTCTACACCGGCACCTTCGGCTCGTTCATCGGCTACTCGGCGGCCTTCCCGCTGCTGGCCAAGACCGTGTTCCCCGAGATCAACGCCCTGCAGTACGCGTTCCTCGGACCGCTGGTCGGCGCGCTGTCTCGCTCGTTGACCGGCTGGGTCTCCGACCGCTGGGGCGGCGGTCGCGTCACGCTGTGGGTGTTCGTCGCCATGTCGGTGGGTGCGCTCGGCGTCGTCCACTTCCTCGGCGAACGCAACTTCGCGGGCTTCTTCGCCATGTTCCTGCTGCTGTTCTTCGCCAGCGGCGTGGGCAACGCTTCGACCTTCCAGATGATCCCGGCGATCATGCGCAAGGAGATGGACCGGCTGATGCCGGGCGCCGCGACCGAGGCGCGCCGCTTGCAGGCCGAGAAGGAATCCGCGGCGATCATCGGCTTCACGTCGGCGATCGCCGCCTACGGCGCCTTCTTCATCCCCAAGAGCTTCGGCTCGTCGATCGCGCTGACCGGCAGCGCCGCGCTGGCGCTCTACGGCTTCCTCGCCTTCTATCTGAGCTGCATCGCCATCACCTGGTTCTTCTACACCCGCCGCGGCGGTCTGCTGTTCGACGTCGAGCGGCAGGGTCCGCCGGCGCCGGCCGCAGCCCCCACCATGCCCGCCGCCCGCTGATCCGGGATTTCAAGGGAGATCGATCGTGTCCCACTTTCTCGACCGCCTGACCTTCTTCAGGAAGATCAAGGAGCCGTTCGCCGACGGTCACGGCATCACGACTACCGAGGACCGCAGCTGGGAGGAGGCCTACCGCAAGCGCTGGCAGCACGACAAGATCGTGCGCTCGACGCACGGCGCCAACTGCACCGGATCGTGCTCGTGGAAGATCTACGTCAAGGGCGGCATCGTCACCTGGGAGACGCAGCAGACCGACTATCCGCGGACCCGGCCGGACCTGCCCAACCACGAGCCGCGCGGCTGCTCGCGCGGCGCCTCCTACAGCTGGTACCTGTATTCCGGCAACCGGGTGAAGTATCCGCTGGCCCGGTCGCGGCTGATCAGGCTGTGGCGCGAGGCGCGCGCGGCGCTCTCCCCGGTCGCCGCCTGGGCATCGATCGTCGAGGATCCGGCCAAGCGTGCTTCCTACACCAGCAAGCGCGGTCATGGCGGCTTCGTGCGCGTCGGCTGGGAAGAGGCGACCGAGATCATCGCCGCGGCCAACGCCTATACCGCCAAGACCTGGGGCCCCGACCGCATCCTCGGCTTCTCGCCGATCCCCGCCATGTCGATGGTGTCCTACGCCGCGGGCTCGCGCTACCTGTCGCTGATCGGCGGCGTCTGCATGTCGTTCTACGACTGGTACTGCGACCTGCCGCCGGCTTCG
Organism: Pseudomonadota bacterium; assembly: GCA_023386865.1. GTDB lineage: Bacteria > Pseudomonadota > Alphaproteobacteria > Reyranellales > Reyranellaceae > Reyranella. The sequence goes on from JAEWIV010000269.1 coordinate 5,257, forward strand.
CCGCAGACCTGGGGCGAACAAACCGCCGTGCCCGAGTCGGCCGACTGGTACAATGCCGGCTTCGTCATCCTGTGGGGCTCGAACGTGCCGCAGACGCGCACGCCCGATGCCCACTTCTATACCGAAGCACGCTACCGTGGGCTCAAGAGTGCGGTGATCTGCCCCGACTACTCGGAAGCCTCCAAGTTCGGCGACATCTGGCTGTCGGTGAAGCAGGGCACCGACTCGGCGCTCGCCATGGCCATGGGCCACGTCATTCTGAAGGAGTACCACGTCGACCGGCCGGTCCCGTACTTCCGCGACTACGTGCGGCGTTACACCGACATGCCGATGCTGGTGCGCCTCACCAAGCGCGCCGACGGCACCTACGTGCCGGACCGCTTCGTTCGCGCGTCCGACTTCGACACCAGGCTCGGCGAGACCAACAATCCGGAATGGAAGACGGTGGCTTTCGACGAGACCAGCGGTTCGATCGTGGCCCCGCGCGGCTCGATCGGCTTCCGCTGGGGCGAGACCGGCAAATGGAACCTCGAGGAGCGCGACGCCCGCGGCAATGAGACCAGGCTCCGCCTGTCCCAGAACGACACGTGCGACGACATCGTCGACGTCGGCTTCCCCTACTTCGGCAACAGCGCCCACGAGCACTTCGCCTCGTCCGGCCATGCCAACGTGCTCCACCGTCTGGTGGCGGTGAAGCGCCTGCAACTCGCCGATGGCGAGACCCTGGTCGCCACGGTGCACGACCTGTTCATGGCGAACTACGGCGTCGATAGCGGGTTGGGCGGTCCCAATGTCGCGAAGTCGTTCGACGACGACGTGCCGTACACGCCCGCCTGGGCCGAGAAGATCACCGGCGTGCCGCGCGACAAGATCATCCACGTCGCGCGCGAGTTCGCGACCAACGCCGAGAAGACCAACGGCCGATCGATGGTGATCATCGGCGCGGCGATGAACCATTGGTACCACGCCGACATGAACTATCGCGGCGTGATCAACATGCTGGCGATGTGCGGCTGTGTCGGCCAGTCGGGCGGCGGCTGGGCGCACTATGTCGGCCAGGAGAAGCTCCGGCCGCAGGCCGGTTGGGCGCCGCTCGCCTTCGCGCTCGACTGGGGCCGCCCGCCGCGCCAGCAGAACTCGACGTCGGCGTTCTACGCCCACAGCGACCAGTGGCGCTACGAGACGATCGACGTCGCCGACATCGTCTCGCCGACGGCGCCGGCGGGCAGCTGGGACGGCGCCATCATCGACTACAACGTGCGCGCCGAGCGCATGGGGTGGCTGCCCTCGGCGCCGCAGCTCGAGCAGAACCCGCTCGGCATCGCCCGCGCCGCGGCGGCCGCCGGCATGGAGGTCAAGGACTACGTCGCCAGCCGGCTGAAGAACGGCGAGCTCAAGATGTCCTGCGAAGACCCCGACAATCCCAGGAACTGGCCGCGCAACATGTTCGTGTGGCGCTCCAACATCCTCGGTTCCTCGGGCAAGGGCCACGAGTATTTCCTGAAGCACCTGCTCGGCACGTCGCACGGCGTGCTGGGCAAGGACCTCGGCGAGGAAGGTAAGGCCAAGCCGGCCGAGGTGGCGTGGCACGACGAAGGGCCGCGCGGCAAGCTCGATCTCCTGGTGACGCTCGACTTCCGCATGTCCACGACGTGCGTCTACTCCGACATCGTGCTGCCGACGGCCACCTGGTACGAGAAGAACGACCTCAACACCTCCGACATGCACCCGTTCATCCATCCGCTGACCTCGGCGGTGGATCCGGTGTGGGAGGCGAAAAGCGACTGGGAGATCTACAAGTCGATCGCCCGCGCCTTCTCGCGGGTCGCGCCCGAGGTGCTGGGCGTCGAGCAGGATGTCGTGATGACGCCGATCATGCACGACAGCCCGGGCGAGATCGCCCAGGCAATCGACGTCAAGGAGTGGAAGAAGGGCGAAGTCGAGCCGATTCCCGGCAAGACGATGCCCAACGTCGCGGTCGTCGAGCGCGACTATCCCAACGTCTACCGACGCTTCACCTCGCTCGGCCCGCTGATGGAGAAGGTCGGCAACGGCATCAAGGGCATCAGCTGGCAGACCGGCCGCGAGGTCGAGCATCTCAAGCACCTGAACGGCGTCGTCGCCGATGGTCCGACCAAGGGACTGGCGCGCATCGAAAGCGACATCGACGCCGCCGAGACGCTTCTGATGCTGGCGCCCGAGACCAACGGCGAGGTCGCCGTACGTTCGTGGGAGGCGCTGTCGCGCACCACCGGCCGCGACCACGCCCACCTCGCCCTGCCGAAGGAGGACGAGAAGATCCGCTTCCGCGACGTCGTCGCCCAGCCGCGCAAGATCATCTCGGCGCCGACCTGGTCGGGGCTGGAGAGCGAGAAGGTCTGCTACAACGCGGGCTACACCAACGTGCACGAGCTGATCCCGTGGCGGACGCTGACCGGCCGTCAGCAGCTCTACCAGGATCATCGCTGGATGCTGGCCTTCGGCGAGGGCCTGTGCGTCTACCGGCCGCCGGTCGATCTGCGCACGACTCGGCCAGTGCTCGGCCTCAAGCCGAACGGCGAGAAGGAGATCGTCCTCAACTTCATCACGCCGCACCAGAAGTGGGGCATCCACTCGACCTACACCGACAACCTCCTGATGCTGACCCTGTCGCGCGGCGGCCCGATCGTGTGGCTGAGCGAGATCGACGCGGCCAAGGCGGGGATCGTCGACAACGACTGGATCGAGGCCTTCAACGTCAACGGCGCCCTGGTGGCACGCGCCGTCGTCTCCCAGCGCATGAAGGAAGGCACGATCTTCATGTATCACGCGCAGGAGAAGATCGTGAACGTGCCGGGCTCGGAGCTGACGCGCCAGCGCGGCGGCATCCACAACTCGGTGACGCGCGCGGTGCTGAAGCCGACCCACATGATCGGCGGCTACGCCCAGCAGGCCTATGGCTTCAACTACTACGGCACGATCGGCACCAACCGCGACGAGTTCGTGATCGTGCGCAAGCTGGCCAACGTCGACTGGCTCGAGCGGTCCCATCCCGACTCGGCGCCCACCACCTGATCAGGAGACCAGCAATGAAAATCCGCGCTCAGATCGCGATGGTTCTCAATCTCGACAAGTGCATCGGCTGCCACACCTGCTCGGTGACGTGCAAGAACGTGTGGACCAGCCGCGAAGGCATGGAATACGCCTGGTTCAACAACGTCGAGACCAAGCCCGGCGTCGGTTACCCCAAGGAGTGGGAGAACCAGGGCCGCTGGAAGGGCGGCTGGGTGCGCGGCACGAACGGCCGCATCCGCCCGCGCATCGGCTCGAAGTGGCGCATCCTCGCCAACATCTTCGCCAACCCCAACCTGCCGGAGATCGACGACTACTACGAGCCGTTCACCTTCGACTACGAGCATCTCCAGAAGGCGCCCGAGCTCGAGGCCTTCCCGACGGCGCGTCCGCGCTCGCTGATCACCGGCCAGCCGATGGACAAGATCGAGTGGGGGCCGAACTGGGAGGAAATCCTCGGCGGCGAATTCGCCAAGCGTTCGGCCGACGTCAACTTCGAGGGCGTGCAGAAGGAGATCTACGGCCAGTTCGAGAACACCTTCATGATGTACCTGCCGCGGCTCTGCGAGCACTGCCTGAACCCGGCATGCGTCGCCGCCTGCCCGTCGGGCGCCATCTACAAGCGCGAGGAGGACGGCATCGTCCTCATCGACCAGGACAAGTGCCGCGGCTGGCGCATGTGCGTCTCGGGCTGCCCCTACAAGAAGGTCTATTTCAACTGGTCGTCGGGCAAGTCGGAGAAGTGCATCTTCTGCTACCCGCGCATCGAGGCGGGCCAGCCGACCGTCTGCTCGGAGACCTGCGTCGGCCGCATCCGCTATCTCGGCGTCATGCTCTACGACGCCGACGGCATCGAGCGCGCGGCGAGCGTGCCCGACGAGCGGCAGCTCTACGACGCGCAGCTCGGCATCTTCCTCGATCCCAACGACGAGCGGATCCGCGAGCAGGCGCGTCGCGACGGCGTGCCCGAGACCTGGCTGGAGGCGGCACGCCGCTCGCCGGTGTGGAAGATGGCCATGGAGTGGAAGGTCGCCTTCCCGCTCCATCCCGAATACCGCACCCTGCCGATGGTGTGGTACGTGCCGCCGCTGTCGCCGATCCAGTCGGCGGCCGCGGCCGGCAAGATGGGCGTCGACGGCGCCATGCCCGACGTGCGCTCGCTGCGCATTCCCCTGCGTTACCTCGCCAACATGCTGACCGCGGGCGACGAGGAGCCGGTGGCGCGCGGCCTGGAGCGCATGCTGGCGATGCGCTCCTACATGCGCGCCAAGACGGTCGACGGCGTGATCGACACCGCCGTCGCGGCCCGCGTCGGCCTCGACCCGCTGCAGATCGAGCAGATGTACCAGATCATGGCGATCGCCAACTACGAGGATCGCTTCGTGATCCCGACGGCGCATCGCGAGATCGCCGAGGATGCTCACAACCTCCGCGGCGCCTGCGGTTTCAGCTTCGGCAACGGCTGCTCGCCCGAGGACGGCACCGGCAACCTGTTCTCCGGCGGCAAGCTCAGGCCGCCCAAGCCGATGGAGGTGGCGTGATGAGGACCCTGCGCGCCATCGCGGCGCTCCTCTCCTATCCCACCGCCGACCTCGTCGCGGCGGCGGCCGAGATCCGCGCCGCGATCGACGGCGAGAAGATCGTGCCCGCCGCCCAGCGCACCGCGCTGCATCGCTTGATCGACGACCTCGTGGCCGGCGACCTCTACGACCTGCAGGAGCGCTACGGCCTGCTGTTCGACCGCACGCGCGCCCTCTCGCTGCACCTCTTCGAGCACGTGCATGGCGAGAGCCGCGACCGCGGCCAGGCCATGGTCGACCTGCTGAAGCTCTACGAGGAGAACGGTTACACGCCGGCGAGCAGCGAGCTGCCGGACTTCCTGCCGCTGTTCCTGGAGTATGCCTCCCTGCAGGCCCCGCAGGCGGCGATCGAGCTGGTCGGCCAGCCGGCCAACGTCATCGCCGCCCTGCGCGAGCGCCTCGCCAAGCGCAGCTCGCCCTACGAGGCGGCGATGGCCGCGCTGCTGGCGATCTCGAAGGCGAAACCCGATGCCGAGGCGCTGGCAACCCTGCGGGCCGAACCCGACCCCGAACCCGACGACCTCGAAGCGCTCGACGCCGCCTGGATCGACCAGGAGGTCACCTTCGGTCCGGGTGCGGCCTCGGGCGGCTGCGCCGTCGACGGCCTCGCCGACCGGCTGCGCGCCGCGATGCGACCGGCCGACGGCGTCGCCGCGCCGCTCAGCCCCAGATCCGCCCGCCAGGGAGTAGCGTCATGAAGGACTTCGTCTTCCGTCTTCTGTTCGAGTGGTATCCCTACATCTGCGCGACGGTGTTCTTCCTCGGCAGCCTGGTCCGCTTCGAGCGCGAGCAGTACACGTGGCGCGCCTCGTCGAGCCAGGTGTTGCGCCGCCGCCAGCTGGTGTGGGGCTCCAACCTCTTCCACTTCGGCATCCTCTTCCTGGTGGTCGGCCACTTCGTGGGCCTGCTGACGCCTACCCCGGTCTACACGCTGCTGATCACGGTCGAGGTCAAGCAGGTGATCGCTGCCGTGGCCGGCGGCGTGGCCGGCATCTTCTGCTTCATCGGGCTGACGCTGCTGCTGCATCGCCGCCTGTTCGACGAGCGCATCCGACGGACCAGCTCGGTGATGGACATCACCATCTTGGCACTCATCTGGATCCAGCTCGTGCTCGGCCTGGCCACCACGCCGTTCTCGCTCGCCCATACCGACGGCAAGACCATGATCGTGCTGTCGCACTGGGCACAGGGCATCGTCACGCTGAATCCGATCGACGCCAGGGAGCTGCAGGGCATCGAATGGCCGTTCCTCGCCCATCTGGTGCTCGGCATGACGCTGTTCCTGCTGACGCCGTTCAGCCGCCTGGTCCACGTGTTCTCGGCGCCGGTCTGGTATCTCGGCCGCCGCGGATACCAGGTCGTGCGCGCCCGCCGTCGCCCGCCGGCGGCGAGCCAGCCGGCGGAGTGACTGCCATGGCCGCAACCAACACCCCCCGCCGCCGCTTCGCGCGGCCCGTCCCGGTCACCGTCAACGGCGTTGCCGTGCCGACGGCCGACATCGCCCGCGAGGCGCAGCATCACGCCTCGCCCGATCCCGACGAGGCGTGGATGATGGCCGCCCGGGCGCTGGCCATCCGCGAGCTGCTGAGCCAGGAGGCCGACCGTCTGGCGATCGTGGCCGAGCCGATCGAGGACGACGAGGGCCGCCGCGAGACGCCGCAGGAAGCTCGCTACCGCGCCCTGATCGAGCGCGAGGTGGTCGTGCCGCGCGCCGACGAGGCGGCGTGCCGCGGCTACTACGAACGCAATCGCCGCCGCTTCCGCTCGCCCGACCTGTTCGAGGCCGCGCATATCCTGCTCGCCGCCGCGCCGGGCGACGAGGCGGCGCGCGAGGCCGCCCGCCGCACCGCCGAGA
>JAEWIV010000288.1 GCA_023386865.1 Pseudomonadota bacterium
CCCTGCCGCTCACGATCGGCTGGAGCCTGATCTACCTGGCGGCCGGGGCGCCGACGGCAGCAGCGATCCCGGCCTTCTATTCCCTGTTCACGCCGGCCAACACCGCCTTGTTCGCATGGACGCGCAATCTCGGTGTCTATCGCTTCAGCCAGCTCCTGGTCATCCTGCTGTTGCCGTTCCTGGTGATGCTGGCGTTGGGCGGCTTCCGGCCGTCGAGCGCGGTGATCCTGTGGGCGGCGCTCTGCCCGCTTGGCTCTCTGCTGGTCGAAGAGCTGCGCAAGACCCTGCTGTGGATCGTGGGCTTCGTCGTCCTGCTGGTGATCGGCGCTTTTCTCGAGCCGCATCTCGCGCCGGCCGGCCTGTCCGACGAGCTGGTCACGTGGTTCTTCGTGCTCAATCTCGGCGCCGTCGTGGCGGTGGTGTTCGGGCTGCTCTACACCTTCGTGGGCCAGCGCAACTACTTCCAGGAGCGATCCGAGATGCTGCTCCTGAACATCCTGCCGCGCGAGATCTCGGAGACGCTGAAAGCGGGCCCGCGCACCATCGCCGACCATTTCGACGAGGCCAGCATCCTGTTCGCCGACGTCGTCGACTTCACGCCCACGGCGGCAGGGATGACGCCGCTCGCCCTCGTCGAGCTCCTGAACGAGGTCTTCCAGTGCTTCGACGCGCTGGTCGAGAAGCACGACCTCGAGAAGATCAAGACCATCGGCGACTGCTACATGGTGGCGGCAGGCGTGCCGCGGCGGCGGGCCGACCATGCGCGGGTGCTGGTGCAGCTCGCGCTCGACATGCAGGCCGCGGTGGCCGGCCAGACCTTCGGCGGGCGGCGGCTCGCCTTCCGCATCGGCATCAATTCCGGCGCGGTGGTGGCGGGCGTGATCGGCGCCAAGAAGTTCATCTACGACCTGTGGGGAGAGTCGGTGAACCTGGCGAGCCGCATGGAATCCCAGGGCCGCCCCGGCGCCATCCAGATCACCGAGCGCACCTGGCGGCTGGTGAAGGACGACTTCATCTGCGAGGAACGCGGCACCATCGACGTCAAGGGTGCCGGCCCGACGCGCATCTGGCACGTCTTTGCCGGGACCTCATTGCCGGGAGCGCGCCACTCCAGTGGCGCGTCTTCATCGCAGCCGAGCACTGCCCCAGGGCCATAGATGAGGCTCGGCAACCAGGCCGGCCTTGACCGGGTTTTGATCGATGTAGCTCTCCGTCCAGGAGAAATGCCCCTCGTGTCGAATAAAGCGGTCCCAGTAATCGACCTGCCAGAACTGCCCTTCTCGCCTCAGCACCCCGATCAAGGAATTCGTGCCGCAGGCTTTCTGGCTGTGCCATCGTCCGGAGTCGAAGCGCTACTTCCTTCTTCAGCCGCACCACTGGAGTGGCGCGCTCCCGGCAAACGTCCTTCGCTTTCCCGTCACATGCCGCCGCGATAGTTCGGGGCCTCGCGCATGATCTCGACGTCGTGGACATGGCTCTCGCGCAGGCCCGAGCCGGTGATGCGCAGGAACCGGCAGTTCGTCTGCATGTCCTTGATCGTGCCGTTGCCCGTATAGCCCATCGCCGCCTTCAGGCCGCCGACCAGCTGGTGGACGATGTTGCCGACCGGGCCCTTGTAGGGCACGCGGCCCTCGATGCCCTCGGGCACCAGCTTCAGCGAGCTCTCGACCTCCTGCTGGAAGTAGCGATCGGCCGAGCCGCGGGCCATGGCGCCGATCGAGCCCATGCCGCGATACGACTTGTAGGAACGGCCCTGGTAGAGGATGACCTCGCCCGGCGCCTCGTCGGTGCCGGCAAGCAGCGAGCCGATCATGGCGCAGTCGGCGCCGGCGGCGATCGCCTTGGCAAGATCGCCGGAATACTTGATGCCGCCGTCGCCGATGGCCGGCACGCCGGCGGCGCGGCAGACCTCCGAGGCTTCGAGGATGGCGGTGAGCTGCGGCACGCCCACGCCCGCGACCATGCGGGTGGTGCAGATCGAGCCCGGGCCGATGCCGATCTTGACGGCGTCGGCGCCGGCGTCGATCAGCGCCTTGGCGCCCTCGGCGGTGGCGACGTTGCCGGCCATCACCTGGGTGTAGTTGCTGAGCTTCTTCACCCGCGTCACGGCCTCGAGCACGCCACGCGAATGGCCGTGCGCGGTGTCGACCACGATCACGTCGACATCGGCGTCGATCAGGAGCTGGGCGCGGCGCAGGCCGTCCTCGCCGACGCCGGTCGCCGCGGCGGTGCGCAGGCGGCCCTTCTCGTCCTTGCTGGCGCCCGGGAACTTGTTGGCCTTCTCGATGTCCTTCACCGTGAGCAGGCCGATGCAGCGGTAGTCCTTGTCGACGACCAGGAGCTTCTCGATGCGGTACTGGTGGAGCAGCCGCTTGGCCTCGTCGGTGCTGGCGCCCTCGCGCGCGGTGACGAGGCGATCCTTGGTCATGAGAGCGCTCACCGGCATCCTGTCGTCGGTGGCGAAGCGCACGTCGCGGTTGGTCAGGATGCCGACCAGCTTGCCGCCGCGCTCGACGACGGGGATGCCGGAAATGCCGTGGCGGGTCATCAGCGCCAGGGCATCGGCCAGCGTCTGATCGGGATGGATGGTGACCGGATTCACCACCATGCCTGATTCGAACTTCTTGACCTTGCGCACCTCGTTGGCCTGCGCCTCGGCATCGAGGTTCTTGTGGATGACGCCGATGCCGCCGGCCTGGGCCATGGCGATGGCCATCGGCGCCTCGGTGACGGTGTCCATCGCCGCCGACATCAGCGGGATGCGCAGCTCGATGGTGCGGGTGAGCCTCGTGCGCGTGTCGGTCTGGTTGGGCAGGACCGCCGAGGCGGCCGGCTTCAGGAGGACGTCATCGAAGGTGAGCGCTTCCTGAAACTGCATGCCAACCTCCGTCGCGGAGAAACAAAAAAGGCGGCCCGTCCCTCCTCAGAAGGCGGCCGCCGGGTTGGCGGCGCTTTGTACACTAAGGGGCGGCCGGCGCAAGGGGTTGTGGCGGTGGGAAATAGTCGGTCGCCCAGCCCCACTCCCGGGCACGAAACTAGCCGCGGAAGCCCGTCCCCACGACATACATCTCGGCCGAGTCGGCGCGGCTGGCCTCGGGCTTCACGTGGCGCACCTTGACGAAATCGCGCTTCAGGCGGTCGAGCAAGGTGCGCTCCGTTCCGCCGCGCAGCACCTTGGCGACGAACGTGCCGCCCGGCTTCAGCACCCGGCGGGCGAAGTCGTGGGCGGTCTCGGCGAGCGCCATGATGCGCAGATGGTCGACCTGGGTGTCGCCCGTGGCCGAGGCCGCCATGTCGCTCAGCACGACGTCGGCCGGACCGCCCAGGAGCTCCTCGAGCACGGCCGGCGCGTCGTCGTCGTAGAAGTCCTTGGCCAGCACGGTGGCGCCGGCGATCGGCTCGACGGGCGTGAGGTCGATGCCGACCACGACGCCGCCGCTGCGCTCGGGACGGGTGCGTTCGACCGCGACCTGGGTCCAGCCGCCCGGGGCGGCGCCGAGGTCGACGACGCGGGCACCGGGCTTCAGGAAATGGAACTGGTCGTCGATCTGCAGCAGCTTGAAGGCGGCGCGCGAGCGATAGCCGCGCTTCTTGGCCTCGGCGACGTAGGGGTCGTTGAGCTGGCGCTGCAGCCAGCGCTGCGACGACACGGTGCGGCCGCGCGCGGTCTTCACGCGCACGGTGGCCCGGCGCCCGGTCGGCCTGCTGGACTTATTCGTCACAGGGCGCGTCGCCGCAGCGGAACGGATCGGCCTCGCGGTCGGCCTGGCGCATGAGGTCCATCAGCACGCCCTCGCGCAAGCCGCGATCGGCCACGCGCACCATCGGCGCCTGCCACTGGCGGCAGACCGCCTCGAGGATGGCGCCGCCGGCCAGCGCGAGGTCGGCGCGCTCGTTGCCGATGCAGGGCATGTCGGTCAGCTCGACCACCGATTTCTCCGAGAGCTGGTCGCAGATGCGCAGGATGGAATCGCGGCCGATGCGCGAGCCGTCGACCAGGGTGCGATTGTAGCGCTTGAGGCCGAGGTGATGGGCGCTCACCGTGGTCACGGTGCCCGAGGCGCCGACCATCTGGACCTCGCCGCGGGCGATCGCCGCGCCGATGCCGTGCTTGGCGCAGAAGGGCCGCAGGTCGGCGCGGATGCGCTCGACCATGTCGTCGTAGCAGGCGCGGGTGACGGGCTGCTCGCGCGGCTGACCCCTGACGCAGGATTCGGTGAGAGTGACCACGCCCCACGGCACGGACGTCATGTCCAGAAGCTCGGTCGCGACGCCCCCCAGGCGATCGTCGCGGCGGAAGACGCGGATCCAGCTCACTTCGGTCGAGCCGCCGCCGATGTCGATCAGGAGCCCGTAGGGGATCGTCGGATCGAGCAGGTTCTCGCAGCTCGCGAGCGCCAACCGCGCCTCCTCGGCCGGCGGGATCACCTCGAAGCACAGGCCGGTGCGCTGCTTCACCAGGGCCAGGAAATCCTCGCCGTTGCAGGCGCGGCGGCAAGCCTCCGTGGCGATGTGGCGGGCGCGGCTGACGCGATGGCGCTCGATCTTGGACGCACAGACGCCGAGCGCATGCAAAGTGCGCTCGATGGCATCGCCGCACAGCGACCCGTTCAGCGCCACACCCTCGCCCAGCCGGACCGGCCGGGAATAGGCGTCGACGACCTCGTAGCCTTCGACCGACGCCCGGGCCACCAGGAGCCGGCAGTTGTTGGTGCCGAGATCGATGGCGGCGAAAGTGTGCGCAAAACGACCGCTGTGCCAGCCTCCTCTGTTCCCCCCTGCTTGGGGCGTCGTTTCCCCGGCCATGCGGAAGTCTTTCCTTGTGCCTGATGGTAACCCACGGCAAAGGCCGCGGCGAGCCCCCTGGGAACCGGTCGGGCAAACGCGCTGGCGGCTTGCCAAGCCGGGCCGCCATCGCTAAATCGACGGCCTGCCCGTCCCGGGCCTGCACAGGCGCCGCTTGGGGGATAGTTTAACGGTAGAACAACCGGCTCTGACCCGGTTAGTCTAGGTTCGAATCCTGGTCCCCCAGCCAAACCTCGTTCTTCGAGGCGGGAACGCTGGCGTCGGAGAGCGCCCTACGAGCTTTCGCAGTTGTTTTCGCCAACAAATCAAACGGTTGGCGGAAGTTGGCGCGGATCTCACCATCTTCCCGGATGCAGTTCGATAGCACGAAATTCAGAAGCCGGCGCTTCTCGCGTGGCTCCTGGCGTTCAAACAGCGCCTGGGCGTTCCCGGCCAGTTCGAGAATTTGGAGCCCTTCGTCAATGAAGGACTCGTCCGCGCGATGCGGTCAGGCACTCGAGCTCTTGCCCATTCGCGCATTAGTCGAACACGAAGTCGTACGACCAGATCTGGTTGGTGCCGGTCGGCGCCTGCAGCCGCGGGCGGCCACTGGCGGTGCGCTTGCGCGGCCGCCGGCGCGGCACCTGCAGCTTGGCCTGACGCCACAGTCGATAGCAGCGGCCTCCGCCAGCACTGGCCCATCCTTCTCGAGGTCGCGTTCCGCCCCCAGCTTGAGGCGCTGGCATGGATGGCCGCGCTTCCAGCGCTAATCCGGCGCCTCGACGCGGTAGCATCATGACGCTAACCAAGTAGCTTGTTGAACCGTTGCGAAATTGCCTCGTATTCTCGTTCAAGCACATCTATCTCTTCGCGATTCGGCGGAGGAGTGCGCTCCTGCAACGAATTAACCTTGTTCCTAAAGCTGAGGTACTCAATGGCGCCATCGAACCGCGCCTTGGTTTCCTCTGTGCCCACATAGTTATCGATGAATAGGCTAATTATTCCAGACCCAAATGCCAACGCGGCTGCAATTATGCTGATGTTCTCCTTGCTCCATATAGCCGCCGTGGACACAAAGCCGGCAGCAAGCGCCAGAATGCCCGCTACTACCATGAAGTGCCGCCTCAGACGGCTAGCTCTAAGTGCTGCCCTATGAAGCTGTATCCGCTTCCCGTCACTCGAGGTTTTCAATCCCTCAAGCCGGTCTTTGTTTAACGCGTCCTGATCATCGTCGTCGTCGTCATCGTCATCGTCCATTGCAGCCCCCGTATCGCTGGGAGGCTACCACGGAGCGTGACGTGCTGACACAAACGCTCCCACAGCGCTCACACAAAGCACCTTCGGGGACCGAAATAGGCGCTGCGGCTGGCGGGCGTCCTGGTCCCCCAGCCACGACGCTCTGCAAAAGCCCGAGATTTCCGCGCCTTCCGGCCCCCGAGCATGGGCGTCTGCTACCGTCGCCGCCTTCTGCCTGAGCACCTGGGCGAGGCACCCCCACGTTTTGCCTGCTATCGCGGACCGAGGAGCGCTGGAGCATGAGGGGTCCGGCTGGAATCAGTTGCCCCATCATGCCCTCGTGCAACACGCATTCCGCTCTTGGCATCTAGCGGCATTCTTCCTTGGCCAACTTATCAAGCCAATCCGCAACAGCGGTGGTCGCTACTGCCACGGAAGAACCGTTCTTTGGACAAGCGAACCTTCCATTGCGCCAGCTGCAATCGCTCCGTTCGATGACACCAACCACAAAGGTCTGTTCAGGCGTTTGAGCAACGCCGGGCTGGCAGGAAAAGAGTGGACCACCTGACATGCCGCCTGGTGTTTGCCCATTGGTCGCAAGCCAGGTGCGGTCAAACATCTTCACCTCGGCCGGGACCTTCAATGAGAGATCCATGCTTCCGAAGAGGTTTGCTGCGCCGTTGCGATCAACGGGAAAGCCCGCAGCGCACAGCCTGCCTCCCGTCTCCTGCCAGGCGATTACCTGTTCGGCTGCGGCGGTCGAGTGCCGGAGAACGCCCATGTGGTCGCCGGGAAATTGGTCATTCACCTTCGGAAACTTGACCGCAGCGATGTCCAACTCCCGCTCGTAGTACTTGTTCCAGCCCGCTCCGCCGTATTCCCCAACCCACTTGCGCCCCGCCAAATCGGTCATCGTTACGTTGCGCGCTGCTCCCGCGGGCGGGGCTGCGACTGACTTCATGTTGGTGAAACAGTGCTTGGCTGTAATTGCTGTGCACCGATTGATCATCCAGGCGGTGCAGACAGCCTGTGTGGACGTGAGCAGTCTTCCAATGGCGAGGTACGGTGAGGTCGACGGCAGCGCCACACGCCGGTCGCCAAAATCCAGCTCGCTGTCCTGATACTGCCGTTGCGCCGATGCGCTGCCGGCTACGGCTGAGGCCGCAGCCCAAAGCACCGCGACGACCGCGCCCTTGCTTCTCATGCCTCCCCCTACGGCCCAAAACCTTGTTGCCGTGCTCACATAAACGCTCCCCCTGGAGCTCACATAAAGCAACCTTGGGGGAACCGGAAGAGGCCGAAACCAAAGGCCTCGAGACACGGTGTGGCTGGCTGGGGAAGCAGGACACCCACCAGCCGCGAAGGTGTCATCGGCACTCATCCCAGGCCAACGAGGTTCACGACCGGGATCGGACGGCTCATGCCGCGCAATGTCAGCTCGCCGAGGGATTCGACCTTGGCGAGGCCATCGACCGCCGCCGCCAGTCGACCGCTGGTCAAGACCTGCCCATGACCCGCCTGGGCGCACAACCGTGCCGCCAGATTGATGACGGCGCCGATCGCGGTGTAGTCCATCCGGTCCTCGAAGCCGATGCGTCCGAGCGTGGCGTAGCCCTGCGCCATGCCGATGCCGCAGCCCATGTTGTGCCCGCGCCTTGCCCAGCGGTCGGCGAGGTGCGCGACCGCGTCGCGCATCTCGATCGCCAGGCGCACCGCGCGCTGTGACGCGTCCGGACAGGGCAACGGGTCGTTGAAGAAGACCATCATGCCGTCGCCGGTGAAGCGATCGAGGGTGCCCACGTACTTGCGGATCAACGGTCCGACGGCGCCATGATACTCGGCGAGCAGGGCCATGATGTCCTCGGGCTCCGCCGTTTCGGCGAAGGACGTGAACCCCCGCAGGTCGCAGAACAGGGAGACGATCTCGCGCCGATGGGTCTCCAGGATCCGCTCGCCGCCGGCAGAGACCACGGCTTGCGCGAGCTGCGGCGCCAGGAACCGACGAAGCCGTCCGAACCGCTCCAGCTCCTCGACCTGGGCGCGCACTTTCGCCTCCAAGCCGAGGTTGAGCGCCTGCAGCTCGTCGTGCAGGGTCTTGATCCGCAGCATGGCGATCTCGAGCTCCGAGCTCTTGCGCGTGATCTCCTCGAAGAGACGGGCATTCTGGATGGCGAGCACCGAATGGGCGGCGAAGGTCTGCAGCAGCTCGACCGTCGCCCTCGGCACTTCACCCGGCCGCCGGCTGCGGACCACGAGGGCGCCGACGATCCCGTTGGCACCGACAAGGGGGATCGCCAACAGGGCGCGAAAGCCCGCGCGCAGGATCGCGGCGTGAACCCGCGAGACGTCGTCCTTGCGTATGTCGGCGATCTGCACCGGAACGCCCTGCACCGTGGCCTGGTCGACGATCGTCGCGTCGCCCAACCGGATGGGGGCATCCCTGACGCTGGCGATCTGCAGCTCGTCCATTCCATATGTCGAGCGCAGCTGGAACTCGTGGCTGGCGCCGTCAAAGACGTAGATCGAGCCCGCCTCGGTGCTCGACAGCTGCACGGCCTTTGCGACGATCGTGGCAAGCACCTTCTCGAGATCGATCGTCGAGTTCACCGCCTGGCTGACCTCGCCGAGAGCGCGCAGCTCGGCGACGGACTGGGCGAGCTCGGCGGTACGCGCCTCGACCTCCCTCTCGAGCAGGCTGGCCGCCTGCTCCCGCTCGGCGAGCAAGGCGTCGCGTTCCAGGGTATTGCGGCGAAAAATCTCGACGGCGCGGCCCATCGCGGAGATCTCGTCGACCCCGCCGGCCTCGACCGGTGTCTGGAGCTTGCCGGCGGCAATGGCGAGCATCCCGTCGTTGAGGTTCGTCAGGCGCCGAACGATGTTGCGGCCGACATAGAGCCACACGATCAGCGCCGAGCTCAGCAGCGAAAGCCCCACCAGCACCGCGAGGACGTGCGTACTGACACGCTGCACCAGAATGGCGCTGCGGGTCGCCTCGCCGATGTCGGCTTTGGCCGCGTCCGCCAGCCGGTCCACGGCCGCGGTCAGCTGCGCCGATAGGCCGACATTCTCAGCCAAGTGCCTCTCGGCCTCACCGATGAGGGCGAGTTCCTGCTTGCGCGCCGTCGCGATCGCATTCGGCCCCTCGACGTACTCGCGCAGTCGTTCGACCTGATCGTCGAACAACGGACGCAGCCTCGCGTCCAGTTTCGCCGACACCGCATCGAGATTGCGCTGGGCGCGGTTGAGCTGGAAGACCAGCACCGGCAATCGGAGGTGATCTGCGGTCGAGGCCTCGATCAACATGTCGGCCGCCGCCGAGAACAGCTCCTTCGCGCTTTCGTTCGGCCGACGCTGGTCGATGAGCGCCGCCAGACGACGCCCCACGTCTCCGTCCGCGGCTGGACCGGCTTGCCGCGCGGCTGCCACGAGCGCGGCGATCTGGCTGTCGACGACCATCAGCGTGGGCGCCATCAGGCGCTGGGTCTGAGAGTTGATCTGGAAGATGTCACGGCGCAACGCGACGATGGTTTCGTTGATGGCCGAACGCCGGGCAGCCGCGTTCTCCAACGTCACTATGTTGGCGGTCAGAGCCGCCACGAACGGGCTGATCTCGAGGAGGAGCGGAACCTGCGTCCCATCGGCCTCGAGATCGCGCAGCCTGGCGTTGAGACGGGCGACCTCGGCTGCGAGCTGGGCCGTGACTTCGGCGCGTCGTTGCCGTTCCGTCGCGGCAAGGAGGGCCGGCGCCGCCGAGATGATCCGCTCGGCGGAAGCCGACAATTCGAGGGACGCGAGCGTAACCGGAACACGGGCGTCGACCCGATCGAGCTGGGCGCCGACCTGCCGGATGGCATGGATGCCGGCGGCGGCGGCGAGGACCGCGAAGCTGCTGATGCCGAAGAACGCGATCAACAGCCTGGCGCGTACACCGAGGTTCCGCCATGCCGGCCGCGTGACGCGGGTCGGCCGCATCGAAGCGACTTGCAGGCTTTGGTTGGCGGCCGACAACCAGCCTCACTCGAGCCCGCGGCTGTTCAAGTAGGCGCGTTCGGCGACATCGCTCCAGTCCATGATCGCCTTCCGGAAGTCCTGGTAGCTGGCGTAGATCCGTCTTGAAAGTTCATCGCCCGCCCCGGCCTGGGCCACGACATCCCGGCTGTTGGCGAGGAATGCCCTGATCATGGACTCGTCGAACTTCGCGATCTTGACGGTGCCGTCGTCGCGCAGCTTGCGCAGGCACCACGCATTGTTGGCGCTGAATTCGGCGACCCCGCGCGCGTACTCGGCCGCGGCCGCATCTTCGATCAGGCGCCGGTCGCTGGCCGCGATGCGCTCCCACAAGCCCCTGTTGATACCGATGGCGAGACCCGTGCCGGGTTCGTGGAAGCCCGGGTAGTAGTAGTGCGTTGCGACCCGGTGCAGCCCGAGGTCCATGTCCATCCACGGGCCGACCCACTCGCTCGCGTCGATGGCGCCGGACTGGAGCGCCTGGACGATGTCGCCGCCCGGCAGGTTCACCACGGTTGCGCCCAGACGGCGCAGCACCTCGCCGCCCTGCCCCGGCATTCGATAGCGAAGGCCCTTGAAGTCGCCGAGCGAGGCCAGGGTACGATTGAACCAGCCGCCCATCTGGACGCCGGTGTTCAGGCAAAGCAGCGGCTTGATGTTGAATTGCCCGCTGAGCGCGTCCCAGAGTTCCTGACCGCCGCCATAGTGAACCCAGGCGAACAGCTCGTCCGCACTGAAGCCGAAGGGAACGGTGGTGAAGAAGGTGAACGCCGGCGACCGCTCTTCCCAGTAGTACTCGGCGGAGTGGTACAGATCGGCCACGCCTGCGCTTACGGCGTCGAAGGTTTCGAGCGCCTTGACGAAAGTGTTCGCGGGGAAGACCTCGATGGCGATCCTTCCGTCCGACGCGGCGTGGATCGCCTGCGCGAGGCGCTCCGCGCTGGATTGAAGCCCCTTCGACCGTGCCGGCCAGTCGGTCACCATTTTCAGCTTCAGCCCGCCCTGCGCCAGCGCCGGAGCGGGAAAGCCCGCAGCCGCACCGGATGCCAGAACGCCGGTGCCCGCCAACACATTGCGCCGCCTCATGGCTCGCCTCCGACAATCCTCGAACGACAGAGTGCGCCCTGGCTGATTTGCCGGCCTTGAGATAACCTTGGGCTTTCCCTGACTTTTCCCTGATTCTTGGGGATGACGGCGCTGATCTATCGATTTGCAGACTGTTGGCTCGACGCCGACCGGCGCGAGCTTCGGCGCAGCGGCGACCTGGTCGAGGTCGAGCCGCAGGTGTTCGACGTGCTGCATCTCCTGATCCGTCAGCGCGAGCGCGTCGTAAGCCGGGACGACCTCATCGCCGGCGTATGGCGCGGACGCATCGTATCGGAATCGACCCTGACCAGCCGGATCACGGCGGTACGCCAGGCGATCGGCGACAGCGGGCAGGCGCAGCGCCTGATCCGCACCATGCCGCGCAAGGGGTTTCGCTTCGTCGGCGATGTCCGCGAGGGCGGCCCGTCGCTGCCGACGGATGCGGCCCCCGCCCCGCCGGCGCCGACCGCCGGCCGGCGCCAGCTGACCGTGCTGGCCTGCGAGATCGATACCGGCACGATCTCGACGCGGTCCGACCCCGAGGATATCCGCGAGCTGATGGCGGCCTGCCAGTCGGCGATCAAAGCGACGGTCGAGCAGTTCGGCGGCTTCCTGGCGCAACCCCTGGCTGACGGCGCCCTGGCGTATTTCGGCTATCCCGAGGCCCACGAGGACGATGCCGAGCGCGCCACGGCGGCTGCCCTGGCGGCTGTCCGGGCGATTGCCGCGCTGCGTTTCCCCCACCTCGGCGGCCGGCCGGCGCTGCGGATCGGCGTCGCCACGGGCCTCGTGGTGGTCGGCGATCAGCTGACATCGTCCGGTGCGGTCGAGCACATGATTGCCGGTGAAACGCCGCATCTTGCCGCGCGCCTGCGGACCGAGGCCGCCGCCGGCGAAGTGTTGGTATCGCTGGAAACGCGCCGGCTGATCGGCGGCTTCTTCGACTACGCGGACGACGAGGTGAAGAGTATCGGCGTGCGCGTCGTGGGCGAGAGCAGCGTCGCCAGCCGCTTCGATGCCTTGCGGGTCGCTCGGTCTGCTCTCGTCGGTCGCCAAGAGGAACTCGATCTGCTGACGCGGCGGTGGCGTCAGGTCCAGGCCGGCGAGGGTCGGGTCGTCCTGATCTGGGGCGAGGCCGGGATCGGGAAGTCGCGGCTGGCCGCCGCCGTCCAGGAGGCGACCCGAGCGCCGCAGGCGCTCCTGCGTTACGATTGCTCGCCGCACCGGACCCAGACAGCGCTGTTTCCCGTCATCCACCAGTTCGAGCGCGCCGCCGGCATCCAGGCCTCCGATGGCGCGGCCGCGCGGCGCGACAAGCTGAACACATTGCTGGCATCGTCGTCGGACGACCCCGCCCTCGACCTTCCGCTGTTCGCAACGTTGCTGGGCGTCGCAACCGATGCCGACAGGGCGGCGCTCTCGCTCAGTCCGCAGCGTCAAAAGGAGCTGCTGCTGGAGCGGCTGGCGGCGCGGCTCGCCGGTCTGGCCGCACGCCAGCCGATGCTGCTGATCGTGGAGGATGCGCATTGGATCGACCAGACGACCCGCGAATGGTGCGACATCCTGGTCGAGCGTGTCCGTTCGCTCCCTATCCTGCTGATCATGACGTACCGGCCGGAGTTCGCACCGGCATGGCTCGGGCAGTCGCACGTCACGGCGCTGACGCTCAATCGTCTCGGCCGCCGCGACAACGCTGCGGTCATCAGCCAGGTGGCCGGACCGCGTGCGCTGCCGCCGGCCTTGGTCGAGCAGATCATCGAACGCACCGACGGCGTGCCGCTGTTCATCGAGGAGATGACGAAGTCGGTGCTCGAGAGCGACATCGTGCACGAGCAGGATGGTAGTCTCGTCCTCGCGGCGCCCCTGCCGACGCTACCGGTGCCGACGACCCTGCAGGCCTCGCTGGTGGCGCGACTGGACCGCCTGGCGTCCGCGCGGGCGGTCGTGCAGACCGGTTCGGCGCTGGGACGCGAGTTCACCTATCCGCTGCTCAAGGCGGTGATCGGGCTCGACGACGACACGCTGCGCCCTTCCCTCGAGCGACTGGTTTCGTCCGACCTGGTGCATTGCCGGGGCACGGCGCCGCATGCGCTCTACACCTTCAAGCACGCCCTGGTGCAGGACGCCCCGCACGGAACCCTGCTGCGTGCCGAGCGCAAGCGGCTGCATGGCCGGATCGTGGAGGTTCTCGAGCAGCAATTTCCCGATGTGCCGCGGCAGAACCCGGACGAGCTGGCCTATCATTGTACCGAGGCCGCGTTGTGGGAGCGGGCGATCGAATACCGGCTGCGGGCGGCGCGGATCGCGCTCGATCGGTGCGCCGGCGCGGAGGCCCAGGCGCAGGTCGAGACGGCCATTGCCGTGCTGCCCGACATCGCCGACGGAGCCGTGCGCCAGCGGCTCGAGGGCAACCTGCTCGCTCTGCTCGGCGACTGCTACGTCATGACGAAGGGTTTCGGGTCGGGCGACGTGTTCGCGGTGTTGTCACGGGCCCGCGACCTGCTCGATGAAGCCATCCAACCGATTCTCTGCCTGCGCACGCTGTGTGGCCTGTTCAACTATCATCTCATGCGCTCCGAGGCGCCGCTGGCCATGCGGTTGTGCACCCCCTATCTGCAGCGGCCGGTCGACCAGTTGACGGCGCCTGTCATCCAGTACCTGACCGGCGCGGCGCATCTGCACATGGGGAACCTGAAGCCGGCATGCCGCCACCTGGAGACCGCGGCATCGCTGCACCACGCCGAAGCTCGCCGACCGATAGCGCTGATCGCCGGCTACAACATGCCGGTCTTCACCCAGGTCTGGCTGGGTCTCGGCTACTTGTACCGCGGTGCAATCGATCGTGCCCTTCAGGCCATGGCGACGGCAGTGGACCAGGCGCGAAAGGAATCGCATCCCTTCACCCTCGTCTCGGCCGTTCTCGCGCAGGCACGGTTCTTCAGCCACCTGCGCGACATCGAGGCAGCGATCGCCGCCACCGAAGAAGGCCACGCCATCGCCGTCGAGCAGCGCAGTCCCTATCACATCTCTCGCGCCAACGTGCTGCGAGTGGTGAACCAGATCGATGCCGGAGAGCTCGGGTCATGCTCGCTCGCCATGGAGCATGCGCTTGCGGCGCATCGCGCGACCGGTGCGAACTACCAGAGCTCGTACAACACCTCGTATCTGGCGATGGCGCATGCCCAGGCCGGATCGACGGCACTCGCCTTGGAATTCGCCGAGCAGGCGATCGGCGAAGGCGAGCGGAGCGGCGAGCGCTGGTGGAACGCCGAGGCCCACCGGATCAAAGCCCAGCTGCTCCTGGTCGCGGCACGCCGCGAGGAAGCCGAGGCCGGCTTCGAGGCAGCGCTGGCCTGCGCGCGCAGGCAGGGCGCGAGGCTGTGGGAGTTGCAGGCCGCGCAGAGCCTGGCACAGCTCTGGTCGGAACGCGCCGCCCGGGTGCGCGGCCGCGACCTGCTCGGTGCGGTCTATGCCGGCTTCCCGGACGGGTTCGAGACGCCGGTGTTGAAAGACGCGAAGCGCGTGCTCGACCTGCTCAGCTGAAGCCCGGGCCTGCACGCACGTGCCTGCCCAGGCAATTGCCCGATCGCGTTCCGGTTACGCCTTGACGATCTTCTCGTCAGCCACGCCGAAGCGCGCACAGGCGTTCCGGGTGTCCACGACAAGCAACGACCAGTCCACCAGTCGACGGTAGTCGATCGAATCGTGGTCGGTGCATATGAGGGCGGCGTCGAAGCCCGCAACCGTCGCCTCGTCGAAGTCGACGGAGCGTCGACCCGACAGTTCCGTATGCTCGCGCGTCGGCGGAATCTCCGTGACGATCGGATCATAGAAGGCGACCGCGACGCCGCGCTTCTCGAGCAGCTCGATGATCCTGAAGGCCGGGCTTTCGCGCGTGTCATCGACGTTCTTCTTGTACGCGACCCCGACCACGAGAACTCGCGCGCCCCTGGAAGCCTTGCCGTGGCGCTCGTTCAGCGCCTGAATGGTGCGATCCACGACCCGCTGCGGCATGGCCGTGTTGATCTCTCCGGCCAGCTCGATGAAGCGGGTAACCACGCCATACTCGCGAGCCTTCCAGGTGAGATAGAACGGATCGATCGGGATGCAGTGCCCACCGAGCCCCGGCCCGGGATAGAACGGCATATATCCGAACGGCTTCGTCTTCGCGGCTTCGATGACCTCCCAAATGTCGATGCCCATCGGCTCGAACACGGTCTTGAGCTCGTTGGCCAGGGCGATATTGACGGAGCGAAAGATGTTCTCGGCAAGCTTCACCGCTTCGGCCGTCTCCAGAGATGAAACCGGCACGGTGCTGGCCACGACTTCATCATAGAGCGCTCGAGCAAGGTGCAGCGCATCGGGGCCATCGCCGCCGACCACCTTCGGAATGGCAGCCGTGGAGAACTGGACGTTGCCGGGGTCTTCCCGCTCCGGCGCGTATGCAAGGAAGAAGTCCCGCCCCGAACGCAGGCCGCCGCGCTCCAGTATCGGTCGCATGACGTCCCTGGTCGTACCGGGATAGGTCGTCGATTCCAGGACGATGAGCTGGCCGGGCCGGATGAACGGCGCGATCGACTCGGTGGTCTTGACGACGTACGTCAGATCCGGCTCACGGTGAGGCGAGAGAGGAGTCGGCACGCAAAGCAGGATGGCATCGAGCTCGGCCACTCGGGCGAAGTCGTCCGTCGCCGCGAGCCGCCCGGCCTTGGACAGTCGCGAGATCTCACTGCCGTCGATATGGCCGATGTAGGAAACGCCCGAATTGATCTGGTCGACCTTGGCGCCATCGATATCGAGGCCCAGAACGGAGAAGCCCTTGCGGGCAATGGCGCAGGCAAGCGGCAATCCGACATAGCCCAACCCGACGATTCCGATCATCGCCCGACGCGAGCGGAAACGCTGGAGCTTCTCGGAAACTTTTTCAGTCGAAGGGCCATCCGTACGATGACGCCCGTGTGCCTGCGCGTCGTCGTCCATTGCTCAGCCCTCTTCGCGCGATCCCGGCGACTCGCGCACGCTGTCGACGGCGGTCGCTTTTATGGCGGAGGTCATCGGGGTGTCAAAGCCATTCACCGGTAGCGACAAGGCATTCGCAACGGGCCGCGACGGGACCTTCCCTGGTCCCGCCCACCGATTGCATCCGCTGCTAGAGCCGGGCCCCGAGCCTCAGCATGACGACGTTCTGATCGTAGTCACCATTGAACTGGTTCGAGCTGCGGTGGATGAACTGGTACGTCGGACCAACGTAGAAGTTGGCGGTCGGCAGATACATGAGGCCCGCGCGCAGGGTGATATACTGGTCGTACTGATTGCTGCCGCCGGCGCTCAGGGCGGAATAGTCGGCAACGGCATAGTCGGCATGGCCGTCGAGGCGAAGGTTGGGACGGACATGGTAGTTGACGTCCAGCCCGCCGGTGGTGCTGAGATAGGCGGCCGATCCCGTGAAGGCCGAATCGTCGACCGTGCGGCGAATAAAGGGCTTCACCCACAGGTCGCGCACCGGGTTCCAGTATCCCGTCAGACCGAAGGTCGGCGTGCTGATGGTCGCGAACTGGCCGGAAACGTAGGTCTGCTGCAGATAACCCGCGAAGACCTCGACGGCGGTGATCCCTCCCAGGTCGATGACCACGCCACCCACGACGTCGAAGCCATTGGAGGAACGGTCGAGCCCGGACGTGTCGAGCTGGAAGTACCGCCGCTGATTGAGGCTGCCGCGGACCCAGACCTCGTAGCCCGGCGAGAATTCGTAGCCGAAGCGCAGCGCCTCGCGCCATTCGTTGCGGTTACGATCGCTGTTGGGGATCACGCCCTGGGCCGGGCCAAGGCCGTTGTTGAAGAAGTTGTAATTGTCATAACGGCCGTCGAGTCGCACGTTCAGGCGGTTGAATGCCTGGAAATAACCGACGTTCGCGGTGGCCTGGTTGTACACCGTCACGGGCAGCCCGATGCCGGTCGGCGTGTTGGGCGTGCCGAATTCGTCGTGACGGCGGTTCCAGGATGCGCCGCCATAGACGTTCCAGTTGCGCTGGATATCCAGCCGGCCATCCGCGCCGATCGAGGCGTCCTGGTAGTTGTTGAGCTGCGGATTGACGCTGTAGAAGCCGAACCCGCCCTTGGCGTAGGCATGGAGCATATGGTTGTTCCAGTCCGACTTCAGCTCCAGGGTCGGATTGACCAGCTGGATGAACCCGGCCTGCTTGCCCACGGCGCTCGAGGTGGCGTTCACGTTGTCATTGAAGACCTCGTCGGCCTCGACCGTGCCGAAGAGCTTGAACCCTCCCAGCCGAACCCCCTTGGCATCGTACTGCTCGGACTCGCGCACGGTCAGCGAACGAAAGTCCGGCCGCTCCTCGCGCTGCTGCGGCTGTCCCACCGCACCGGGAACCTGTGCCAAGACCTGCGCCAGCGGGTAGTTCATCGCCACCAACGCGGTTGCGATGCAGCAAACGCGGAGGACACGTTCGGTGTTCATTATATCTCCGGTCTTCATTGAAACTGTGATTGTAGCCGCAAAGTGACGCTAGGGCCACATATATGGGGCGGCGACAAGGCAAGCCACCCCGCCCGCGGACCATTGCCGCGTTTCCTGAGACCTTGTGGTGACGAAGCGCGCAGAGTGGCACAGCTTCGTCCGAAATCGTACTGCCGCCTACATCGGCGGCGTCAAACCGTCCTTGCCCACGAGCAGGCGTCCGGCGGTCAACCCGCCATCGGCACCCTTGGTCGCCCCCAGGAATACCTTGGCCCCGACCTTGGCGTCGGCGCGATCGCCCGGTGCAAAGGTCACGATCGGCGTGCCGGGCTTCACCTTGATGGTCTGAATCCCGTCGCTGTACTTCAACGTCAGAGTCTGACCGTCAGGCGCCGCCGCTACGGTCGCTACCGTGGCATTGGTCATCATGCTCTCGGGCTGCAGGTCCCAAGGATAGTGGCCTTCGTTGGATCCCCGCGCCGCCTCCGGGAAGATCAACACCTCGAGGGCGTTCAGCGTGCCGTCGGGCCCTTTCAGGGAGGCGATGCCGACGAAGCTGTTCTCCTTGACGTCGGCCATGCTCATCGGGCTCACCAGCATCACAGCCCAGTTGTCGGCGAGTTTCACCGGCACCGAGGTCCCTTCGCGCGTCGCGATGGTCGCGGTCTTGCCGTCGATCGCCGCGATCGAGCCACGCAGCCGGGTCGGCGGGCTCTGAGCCGGCGCATCGACGATCACCGCCGCGGTGGCGAGCAAAGCGATGGCTCCTGCCAGTGCCGAACGAATGGTTGTCATCGGTCGCTCCTTCCTGTGGTCGGCGGTATCGGAGCGTGCCACGGGCGCATCTACACGACCGGTTACGATTGCGTGAGCCGAGGGCCGAGCTAGGGGCGCCGTGCCTCGACGCAGAGGCTGTCGGCCTCTCGTTCGCTGAGGTCGAGCCCGCCCGGATCGGCGATTCGGGTGCGCCCCTCGCCCACCGGCTCGACGTCGGCGAAACCCGCGGCCTCGATCAGCGTCACCAGCGACTCGCGGTCGTACATCCAGTGATGGCCTCGGCCGCCGCTCAGCGAGCGCCGCAACCGCGCCGCGGCGCCGCGCGGCTTGTCGAGATCGAACTGCAGGTGGCTCAGGAAGCCGTCGGCGTCGCTCAACCGAAGATACCGGCAGGCCGCGTGGCGCAAATCGGGCACTGCCAGCCGCAGGATGCCGCCTGGCTTCAGAACGCGCCGACATTCGGCGAGGAACGAGCGCGCCTCGGCCCGATCGAGGTGCTCGAGCATGTGCGAGGCGTAGATTGCATCGACGGTGCCGGCAGCATGGGGAATGCGGCGGGCCGCATCGGCATGGAGGATACGCTGGCTACGGCAGAAAGCGGCGAAGGCAAGGGCATGCTCGTCGATCAACCCGAGCCGCGCCAGCACCGCAGCGACCGCCGGCCAGCGGGCCAACCGGATCGACGGCGAATTGTCGTAGTTGATCCAGCCTGGTGTGGGCGAGCGACCGCAGCCGATGTTGAGCCGCGTCGGCACGATGCCCTAGAGGTCGAATGTCGACATGAACTGCCGCCGAGTCCCGCGCAGCACAAGACAGGTCAAGCGGCCGCTCACGAAGGCGCCGGTATCGACGTTGATGCGATGACCGATATCCTGCGGCAGGTCGCAGATCGTGTGGCCATGCACGACCACCTTGCCCGGCAAAGGCCAGCGGGCGCGCAGGAACTCGTCCCGGATCCACAGCAGGTCGGCCGGGTGCTGCATCTCGAGGCTGATGCCGGGCCGTACCCCGGCGTGGACGAACACGTAGTCGCCCACGCTGTGGTGCAAGGTGCAGGCGCGATAGAAGGCGACGTGTGACTGAGGTATTGCGCGGGCCAGCGCCCCGCGCAGCTCGGCCGCCCTCTGGGGCGTATCCGGATAGCCCTTGGGCGGCACGCCATACGACATCAGCGTCTCCAGCCCGCCGTAGGACAGCCAGTCCAGACCGTCGCTGCGCTCGTCCAGGAAATCGAGCAGCGCCGCTTCATGGTTGCCCAGCAGCCGCACCGTGCCGAAGCCCGGCAACGGATCGCGCAGCAGCCGTTCGACCACGCCTCGGCTGGAAGGCCCGCGATCGATGTAGTCGCCCAGGAAGATCAGGCTGCGTTCGGTATCCTCGGCGTGCCGGTCGGCTTCCGCGGCGATCCGGCCGAGCAGCACTTCGAGCAGATCGATCCGACCGTGGATGTCGCCCACCGCGTACACGGCATGCCCGGCGGGAACGGAGGCCGGCTCCGCCGGCGCCGCTCGTCCGAACCACCGCGACCAGATATGACGCGTGGGCAACTCCTATCGTTTCGCCAGCGTCAGTGGCGGCCGCGGCGCGTTCGGCGGAGGCTCGGTCCCTGAGCCGTAGTAACCCCGGTAGCGCGAATAATAGTCACCATGGTCGCCGTAGCCGTAGCGGGCGTGCTTGGCGAGGTTCACCCGATTGATGACGATGCCGACGTGGTTGCTGACGCCCAGCAGGGCGTTGACGGCGGTCTTGACGACCTCGCGCGGCGTCTTGGCCCACTGCACGATGAAAACGGTGTAGTCGGCGAGGCGGGCGGTGATGCGGGCGTCGGACACCGCCATCACCGGCGGGCTGTCGAGGATCACGAGGTCGTAGCGCTCCGAGAAAGTGGCGAGTGCCGCCTTCATCGCATGGGATTCGAGAATCTCGGGCGCGTTCGGCGTGTTGGGCCGCGCCAGGATGTAGTCGACACCCGAATTGTCGTGGCGCCTCGTGCACTCCTCCAGGGTCTTCAGCCCCATCAGGTAGTCGTCGATGGTGCCGCCGCGATCCTTCAGGCCGAGCGCCGCCGACATCCTCGCCTGGCGCAGGTCGAGGTCGACGATCAGCACGCGGCGCGAGGCATTCATCTTGGTGAGCAGGCCGCCCAGCGACGCGACGAAAGTGGTCTTGCCTTCGCTCGGCGTCGATGAGGTGACGGCGATGACCCGCGGCGGCCGATCCAGGCTGCCCAGGCTGATGGCGGTGAACACCGCCCGTATCGACTCGGCCGCCGGCGACGTCGTGTTCTCCAGCACATGGGCAACCACATTGGAGCGCGCGACGGCCGCGCCCTTGACCTCCGGCACCATGCCCAGCACGCCCACGCCGGTCGCCTGCTCGACCTGGGCCGCCGAACGGAACACGCGGTCGAGCTTCTCGGCGGCGACGGCGCCGGCCATGCCGAGCAGGCACCCGATCATGAAGGCAGCCATCAGGCCGGTCTTGTAGTTGGGCGAGGATGGTGCGCCCGCCGGATGGGCATAGGCCAGGATGCGTGCATCGGCGCGCTGGATGTCCTGCTGCTCGCGCAGTTCCTTGAAGCGGGTCAGGAAACTCTCGTAAAGGGTGCGGTTCGACTGGGCCTCGCGCTCCAGCTGCTTTTGCTCGGCTTCGTACTGGCTCGCCGTGCCGGAGACGACGGCGGCCTTCTCGAACAGCTCCTTGAGTTCCTCCTCCTCGGCCTTGGCGGCGTCGAGCTCGGCACGCACGGCGAGCGTGATGCGCTGCGTCTCGCTCAGGAAGCGCGCGCGCACGCTGGCAAGCTCGTTGCGCGCCTGGACCATCTTGGGGTGGTTGTCGCCCAGCATAGACGCCAGCTCGGCCATCTTGCGGGTCAGCTCGACGTCCTGGATGCGCAACGCCGCCAACGTGGTGTTGCCCGACACTTCGGCAATATTGGCAATCTCACCGGGATTGAGGCTGGCCTTGCTCAGCGCGACCAGACGAGCCTCTCGCTCGATGCGCTTGCTACGGGCGGCCACATACTTGCTGTTGAGGTCGGACAGGGTCTGGGTCGACACCGCGCCTTCGGGACTGCCTGCGAGACCCTTGTCGCGGCGATAGGATGCAACGGCTTCCTCCGCGACCTGCAGGTTGCGACGCAGCTCGGCCAGGCGCTGCTCGAGCCACTCGGTGGCACGGCGGTTGGCCTCGTTCTTGGTGTCGATCTGGTCGGCAAGATAGGCTTCGGCGATCGCGTTTGCGATGCGCGCCGACATCGTGCCGTCCGGGCTTTCGACGGTGATCAGGATGACGAACGTACGGCCCAGAAGCGTGACGCTGAGACCGCTGGAAACGGCGCCGATCGCGGCGCGGCGGCGCGGATCGCTTTCCTCGGCCGGGCGGCTCGAACGGCCCTGCTGAGCGGCCGGCTGCGGCCTGGGCACCGGCGCCAGCAATGTGGAAATGCCGGTGGACCACAACTCGCGCAGCGGCGCGAACGCGCTGTCGATGAAGCCGGGCGGCTTGGTGCCGTTGAAATCCGGGTTGTTGGCGAGCCCGAGCTTGTCGACGACACGACCGATGAGGAACTCCGACTGGATGACCTCGAGCTCGCTCTGGATGGCGCCGAGGTTCATCGTGTCGACGCCCGAGAGCGCCGCCTCGGTGCTCACGACCTTGAAGGTCCGCGTATCGAGGAGCAGGCGCGCCGATGCTTTGTACATCGGGGTGGCCTGCGCGATGATCAGCGCCATCAGCGCGACGGCGACCAGTCCACAACCGACGATCAGCGCCTTGCGCCGGTTGAGCAGGCGGAGCCATTCCCACAGCTCGTTGGGGCTCTCGCCACCATGAATCGGGGCCAGAGCGCCCGGCTCGGACGCCGGAATCATCCGGTTTATGGCACCATCGTCCACGATCTGCTCGGCCTTAGGAAACGATCCCATCCCACTTACTCCGCGACAAGTATACGCGCGACCACACCCGCAAACGACACCCGGCCGCCCTCTTGCAAGGCCAGCCCTTACGCTTCAGTCCTCTCGAGCGGTCCCACCCCGCTCTCCCCAACGACGCTACGCTTGAACGACGCCTACGCTTACGCCACCTCGCCAGCTTCTGGATCAGAACCATCGCTCCGGCACACGGATGATGTCGCCCGGCCCCACTGGACTGTCTTCCGTGACGCTCTCTTCCATGCCCCTGGTCTGGTTGAAGCGCTGAATCGTCATGCGCGCCTTCGATGCCCGCCGCGTAAAGCCGCCGGCGATCGCTATGGCTTGTGCCACGTTTATCCCCGACACATAGGGGAACGACCCGGGCCGACCGACTTCACCCAGAATGTAAAAAGGACGGCGGGCCACGAGGTCCACACTCAGCCTGGCAACGCGCAGCAGACCGTCAGTGCGATAGCGCGTGCGCAGCACCTCTTCGATTTCGACGGTGGTCATCCCGACGACCTGGACCCGCCCCGCCATGCGGGGCGAAATCATGCCTGTCGAATCGATCTCGTACTCTCCCGACAGTTCCGGATCGGACAGCACCGTCACCCGGACACGATCGCCGGGCGCCACCCGGTACTCGGCCATGCGGATCGTCTGCGTCATCTGCGACGGCTGCTGGAGGGTGTTCACCGTCATGGGCGGTTGAGGATCGCAGGCCGCCAAGGCCAGCACCACCATCGGCAGCGCGAGCCCGCAGCGGAGTATCGCCGACAGCCTGACAAGGATTGCGATGCTGAACTTCACGACATCACCGTCTGGCAACCAAGCGAATGGAAAAAAAGTTTCGCGTGAACTGAGGGCCGCCTGCCGCGACGTCGGTCGTCGTTCCTTGACTGAACTCGTACAACGGCCCGATCGAGTACTGCGGACGAACCTCGTAAAGCAGGCCGATCGAAGCCTTGACGAAATAGTCGGTCCGCGGGTTGACGCCCGCCAAACCCGGGACGGGGGTGTAGTCCGCGACGTTGTATGACAAGCCGCCGACGGCCTTCCATGGATAGTGGATGTCGTAGGTGAAATCGACGCCCGCCACCGTGGAGATGTAGTTCTGGTAGTTGGTCAGCGCGGACTCGTTGATGGTGCGCATCACTACCGGGCGCAATGTAAGGGGCTCGTAGCCGTTCCAAGTGCCACTCAGGGAAAAAGTGGCGGCGGATGTCGGCGTCCCGCTGGCCGTATAGGTCTGACTGCCCGCGCCAATGGAGCCTTCCAATGACGTCTTGGGGCCAAGCGTGAATGTCGCGCCGACGCCGACATTCCAGCCCATGGAGTCGCGCTGCTGGCCCGCCACATTGACGGTCTCGACGTAAACCCGCTGGTTGAAGCTCGGCGAAAGGAAGATCGACAGGCGATCGGGAACGAGTTCGTAGCCGATCTTGGCCCTCTGTTCGTATTCGGTACGGTCTCGGCTTGCACCCGGCAATCCCAGCGACGTGATGGTGCTGTAGTCGTAGTACCAGTATCGCGTCGCCGCCGCGGTGAGCTGATAGAATAGCCGATTGAACTTCTGGTAGAGCGACAACTCGATCGGAACCGAATCGACTACCGTCGGCGCCTGGGCGAACGAAACGTTCGGCGTACCGAGCGCTTCGGTGTTGCGCCGAAAGGCGACCATGCCGGTCAGCCAGAAGTCGGTCTGGATGTCCAGCCGGCCATCGGCCTGCACAAGATAGTTCTGGAAATTCTGGGTCGGTGCATTGGCGTAGAAACCGAAGGCGCCGTTGGCCAGCAGACGCAGAGAGTGGTTCAACCACTCCGAACGCAGCTCGAGCGACGGACGGACCACGCCGACCGCCGAGGGAGTCGTCGGCGCCGGCGTCGCGAAGACGTTGTCGTCATATCCGAGATTGAGGTCCAGCGCGGGATACAGCGTGAAGGCGCCAACGCTGATTCCAAGCTCGTTTCCCCTCTCGACGATGGGCTCCGTGGATGTGGAGGCACCGGGAACATCGACTTGAGGCGTCTGCTGCTCCAGGGTCTGCCTGGCTGGCGAAAGCGTTTCGACCTGCGCCTGGACCGTCGCTGCCAGGCACGACGAGAGCACCCAGCCGAGGATAGGCGTCCAAACGAACTGAGTGCGGGTCGCACGAATCGTCATAGGACTTGCGGGCCACCCCGGCAACGGCGCGAGCGTCGGTTGAACGAAGCTATGCTTCTGGTCTTGGACGCTAAGTGTTGCTGGCTTTGTTCGTTGGATCATAGACAGGCGGAGGCGCCGGCGTCGGCGCAAGCGGCGCCGGTGGCAGCGAAGGAGAACCGGAGACGACCGCCGGCGCGTTGTTGACCGGTGAAAGCCCAACAGGCGGCAACGCCGGCTGCAGGAGCGTGGCTTGCGTCGGCGTCGTCACCATCGCGTTCACCAGAGCCATGAGCTGCTGGTTTGTCGTGTTGCCACCAAGGAGTTCCCCGAGAAGCTGGTTAATCGAGGTCACGTCGCCGCTGATCAGCACCATGAGCTGAGCAGGCGTCAACGCGAGGTCGGGCACATTCGGGAGCGCGAGTGCCGGTCCTGGCGCCAGGCCGACGACGCCGAGGCTGGCCGGCACGGAGAGCGGCGCCGTGCTCTGGAGGGGACCTGCGCTCTGCAGCGGCCCGGCGTTCTGAAGCGGCCCGGCGCTCTGCAGCGGGCCCGCGCCTTGCAGCGGTCCAGCGCCCTGCAGCGGGCCGGCACCCTGCAGCGGGCCTGCGCCTTGCAGTGGGCCGCTTCCCCGCTGCGGCCCGGCGGGCGATTGGCCTGGACTCGCCTGCGCAATGGCGGCCGGACCCTGGGCCTGGTTCTGTTCGGCTTGAGCTTGCTGGGCCGACTCCGGTTCGGCTGCCATTTGCCAACCGTCCGGCGACTGTGCTTGCGCCGACGCTGACACCGCCATCAGCAGGGCGGACGCCGCCGAAACACACTGCGCCCGAAGTGCAACCTTTGTCATATCGACCGACCCTGCCGCCGCGACACCCCTGCCGTAGCCGCCCAATATTAAGTGCTTACTACTGCTTGGCCTGCTCCGAATTGTTCGCAGGGATCCCACGCCAAGCATCCGCCAAAATACCCAATTGCACACAGCAAGCCAAGACCCGGACGGCTTGGCAGGCGTGAGAGGCGAATTTGCAGGAGCCATGTCAATGCCCTAGAAAAAATCAGCAAAAACAGGCGCTTAAGTAGATTGCCACGCAACATGGCCTTGACGGCAGTGTGGCCTTAGTTCTTGCATCATACCGCAAATAACTGCACCGTCAACGCAAAAAATAGCGAATTTTGTATTCGATGTGTTTTATTCTCATAATTTCTGAATGTTGGCCATCGTTCATAAGGTCAACAATCAAGCGGCCGGCGGGATTTTTTCATCAGTTGCGCGATTGACGCGCTCGCCAAGCTGATCAAGCGCTGCTGCGAACCCCGCGACATCTCCGCACGGCACGCGCCAATAGCCTGCCTCGGCGTGCCGAGCGACGAGATCGACGTCCGAATCCGTACTGCCAACGAAAAGGATCGGCCGGCCGGACTCGATGCAGGCGTAGATCTTCGACGGCATCACATATCCGACGAACGCGTCCTTCAGCGTCACAAGGTGTGCATCCGCCGCCATCAGCAAGCCCGCCAATCGTTCAAGAGGCACGGGTGCCGAGCGATGGAATGGCAGGCCCTGCGCCGTCAGTCGTCGCGCCAGGTCGTCGGCGCCGGCACCGGTCGCGCTCAGCCAGAGTCGCACCCGCCCGCTGCCCTCGCGATGATGGCGTGCATAGCCGTCGGCGACGGTATCGCACTCGTGCGCCACGCCAAAGTTGCCCGCGTAGAGCAGCACGCAGGACTTCGCGAGGACACTCGGCAAAGGCTCGGCAGCGCCATTGGCGGTGAAGGCAATTGGCGAGCCGTCACGCACCAGCGCGATCCGCTCCGGCGAAACGCCGGTCGCGCTGAGGCGCCGCTTCTGGTCGAGACCGAGCACCTCGAAACTGTCGATCCGCCGACGCCAGAAGTTGGTCAGCGCCAGCAACAGGGCAAGGGCTCGCGACGGATGAGCCTGCGCCGCGATCAGGCATTCGGGGTGAAAATCGGTGATGCGGTAGACCAGGCGGCCGGGCCACAGGAATTTCAACGGCGCCAGAAGATGGATCATGAACGGTGGCGAGCCGGTGAACAGGACCCCGTCGGCCGCTCGCAGGTCGCGAAAGCCGGCCGCGATGAGGCGGAGGTCGGTCCACAGCGTCCACATCAACCGCCCGAGCAGCGAGCCGCGTGGCACAGGTCGCGCCGCCAACCGCCGCTCGATCAACGTCCCCTTCCCTATCGCTTCGCGGCGCACCGAGCTGCCGTCGGATGCAAGGCCGATGAGCGTCACGACGTGCCCCTGCTCGGCAAGCGCCCGGGCGCGCAGGTACATGTACTGGCCAACCGCCCCGAAGTCCGGCGGCAGCCAATCCGCAATAATGACCAGCCGACGATCCGCCGCCGGATCGAACGGGCTTCGGGCCAATAGCTCCATCATGGCCGCACGGTGCCCGGTTTCCGCCGCCGTGAGATCGCTTCGTAGAGGTCGGTCATCCGATGCGCAATTTTCGGCCAGCCATAGCGCGCGACGACATGGGCACGCCCCACCTCGCCCATGGCGCGACTGCCGGACGGATCATCCAGCAACGCATTGATACCCGCTGCGATCGATGCCGGCGTTGCTTCTACGACGCGACCGCCACCGCTCTCGCGAACGATCTCGGACACTCCGACGCCGGGCGTCGCCAGCACCGGCAGGCCTCGCCGCATCGCCTCTAAGGCAGCAAGCCCGAAGTTCTCTGAGAGCGACGTCATCGCAAATATCCGCGCCGCCGCAAACAACGCCTCCTTGTCGGCGCCTTCGACGTGGCGCGCCACGATCGTTACGCGCCTGTCGACACCGGCAGAGCGCGCCTGCGCCGCAAGGGACGCAGCGTAACCGCCGGCATCGTCGCCGGCGAGCACCACCCGTGCAGCCGGCGCAGCCGGCAGGGCAGCGATCAGGCGATCAAGGGCCTTTTCCCAACTCAGTCGGCCGAAGGCCAGAACCTCCGGGCCTTGGGCAATCGCGGCAACGATGTCGGTCGACAGCGCGGCAGCGGACGGCGGCGGCGGCGGATCATCGACGCCGTGCGGGATGGTGACGACGGGCGGCAGCTTCCAGCCGAAGCCGGCGAGATGACCCGCCTCGACCGACGAGGTCGCATGGATGGCGGCAGCGCTCTCGAGATTGGTGCGCTCGACGAGCGTGATCCACGCCGCCTTTGCCCAGCGGCTTTTGCGCCGGATCAGCTCAGGCACGAGCATGCCGCGCGGGGAGACGACGTAGGGCACGCCGTGGGCGCGGGCGGCACGTGCCCCGGCCCAGATCGGCCACAGGTAGACGGCGTGCAGATGCACGACATCGAACGCGCCGACCGACGCGCTCAATGCGCGACGCATCGGCGGCGACCAATAGAGCCGGCGTAGCGCGTGACTTGGAAAGTAGGTGACCTTGACACCTTCGAGATCGACCGGCGTCGCCAACGGCACGTCACTGTCGGCAGGGCCATCGACGCTGGTCGTGAACACATGAACGTCGTGGCCATCGGCTGCGAGGGCCCGGCACAGGGCATGAACCGACCAAATCGGACCGCCGTACCGAACGGCGGGCAGATACGTCGGAACGACGTGAAGTAGGCGCAAGAACTCGTCCACCAGTTCGGCCGCAGGCAGGCCGTCGAGCCAACCTGTCCTGCATGCCCGCCGGCGCTTCTCGTCGGGGGGCTTGCAGGATCGCGGCGTTCAATAGCATAGGTAGCCGAGAATGACCTCCTAGCGTGAAGCAGGTCCGGGGGACGCCACGTCTTGAGCGACAAGGTCTCCATCATCGTGCCGACCCGCAATCGCCGGGATTGGCTACGCCAGACCTTACGCAGCGTCGGCAAGCAGACATGGACGGACAAGGAGTTGCTGGTCGTCGACGAAGCGTCTGCCGACGATACGCTCGCCGTGCTCGACGCAGAGTTCCCCGAGGCGCGTGTCATCAGGCACCAGACGGCACGCGGTCCGAGCGCCGCACGCAACGCGGGAGTCGCCGCGGCAACCGGCGATTGGATACTGTTCCTCGACGACGACGACTTGATCCATCCGGAGCACATCGAAGCGCTGGTGAAGGCCTCGAAGGAAGCACCCAAGGGCGCCGTCGTATCCGGCCGCTGGCGGCGGTTCACCGTGGAAGCCGGGAAGGTCCGCGTCGGACCGATCGTCTGCGCTCCGCCGGACCGTCGCGGTCTCGATACCTTGGCCGAGATCCTCGAACCCATGGGCGAAGGAACGATATGCGGCCACTCGCTGCTCTGGCCGAGGACCCTGATCGCCGGGATTCCCTGGGACGAGCGTCTGTCGGCAAACGGCGACAGCGATTTCTTCGGTCGCACCATACTCGCCGGTGCACAGATCGTCGGACGCCCGGTGGGCATGGCCTATTATCGCGTCCATCAGGGCGATCGCGTGTCGTCTGCAACGGCGTTGCGCCGGCCGCTCTCGGCGGCGCAATACCGGTTGAAGTGGTCGCAGCTGCTGCTGTCGCACCCACAACACGAAACCTTCGCGCCGGCCATGCGCAGCGGCTTCATGGCACTGCTCATCGCCTTGTCAGGCCTGCCGGAGGCGCGCGGGCTCGTGCCGGTCCTGAAAGACGCCTACTGGCTGTGGGGCGGTGAAAGCTATTTCGTCTCAAATCCGCCGGTCAACCCGCTGAAGCGCATCCTCGCAGCGGTTGTGCTGCGGCTAGGCGGCCCGACCGGCCTGCACTGGCTGTTGAAGCAGGCGTCGCAGCCCGACCGCCTGAAGCAGTCCCAACTGGCGATCTACTACGATCCGGCAACCGATGACGACCGTGCGGATGCCGCCACGATCGGTTCCTTCGCATGAAACTCGCGGTCTATTTCAAGCCGGCGATTCCCGTCGGCTTGTTGATTGCTACCGCGTGCCTTTCATGGGGTGCGGCACTGGCTGCGGGCACCGGCATCCTGGCCGCGATCGCACTGACGGCCGCGCTGTTCTACACGGCATTGTCCGCGTTCGGCATCGTGGCGCTGCTGCGACTTGCCGCCCTCGAGCGATGGCGCGACTGGCCGGGCCCCGGCCGCTTGCTGATTCTAGCGCCCCACGAAGACGATTGCGTGATCTCCGCCGGCGGCGTGGGCGCCCTCAATCGGCGGATCGGCGGCACGACCTGCGTCGTCTACCTCGCACCGGACGAGGCGCCCGGGATGGCCGAACGCCGCACCGCGGAGGCACGGGCCGCTTGGCGGATAGCGGGCGTTGGCGAGGAAGACGTGCGTCACCTGGACCTGCTGCCGCGGTTGCGCCAACGCGACCCCGACAAGCTGCGGCAAGCCGCCCAAAAGTTGCGTGCAATCATCGACGAGTTCCGCCCGACGGCCGTGGTGGTGCCGATGTTCGAGGGTGGCCATGTCCACCACGACATGGCCGCGGCTTTGCTGGGCATGGTCATCATCGCCGACGACCACTTCGACGTCTTCGAGGCTCCCGAGTACAGTCCATACGCGTCGCTTTGGTACACTCCGCATCGCGTCGTCGCGCTATGCTCGCGTTGGCTCTTCGGGCTTGTGGCCTACTACGGGCCGCCTGACGGGATCGACGGCCGGCGGATCTGGCGATATCGCCTTGCGCCCGACGACCTCGCCCTCAAGCGCCGGATGTTGGCGTCGTTCGAGAGTCAGAACGCACCGTCTCTGGTGGCGACGCGGTCCTATCCCGACCGCCTGGTTCTATTCGACCGCAACGCCGAGCGACGTGTGCCGTTCGACTTTCGCTGGTCCTACTTGCGGTTCGTGCTGATGACGCGCCGCGTGCTCCCGGCACGGCTGGTCGATCGCGTTCTGCCGGTCCAGCTCGGGACCATCGGGCGCGAGTGCAGTGTGACCGACTGGTCAACGGAATGGAGCCCCGGGCCCGATGCGTAGCTGTCGAAGGCCATTGCTGGTGACGACCTTTGGCATTTGCTATGGAGGTCGCGGGAGCGGCGCTGCGGCATGAGAAGGCGAAGGGGTGATCGTGATCGGGGGACTTACGAGGACCCGCAGATTGTATCCAGCTACGGCCGTGATCGGCGCCTGCAAGCTCCGGAACAGACCCTTCTCGACGAGCTCGCTCCCGACCTCGCTCGCATGGAAATGCTCGATCTCGGCGTCGGTGCCGGGCGAACAGCGTGGCACTTCGCGCCGAGGGTCAACTCCTATCTCGGCCTCGACTATGCGAGGACGATGGTCCAGCGTTGTCGGCAGGACCTGCCGGCGTATCGGTTCGTTGTCGGCGATGCCTCGAACCTCGATTTCGCCGACGACAATTCCTACGACTTCGTGCTGTTCAGCTACAACGGGCTCGATCACCTCGAGCTGCCCGATCGCGAGCGCGCGCTGATAGAGATGAAACGCGTGTTGCGTCCTGGCGGCATCATGGCTTTCTCGAGCCACAACGCGAACTTCCTGGACGTCATCGTCGACCGTTTCCGCTTCCGGATCCGGCCCAGCCTCCGCGAGACGGCGCGGTCGCTGAAATGGGCGGTGGTGTTCAACCTGCACAACCCGACACTGCGCTTCCGACTGCCGCTCAGTGTCGGAATCGTCAATGACGGACTGCACGGCTTCAGATCGTCGGGTATCTGCTACATCAGGCCGGATCGGCAGGTCGCGACGCTCGCCAGGCTGGGTCTGCAGGACATCCGCTGCGCTCCCAACGAGCGCGCGCAGTACAGCAAGGGCACCGAGCCAGAGGTGGCCACCTTCGCCAGTCCCTGGGTCTACTATCGATGCCGCAAGGCCGGCCTGCACTGATCCATGGCCTCCTATTCGGCCGAGCTGGTGACGACCCTCGAGGCTTTCGAGGCGCTCAGGAATCCGTGGAACGAGCTCGTCGGCAAGATGGAGTACCCGGAAATCTTCTATCTCTGGGAATGGAACTTCCATTACTTCCGGCACTACCGCGAGAAGGATCGGCTGCTGATCGTCGTCGTAAGGCATTCATCTGGCCGCCTCGCCGGTATCGCTCCGTTCTGCCTGCGCGACGTGCGCCGTTTCGGTTGCCAAGTGCGGGTGATCGGCACCATCGTGGCCGAAATCGGCGACTATCGGAACATCCTCATCCACGCCGACGACCACCGTGGGCAGATCGTCTCGGCGGTGCTCGCCTGCCTGCGCGACAGGAACAGCGAATGGGACGTCATCGACATCTCACAGCTCTGCTCACGCGATCCCTCGACGTTCCATATCGTCAATGTCGCGCAGGCCCATACCGACTGGTCGGTGCGCGTCCATACCCTGACGCCTGTCGCCGTGCGCAACCTCGGGCGGGGTCGGGTCGTGGAGAACACGCGGCAGCTTCGCCAGGTCCGCAACCGCCTGAAGACCCTGATCCAGCAGGGCTTTGCAGTGCATGTCGGCTGCCGCGACATCGCCGAACATTGGCCGACATTCACCTCGCTGCACCGGCACGCCTGGCGGACCAGCCCCCTCAACACCTCCCAGGGCCGAAGGTTCTTCGAGGAACTGACCCGCAGCGAAGGCATGCGGGACAAGATGGAATTCTCCTTCATCGCGTTCCAGGGCCGGCCGGTGGCGATGCACTTCGGTTTTGTCGATAGCCACAAGGTCTACTTCTACATGCCGGCCATGGACCGGGCCTTTCGCCGAGAACGAGTCGGTGCGGTGCTGCTCAGCGCAATCGTCGACCATTACGCGAGGAGCCACGACAAGTTCGACTTCCTGCGCGGCATGGAGGACTACAAGGTCTGGTACACGGACGAGCTCGACATGAACCTGCGCGTCGTCGCCTACCGGACGGCGAGCTTCGCCGCCTTCGTCTACAATCTGCGCGAGACGCTCCGTCGCTTCGCCGTCGATCTCGGCCTGCCCAAGGCCCTCGCTCAAGCGGGCCGGCGCATGCTTTCCAAGATCCACGGTGATGCGTAAGGGATCGTCCGCCGGGTCCGGATGAGCCGGCGTTCAGGCCGCACCGTATTTGTCGGCGAGGTCGAGATAGGCTTGAGCGCGCGCCTCGAGCGTGAAATCCTCGAGGATGAACTGACGCGGTGAATAACGCCGGGCTTCGACATTCTGCCAGAACCTGTCGAAGGTCTCTCCGAGGCCGACGCCGAGAGCGAACTTCTCGCCGCAGCGCGCATCCCAGTATGGCATCGACGAGACGGGCGAGAACCGCACCCGATGCGGCGCATATTTCGGATCCTGCCAATAGCCGCCCTCGTCCCACACCAGCAGGGGCACCCCGGATGCCATCATCTGCTGGGCCGCTATTCCCTGGGTCTCGTGGCGGCTCAGGTAGATCATGGCGCGCGCGCGGCGACTGAGCCGGAGCAGTTCCTCCTCGCGGTAGGATCCATAGCGCAACACCTGCACGCGAAGCCCGCGCCGCTCGAGCTCGGCATGCAACGGCCCGAGCAGCTCGCGGACGTAACGTTCGCGCTCCCAGAAGATCTTGTCGTAGATCAAGACGTCGAGATCGCGCGGCGTGATCGTTTCGTCGTTCCATCGCGTGGTATCGATGCCGACAGGCCATACCGTGACGCGCCCGGGCCACACCTCGGCGAACATGTCGCGCACCCAGGGGCTCGGCACCAGGACCTGCCGAATCGGCCGCCGCTTGGGCAAGTCTGGATCGTCGAAGGGATGGCTGTAGATCGACGTGCCGAACAGGACGGGTGTTGCAGCCGGGATCCTGCTCAGGACGTGCGGCTTGCCGATCAGGCAGGCGAGCGCGTCCGGACTGTCCTTGAGGTGGCGATAGTCGTTGACGCGGTAGGCGGCGCCCAGGCGATCGAGACCGGCGATCAGATTGAGAAAGACGCGCTTGGCCCCGCCGGGCTGATCAGGACCGCGCACCAACCGCCTGATCAGGCGGCGCGGATAGCGGTCGAACGGCAGCCATCGGTCGGGATCCGGCTCCTCGTAGAACAGGTTCAGGGGCTGCCGCTTCATCGGCGCGAGCGACCAGCCGGCCAAGCGCGGGACATTACGAAAGCTGAGGCTGCTGAAGCCCCGCGCGGCCGCTCAGCCAGCTCAGCGCCGCCGGAAAGACCAGCCGCGCAAGCAACGTATAGACAAGGAAGAACATGAATGTGGCGCCCAGGATCTTGGGCAACGACATCTCCACGCCATTCTGTCCAACGCCGACGACGAAGGCCAGGACGACCCCTTCCTTGAGGAGCCAAGGCTGCCTGAAGGCCATGAAGTACCGAATGACCAAGGCATACATCGCGGCCATGACGAAGACGCCGCCGAGCATCCCCGGAAAGCCGAAGTCGACGAAGTTCTCGGCCATGTACCCGACGCTGATCGAGGTGCCCGACCTCAGCTGCTCCGAGGCATCGCCACGAGCCAGGCGAATATAGACGTCGGTGTCGGACAGCGCCGCCTTCTCGGGAAACAGGAAGCGCGGCTTCAGCACATGCTCGACCGCATCCTTCCACTGGCCCATGACGGTCGCCTCGGGTGCCGTCTCCTGCACCCCGATCACCGATCCGAAGATGTCGGTGTAGGCCAGGCGGACCATCAAGGCATACGAAGCCAACGACCAATCGATGTCGCCCGCCGCGACAATGCGGCTGCCGAGATAACCGAAGCGCTCGTCGAACGTCGCCTTTACCTCCTGCGAGTCGGAAGACTGGGTCGCAAACTCGCGGTACTCGGCCTTCACCGAGGTCCAGAATAGCGCGAGATACAGCAAGAAGGCTGCGCCCACCACGCCCACCGCCACTGTCGCACCCTTGATCCTCACTCGCGCCGCAAGGGCAGCCAGCGCCAAATAAATGAAGACGCCCTTGAAATCCGACAACAAGCCGGAGAACCCCATCACGAGTTCCAGTCCTGCCGCCCCCCACATCAGGTTGTACCCTCGTCGGGTCGACAGGACGGTGGCAAACAAGACGAAGAGCAGGATGACCTTGACGCGGCTGAAGGCATCGAGCGGTTGGTCGAGCGCCGGCACCATGTAGGCGGCGAAGCGGCAGCCGACCGCGATGAACAGGAAGGCGATATACATCATGAAGATGTCGAACGGCCGCCACTCGAAGTGTGCGGTCCTTTCCCGTGCGGTCGGCTGCCTGGGGGCGTGCAACACGAGGCGGAACGCAATCGCCATGACAAGGAGGCTGGCAAGCATGTACCAGTAGGCACGCGCGACGTTGGGTCCGTAGAGCCCGTTGGCCAACGATTCGCCGTCGACGATGGACTGGACGACGCGGGCGAAGATCTGCAGCCACTGCCAGAGGAACAGATAGGC
Source organism: Pseudomonadota bacterium (assembly GCA_023386865.1). GTDB lineage: Bacteria > Pseudomonadota > Alphaproteobacteria > Reyranellales > Reyranellaceae > Reyranella. Next base: position 34,634 of record JAEWIV010000288.1, read on the forward strand.
GATGGCCACGGGCATGCCGGGCCGGCCGATGAGCTGCAGGATCACCCAGGGAACGGCCGCTCCGACAGCGAAGGCGATCGGATCGAGCGAGAACGGCGCAACGAGCATCAATCCAAGCGAAATGTAGAAGAAGGCGCGCTTCAGCGAGCCGAGGTCGAAGGTCGGGACTGGCGCGACCCGATGAGGCACGTAGCGGGAATTCATCGTGACGATTGCGAGTGGCGTTGCACCGGCCGGAGCATTGTCATTCTAGTCGAGCGCCTGATGCAAGAGTAGTCGCCGCATCGACGACGGCCGCCGCCGCCCGCGCGGGTGAGTACAGCGCCATCTTGTCCGCAAGGTGGCGGCGCGTGCGTTCTGGATCGAGCGCCAGAACCTTTTCCATGGTCGAAGCCAGCGCCGCGACATCGCCGAAGGGAAATGTCGCCCCGGTCGATCCCGGGTCGATGAGGTCCGGCCCGCAGCCGACGGCGTCGGAGACTATGGCCGGGATCCCGCAGGCCATCGCCTCGTTGACGACCAGCCCCCAAG
>JAEWIV010000321.1 GCA_023386865.1 Pseudomonadota bacterium
TCGTTTGACTGAACTGTCCGTAACCCGGCCCGTTGATGGCGCTGCCTCCCGACACGGTCTGCAAGGCATGTGCCTGAACGGCGGCAGCATAAGCCGGATGACCAGGCGCCAACCCGTCGATCGTGCCGGCAAGATCGTCGACCTTGTAGAACGAGAGCTGCAGGTTGTTCTCGCCGTTCTGGCGCAGGCGCACGATCGCGGTGACGTCGTCGAGGCCGCCGGCTGTCTCGGCCACCGCCACCGGCCGCGCCACCCGGACGACGGCCGTATCGGTCACGAAGTCGGCGAAGCCGAACTCGCTGGTGAGCGACCCCTGGATGGCCCGTGCCGATCCGCCGTCGATCGATACCGAGACGCTTTCGCCCGCCGCGACCACCGTCTGTCCGATCCAACCGTGGGCATACTTGTCGAACATGCGCACCAGGTTGGGGTCGTAGTCGGGCTGCAGCGACTGCTGCGCCAGCCGCATGGTCCAGGCGAAGCTGCCCGATGCGCCGCTGTCGAAGTCGAAGGCCGCGCCGCCGAGATCCAGATGCACCGACGCATACGACCGCGACATGGTCTGGAACATCAGGCTCTGGTCGGCGCCGCTGTCCCAACCCGCGCCGTCGGCGTCGAGCATGGCCTGGCTGGTGCCGTACATTTGCGAGTGGGCGATCGCCGACACCGTCCGAGCCACCAGCGTGCCGTTGGGCGTGCCAAGGCCGGTCACGAGGTCGTAGCCCGGCGCGGCCTCGTAGCCGTAGCCTGTCGGCGTGATCATCTTGTCGTCACTGGTGTATATCCCGCCGAGGGAAAACGACGAGGTGTTGCTGCCCATCGTCACGTCGTTGAAGCCGCCTGGCGCGATGGCCGCCGCGATATAGAAGAGGTCGTTGGCGTAGCCGAGATGCGGCAATCCCTGATCCTGGAAGATCGTGTCGATCTGCGAGGCGAGCGCCGCCCACAGGGGCGTCGCCGCGCTGGTCCCGCCGTCGGCGCCGATCGTTTCCATGCTCGGCCCGGGCACCATGTAGTGCATGTTGCCGCCGGCATCGGCCGACACGTCCGGAACGCCGCGCCCCGGCAGCGCCGACGGATCCGATGTCCTGGGATCGAGGCCGAACGCCGTCTGGTACCAGGGCGCAGGCCGGCTGGGATCGACGCCTCCCGAACCGGTGTTGTTGTGCAGGTAACCCGTCCCTTTGCCACGGCTGGCGATAGTCGTGTCGGTGACGTAGTAGTTGTTCCACACCGCCTCGACCAGGAAAGCGGTGAGGCTGGACGGATTGGGCATCTCCGTCAGGCCGCCGGCCATCAGCTGCCAGATCGTCGCCTTGTCGTGCGCCATCGCCAGAGACGTGACGGTGGTCAAGGTCTCGTCGGCCAGCGCCGCTTCGACGGTGCTGTAGGTCGTGCCGCCGACCAGGAAGCCATAGGGACTGGCCCGGCTGGTGACGACGTTGGTCAGGCCGTTGCCGTACTGGTTGCCCGAGCCGCCGTCGCCGGCGTCGTTGAACACGGTGACGTTGCGCAGGGCCGCATCGATGAACAGTTCCTTCGCGGCGAAATAGAACGGTGAGTCCGGCAAAAGCTGCGGCGTGAAGCCGAAGGAGGAAGTGACGACCGAGGGGTTGTGGGTGAGGTCCCAGAACGCCGACTGGTAGGCCGTGAAGGCGTCGGCGTGGGCGTCGACGGCTTGGCCTGAACCGGCATACAGCACCATCGGGCTCTGCGGGTTGATCGCGGTGACCACGCCGACATCGAGCGAGCGTTCGCCGGCCGGATTGAATGCCGGCGGCTTGATGTCGGTGGGGTATTTCTCGCCCCCGGGCGCGACAGAGTTCCACTGAGCCGGCATGTTGATGCCCAGTTGCGCGCGATAACGGTCGAGCAGCTGGCCGAACGAGCCCTCCGGAACCGCAGCGCCGACGCCCGGCTCGACCAGGCCGATCGTGCCGGTCTTCGGCGCGATGCCCGACGCCGGGTTCCAGAGATCGCCGGAGAACGGGAAGTTGTAGTAGTCGGCGATCTCGTTGGGCGGGATGTCGGTCTGGCTGGTGCTGGCATTGCCCAGGCTCTGCCACCCTTGCGGCAAGACGACCAGCGTGCCGTCTCCGGGATCGGGCAACGACGTATTGAACTTGGGCGTATCGAACCACAGCCCCTTGACGCCGAGCGTGCTGGCCCAGCCGTCAGGCAGCGAGAGACTGCCCTCCCAGTGCCAGCTCTTGTCGTCGCCGCGCAGGACGAAGCCCGGCCCGAACAGCTTGTCGATGTTGGTATGGTCGACCTGCACCCAGATGGTGCGTGACTCGGTCGACGAAATGTAGCCGCAGTGGACGCCTTGAGCGGCTGCGACCTGCTCGACCGTCTTGATGCCCAATCCGGCGAGGTCGGACAAAACCTGGTTGTACTTTGTCTGGTCGGCGCCGTAGGTCGACCACAGAGTGCCACCGTTGTTCAGGCTTTCGAGCTGTTGCTGGCGCGACGCCCAATTGCCGCCGAGCAGCGTCGACGGATCGTTGGCACGATCGAGGATGAGCGCGACGTTGAGCGTGAAGCTGGCGAGCGGCGAGCCGCCCGTCGGGCCGCTGCCCCCGCTTCGCCAGCTCGTGAGGTCCATGAACGACGAGTTGGCCAGCTCGGTATACGGCATCCATGCCCCTCCACTTCCCAACCTATCGCATCAACAGCGCGCCATCCTCAAGTGCCGCCCGCGCAGACGTTACGCGCCGCCTCGAAGCGGGCATGGGGCGGGGTACCGCCCTGGGAGTAGCCAATTGCCGAAACGGCCGACTTGCCGCACAGTCCTCATCGCATGGAAACTTTCGACTATGTCATCGTCGGCGCCGGGTCGGCCGGCAGCGTGCTGGCGTCCCGCCTCAGCGAGGATGAAAACGTCACCGTCTGCGTCCTCGAGGCGGGACCTTGGGACTGGCATCCCTTCATCCATATCCCGGCCGGCTTCATGTACACCCTGGTCAACCCCAAGGTGAACTGGCTCTACAAGTCCGAGCCCAGCGAATGGACCGGCGGCCGCGCCATTGCCGCCCCGCGCGGCAAGACGCTGGGCGGATCGAGCTCGATCAACGGTCATATCTACAATCGCGGCCAGCGGCTCGATTTCGACGGTTGGGCGCAGCGCGGCAACCGCGGCTGGGGCTATGCCGACGTCCTCCCCTACTTCCGCCGGAGCGAGCGGCGGGTCGGCGAGGCCGACGACGTGTTCCGCGGTCGCGACGGCAACCTGCCGATCACGGACCTGGAATGGCGAGACCCGATCTGCGAGGCCTTCATCGAGGGCGCGGTGCAGATGGGCATCCCGCGCAACCGCGACTACAACGGCACCATGCAGGCGGGCGTCAGCTACGTGCAGCGCATCATCCACAACGGCATGCGCAAGAGCGCCGCCCGAGGCTACCTGCATCCGGCGATGAAACGCCGCAACCTCTCGGTCCGCACCAATGCCCACGCCACCGAGATCGTGCTCGACGGCAAGCGGGCGGTCGGCGTCCGCTACCGCAAGGGCGGCCGCAACGGCAGCCAGACCGAGGTCCGGGCACGCCGCGAGCTGATCCTGAGCGGCGGCGCGGTGAATTCTCCGCAGCTCCTGCAGGTATCGGGCATCGGCCCGGCACCGCTCCTGACGTCGCTCGGCGTCGCGGTGAAGCACGATCTGCCGGGCGTCGGCGAGAACCTGCGCGACCACTACGCGCCGCGCTTCGTCGCCCGCGTCAAGAACGCGGAGACCATCAACGAGAAATCGCATGGGCTGAAGCTGGCGAAGGAGGTGCTGAAATACGCCTTCACCCGCCAGGGCATCCTGTCGCTCAATCCGACGCTGATCTACGTGTTCTGGAAGTCCGACGAGCGCGTCGACAACTACGACCTGCAGCTGACCTTCACCCCGGCCTCCTACAAGGAGGGCGTGCAGTCGACCCTCGACGACTTCCCCGGCATGACCATCGCCTCCTGGCAGCAGCGGCCCGACAGCATCGGCTACGTGCGCGCCCGTTCGGCCGACCCGTTCGAGCATCCGATCATCCAGCCCAACTACCTCGCGGCCGAAAGCGATCGCCGTGTGCTGCTGGCCGGGATGAAGCTCGCGCGTCGCCTCCTTTCGTCGCCGGCGCTCAGCAAATACTACGATCGCGAGGAATTCCCGGGCCCGCAGGCCCAGTCCGACGACGACCTTCTGCTCGCCGCCAAGCAGCGCGGCACGACGACCTTCCATCTCATGGGCACCTGCCGCATGGCGCCGGACAGCGATCCGACGGCGGTCGTCGACGATCAGTTGCGGGTGCGCGGCATAGAAGGGCTGCGCGTGGTCGACGCCTCGATCATGCCGACCATGCCGTCGGCCAATCTCAACGCCTCCGTCCTGATGATCGCCGAGAAGGCCGCCGACATGATCCGGGGCAAGCCGCCTCTCGAGGCGGCGACATTGAAAGACTGAACGGGTGAGCGACGCCGCGAACGAGCCGGCCCTCGACCTGGTCGGCCGACTCGTGCCGGCGACGCTCAAGGGTCTGCACGCCCTCGAATTCGCCGGCCGTCACCTCTCGCCGGCGACGCTGCCCCAGCTCATCGACGCGATGCGGCGCCGCGACGACGAGGTCAAGGCGGCGCTCGCCGATTCGCGCGCCCTCGCCTGGCCCGACAGATTGCAGGCGGTGCGGGCCTGTCTCGAGCCGGCCGCCGAGGCGGTCGCCGACGGAATCACCGCGCTGCGCTCGGCCGCCGACGAAGCCCAGCCGATCGTCGCGGCCTACCGCGGCTTGCGCAATTACGCACGCGCCGCGGAAGCGATCTATCCGCTGGCCGCGTTCTTCCGGCCGGTGAGCCAGTTCTTCCTGGAAGGCGCGGCCCGCGACGATGCCGACCTGCTGGCCAAGCTCGCCGCCGTCGATCCGGCGCGCGAGAAGGTGGGCGTGATGCATGTCGGCGGGCCGGCCGGGACCCGCGGCGCGTTCTCGCTCTACGTGCCGGAGACCTACGACCACAGCCGCAATTGCCCGCTGGTGGTGGCGTTGCACGGCGGCAGCGGCAACGGCGGCGCCTTCCTGTGGAGCTGGGTCCGGGAAGCGCGCACGCGAGGCTTGATCGTGATGGCGCCGACGGCGATCGGCTCGACCTGGTCCCTCACCGATCCCGACACCGATGGGCCCAGCATCGACCGCATGGTCGATCAGGTGGCCGCCGAATGGAACATCGCTGCAGGCCGTCAGCTCCTGACCGGCATGAGCGACGGCGGCACGTTCAGCTACGTTCTGGGCGTGCGCAAGGGCTGCCGCTTCACCCACCTCGCGCCGGTGGCAGCGGCCTTCCATCCCATCATGCTGGCCTTCGCCGAGGAGGGCCGCCTGCGCGATCTGCCGATCTACATCGTGCATGGCGTCGAGGACTGGATGTTTCCGCCCGAGCTGGCCCGTCATGCCGACCGGGCCTTGGGTCAGGCCGGTGCCCGGGTGACCTATCGCGAGGTCGCCGACCTGTCGCACACCTACCCGCGCGACGAGAACGGCGCGATGCTGGACTGGTTCCTGTCATGATGCCGGGAGTGCGCTACTCCGGGCCTCTGCTCCGGCGCGCGCGACATCGATCAAGACGGATCGCGTTCGCCTGACCGGTTGGTGAAGCGGGCGTTGCCGAGACCGGTGCCGACGGTGAGCACGCCCCAATGGTGGACGTCGGTCATGTTGGGCACTTCGCTCAAGCCCTGCACCACGGCATCGTTGTGCATGACGACCACCGGCTCGTGACCTTCGATGCGCTGCAGCCGGTGGGTCAACTCATGGGCGAGATTGAAGCCCTCGCCCTCCCAGTTGCCGGGCAGGTTCTGGCCGCCGCTGACGATGATGCCCCGCTCGTCGATCAGGCCGGGACAGCCGACGCCGACGAACGGGGCAAGCTTCAACTTCTCGCCCGCCGCCAGGTCGATCAGCTCCTTGGCCATTTCGGCCATGCGCTCCAGCGCCTGCTCGCGTGTCGGCTCGTCGTCGCGATGACGCCAATGCAGGTGCTTCCAGACCGCGGCCTTCGAGATGTCGCCCTTCTTCTTCATCTTGAGGTCGACGACGCCGATGCGGATGTTCGTGCCACCGATGTCGGCCGCCAGAATGGCGTCGTGACCGGCCAGCACCCAGCTCGGTGCGAGCTGCACCGCGCCGATCAGGCCGGCCTTGTCGGGATGGTTCGTGATCGTCCTCAGCTCGACGGCGACGTTCTCGCCAGCCAGCAGCACGGCGGCACGGCCCATCGCCAGCTCGCCGATGTGGCTGGCGCTCAGTCCGCCGCCGACCACGATGCGCTCGGTGCCCTGCCAATCCTTCAGCCGCAGGAAGCGGCGGACGACGGTGGCGAGCTCGACGGCGTATTCCTCGACGGCGGTATGGACCAATCCGGCCGCCAACGGGTCGCCGGCCGCCAAGACCTTGTCGAGCTTGGATTTGGAGATCTCGCGGGTCGGGACGCCGTCGAACGGATCCTCGCCCTGGGCCCGCAGCTTGTCGCGCCAATCCTCCAGGATGGCCCGAAACGCGCGCCCGCTGGCGCGGTCGCCGACAAAGCCGTCCTCGTCGCGCAACTCCTCATTGTAGGTGTCGACGTTGACCGCCGGCAGCACGCGGCCGCCATGGCTCAGCACCGAAGACGGAGGAACAGGTTCGGTGCCTTCTTGCATGATGGTATTGTCCGGAATCGCCCGCCTCCTGCCATGCATCGTTCGAGCACGGTCACGACACGTCAACGGGGCGGGAGGATTGTGGTTGCCGGCTCGGCCACCGCTTTAGTCTAACGGCCGCGCATCACCTTCCGAGCCTGGCGTAGCCCCTCGCGATCGATCGGCGTGGTGCCCAGCTCGGTCTGCCGAGCCGCCATCCGCTCGCCGATGCCGACGAGGTCGAGGCGCGAATGGCGCAATCGGGGGAAAAGCTCGTCCTCTTCCTGCTTCATCAGCCGCCCGGCCCGCTCGGCCAACGACGTCACGATGGTGTCGAACGAGGGATCGTCGGCAGCCGTATCCTCGACCTTGAGAATGAGGTCCTGCAAACCCTCGTGCGCCACCTGCGCCTTGGCCAGCAGCTCCTTGTCGGCGCCGGCCAGCACAGCGTCTGCAGCCGGATAAAAGACCTCCCGCTTCACCGTCGCGTACCGCTCCAGGGCATGGCAGATCCTGAGCGCGTTCTTGCCCTTCTCGACCGGGTCCGCGGCCTTGTGGCTGCGCTCGAACTCGCGGACCAGCTTGTCGATCTCGTTGTGGTCGGCCGTCAAAAGGACCAGCGCATCGTGCGGGTTGACCTCGGTCTTGCCCCGCTGGGCGCGCGCCGCCTTCCTGCGCGCAACTGTCATCACTCCCTCCGCTGGGTGCAGGGATCAACGGTATGTGAAGGCGAAGGTTGCGCCGCACGGAACCTTCCCGCGCAGGCCGCGTTGACTCAGACGATCCGTGGGGCCCCGATGAAACGTTCGGTCATTATCCCGCTGAGCCGCCAGGAAGAAGGCACCTTGCGGCTCATTGCCCACGGCATCTCCAGCGCACGGCACCTCAGTCCGGGCGACCTCGATCAGCTCGACAAGCTGCGGCTGGTCGACCGGCTGGACGGAAAGGTGGCGCTGAGCGAGCTGGGCAGGGTCCGGCTGGCGCAGAGTCAGGAAAAGCAGTTCCTTGCCATCATCCGCGCTGCCCAGCCGCAAGCCTCCGTGCTCCTCCCGGCTTAGGGCGCCGGCGCCGCCGGCTCGCCCAGGGACAGCATCAGCCGGTTCGCCCAGTTGAAGAACGAGGCGGCGTTGATGACGTCGACGATCGACGCCTCGTCCAGGCCCACCTTGCGCAGGGCGTCGACGTGGCCGGGTCCGAAGGCGATGGGCGTCGAGGTGAGCGCCACGGAGGCCGCGACGATGGCGTTCCAGCGTGCATCGAGATCGGTGCCGACGCCCTTGTCGAGCAGACGGTCGACGTCTTCGACACGCTTGGAATAGGTCGCGGCGAAGCGGGCATGCACCGAGGCGCAATAGATGCAGCCGTTGAACCGCGAGGTGGCCGCGGCCGCGAGCTCACGCTCGGCCCGGGGCAGACCCGCCTCGGGATTGTAGAAGATGTCCTTGTCGGTCCTGGTGCGGTGCTCCAGCACCTCGGGATCGCGCACCAGCAGCCTGAAATAGGCCGATTTGGCACGCGCCGCATCGACCAGGCCCGCCATGTGGCGCGCCGTCAGGTCCTGCTCGGCCATCGGCTCGAGCCAGGGCAGCCAGTCGAGCATGTCGCGGGTGAAGACGACGGGCTCGACATGCGGCGGCGTCGGAAGGACCTTGTCGGTCATGCGGGCCTCGCTTTCAGGACGCGCAGCCCGGCGACGACCCTGATCTGATAGGACAGGAAGGCGACGAGCTGGGAGATCACCACGATGCCCGTGGTCGACCACCCGGCATCGACCAGCGCCTGCAGGTATGGCGGCGCGGCATCGCGCGGATGGAACACCAGCATGTGCGCATGCTCGAAAGCGGCGGCCAGGCGCGGACCGAGCACGCCCTTCTCCGCGGCGCCGATCTCGAATATCGGGCCAGCCTTGTCCTCGGCGCTGAGGGGTCCCTTGGGATAGCGGCCGTACGGGCCCTGCCCCTTGGCCGACGTCACCGCGGCCGCAATCGCGCCCTTCCACGCCGCCGGCGCCCCCGCCTCCGCGAGCAGGCTGCCGTAGTGGGCCTCCATCTCCGGCCGACCGTGCAGGCCGACGACGAAGCAGGCGATGGCGATGCGCTCATGGCGGCTGGCATCGGCCTCGCTCCCGGGACTCAAAAGCGAGTCGTAGCTCGCCTGCGCATGGGTGCGCGCCTGGAGACGTTGATTTCTGATCGCGTCGAGCGGCGATCCCGGCTCAATGCCGGCCAGCCTGTCGATGACGTCGGACATCGTTTCCTTCCGTGGAGTCGTTGCGCACCCAGCCCAGCGCCGGCGCGACCTGCTCGGCCATCAGCTCGATCGAGCGCAGGATGAAGGGATGCGGCGGGTCGATCGAATGGACCTGCATGGTGAGATCGGTGGCGCGCCGCAGCGTGTCGTCGGCCTGCAGCGAGGCGATCACCTGCTCGGGCGTGCCGAGATGCACGTCGAAGGCGGCGATGAGATCGCCGACCAGGCTGCCCGACGACAGGTTGCCCGTGGCCGCGAGCCGGTGGCGCATCCGGGCGGCTCCGATCTCGGCCAAGCGCATCGCCTCCTTGGCATCGTCGGCGATGAACACCGTGCGCGAGGCGAGGATGCGCGGCTCGCGCCCCTTGGGCAGCGCCTCGAGATAGGCGTCGATCATGGGATTCTGGATGTCGGAGAGCAGCGCCTTGGGCGCGTCGGGCGATCGCGGCTGCGTGCGCGACAGCATCAGGCCGTCGCCGGCCAGGCCGGCGCGGCGCGCGCCCTCGACGCTGAAGGTCGCCTGCCAGATGCGATCGACCAAGGTCGGGCTCGACGGATAGAGCTTGTCGCCACCCGGCAGCGCGCCGCCGCCCCAGGCCGTGCGCATCAGCTCGAGATTGCCGTTCATCAGCTTGTGCCGGTCGTTGGCATCGAGGCCGAAGGCGGTGAAGGCGGTGAGGTTGCCGCCGGGGCCGACGCCGACCTCGAGGCGCCCGTCCGATATCAGATCGGTGACGGCGGCGTCCTCGGCCACGCGCAGCGGCAGCTCCAGGGGCAGGGTGACGATGCCGGTGCCGAGCCGAATGCGCGACGTCTGAACCGCCGCCTGGGCGAGGAACACGAACGGCGCCGGCAGGCCGCCCTCGCCCTCGTGGAAGTGATGCTGGGCGATCCAGGCCGAATCGAAGCCGCAGCGCTCGGCATGCCGGATCTGCTCGGTCGCCAGTCGATAACGCTCGGCGGCGCTGGCCTGATCGAGCAAACGGGTGAAAAAGCCCAATTTCACGGGCGTCGTCGTGGTCATCGGCCCACCCTATCAGGCAGACCGGGGGCCTTTGCAAGCCGATCGATCAGGGTCCTGGCGACGCACGCAACAGCCAGCCATCCGGGGTCTTCAGGCGATCGAAACGCACCGAGAACGCCTCATCGATGCGCCTGTCGTCGATCAGGGCTTTGGCCGGTCCGTCGGCCACCACCTTGCCGCGATCGATCACGACGACACGCTCGAAGAAGGTGAAGGCGAGATCGAGATCGTGCACGACGACCACCGACAGCCGGTCGGGGCGGCGCGTCAGGGCGCGGATCACGTCGAGGCGATGGCGAATGTCGAGGCTGGCGGCCGGCTCGTCGGCCAGCAGCACCGGTGGATCGACCACCAGCACGGCAGCGAGGAGCACACGCGCGCGTTCGCCACCCGACAACGTCGACCAGCGGCGCCGGCCGAGATGCGTCAGCTCGAACCGTTCCGTGACCGCTTCGATGGCGCCGGCGACCAGCCGGTCGCCGCGGTCGGCCCCCAGCCGCACCAGTTCGGCGACGCCGAGGTCCCAGTGCGGCTCGAAGTGCTGCGGCAGGTAGCCGATGCTGCGGGCGCGCTGCGCAGGGCTGAGAGAGGCGAGATCGCGATCGCCGACCTGGACCGTGCCGGCGCTCGCCTTGTCGATGCCGGCCAGCACCTTCAACAGCGTCGACTTGCCGGCACCGTTGGGGCCTATGATGGCGACCGATCCGGTGGGTCCGAGCGACAACGAGAGGCCGTCGAGCAGCGTGGCACCGTTGCGTCTGACCAGCAGGTTGTTGGCCGCGATGCCGGTCATGCGCGCAGCCTGCGCGCCAGCAGCAGGATGAAGAACGGCCCGCCCGCCACCGCCGTGACCAGGCCGAGAGGGATCTCGGCCGGCGGCAGCGCCGAACGCGCGATGGCGTCGGCCAGGGTGACGACGATGGCGCCGACCAGCGCCGATGCCGGCAGCAAGGGCCGATGCAGCGGTCCGACCAGCCAGCGGGCGATGTGCGGCGAGGCAAGGCCCACGAAGGCGACCAGCCCGCCGAAGGCCACGGCGGCGGCGACGACGACCGAGCCCGCCAGCACGGCGACGGCGATGAAGCGATTGACGTCGAGGCCGAAGGAAATCGCCATGGTCTCGCCCAGGCCCAGCACGTCGAGCCGGCCGGCCAGCAACAGGGTAAGCGTGAGACAGGCGGCCGAGATGGCGGCCAGCAGGCCGAGGATCGGCCAGGTCGGCGTCTGCACGCCGCCCAGCACCCAGCTCAGCACGATCTGCAGGCTCACGGTTTCGTCCGACAATGCCAGCATCAGGAAAGAGCGTAGCGCGCCCAGCACGGCGGCCACCGCGACGCCGGCCAACAGCATGCCGGCCGCATCGACCGCGCCGGCCACGCGCGAGACGCCGATCACCAGCATGGTGGCACCCCAGGCGCCGGCGAAGGCGAGCACCGGCAGCACCAGCGACTGCGGCGCGGCGAGCGGCACCAGCAGCGCCACCGTGGCGCCGAGCGCGGCACCGCCGGCCGATCCCAGCAGGTAGGGCTCCGCCAACGGATTGCGGAACACGCCCTGGAAGACCGTGCCACCCAGGCCCAGCAAGGCGCCAACGAAGGCGGCGGCGAGAACGCGCGGCAGGCGCCAGTCGATCAGGAGTCGGCTGCGCAGGTCGCTGTCGCCGCCCAGAGCGCGCACGAGATCGGCCGGGCTCATCCAGTCATGGCCGGCCGCCGCGCCGACCACGATGGACAGAAGCAGCGCCAGGACCAGGAGCGGCCACACCCTCATTGCGTGGCCGGCGCCGGATGGAAGAGGTTGGCCAGGCGCTCGATGCCGTCGATGGTGCGCGGGCCGGGGATCAGGAGCTCGGCGCGGTTGACGGCATGGACACGTCCGGCCCGCACGGCGCGCATCTCCGACCAGCCGGGCCGGCCGGTCAGCTCCTTCATGTCCTTCTCGTTGCCGGCGAACAGCAGCAGGTCGGGATCGGCCTTGAACACGGCCTCCGGCGAGACCTGCGCGATGGCGCCGGCGTCGAAGGCGAGGTCGCCGCCGGCGCGCACGATGGCGTCCCCGGTGTAGGTACCCGGCCGCGTCACCAGCAGCAGGCCGTTGCCGAGCCGGCCGGTGATCATGATCACGCTGGGCTTCTTGCGGCCAGCGACGCGCTGCTCGACCTTGTCGAGACGCGCCTGAAGGCTTCCGGCCAATTGCGCGCCACGTTCCGGCACGCCGGTCAGGCGCCCCAGCAGGCGGATGTTGGACAGGATCTCCGCGACGTTCCTCTGCAACAGCACGACGATGGGAATGCCCAGCCGCTGCATGGGATCGACGAGCTGGTTGGCGGCCTGGCGCGAGGGAGTGACGACGACGAGGTCCGGCCGCTGCGCGACCACCTCGTCGACCGAGAAGCCCAGCCGCCCGCCGACCAGCGGCTTGTTCAGCACCTCAGGTGGATAGCGCGTATAGGCTTCGATGCCGACGATGCGGTCGGCGAGACCCAACGCCGCCACCATCTCGGTGTTGGACGCGAAAATCGTGACGATGCGCTGCGGCGGCGCGGGCACCGTGACGCTGCGATCGAACGCGTCGCGCACCGTGACGGGCTCGGCCCGCAACGGCGCGGCGAGCGCCAGCGCCGCCAGGAAGGCCGGCGTCCTGATCAAAACCTGAACTGGAAGCCGGCGATGACTTCCCGTCCCGGCATCGAGTTGCCGCAGCCGCCGTTCTGGTTCACACGGGCGGCGGTGCACGGCGTGGCGTCCTGGGCGATGAAGATCGGATGGTTGTTCACGTCGAAGACGTTGTTGACCGCCGCGAACAGCTTCAGGTCCTTGATCACTTCCACCTCGAGACGCGAGTTCCACACCCAGAACGCACCCTTCTCGTAGACGCTGACCGTGCGATTCTGGCCCGGAAAGAACACCGGCGAGAGGCTTTCCTCGGTGTTGTACCACATCGTTCCGCGCAGAATTCCCAGGAGCTGCAGGCTCCACGGATATTGCGTGCCCATCTGGCCGAACAGCGTGCCGATCGACATGCCGTACTTGTTGATGCGCAGCGCGACGTCGGTGCCGGACAACGGATTGGCGCCATAGTCGGTCATCCGCCAGTTGTAGTAGCCGTTGCCGAACACGTTCCAGAACAGCCCATCGGCCGGCGGGCGCCAGCTGAACGACTGGAACAGGTCGGCCTGCAGCTGGAACTCGATGCCCTGGACCACGAGATTTGCCGGGCTGTTGGTCTGGACCTGCACGACGCGGCCGCCGGTCGAGGACACGGTCACCGGCGTGATCCGGTTGGAGATGGTGTTGTTGAACACGACGGTGTCGAAGCGACCGCCCTTCCATGTCGCGGTGGCGCCGACCTCCCATTGCTGGCTGGTTTCCGGCCCCAGTCCCGGACTGCCGAAGATCGTCGTGCCGATCGGCGTGGTCGTGAAGTTGGCGCCGATCTCGGTGGCGGTCGGCGCGCGAAAGCCGCTCGAGGCGCCGGCGCGCCCGGCGAGCCAGTCGGTGAAGGCGTAGGTCACCCCCGCCGAATAGGTCGTCGCCTGGTAGGGGTTGGTGCCGGTGACCAGCGTCGGCGAAAAGGGTGTCCAGTCGAGCGCCGTGCTGCCCCAGGTCTGGCGCACGCCGCCGCGCACGATCAGCTTGTCGTCGAACAGGCTCTGGGAGTCCTCGAGATAGACGGCGAAGACATTGTCGGTCTGGTTGTTGTCCTGCGGCGAGACGTTGGTCACCGCCGAGCCGCCGGCGCGATAGCGGTCCGACCGCAGCCAGCTCCGCTCCCAGTCGAGGCCGAACAGGAGCTCGTTGCCGGTGAACGGCTTGTAGCGCGGCTGGAAGCGCGCGCCGAGGATGTCGAGCTGACGACGGTTGTGGTCCATTGTGGTGCGCGAGGCCGGCGCGTTGAGCGCGCTGAGCGGCGAGGGATTGTTGAGATCGTCGACGTCGGTGACGAAGTAGGCCTGGAAGTAGAAGTTGCCCTGCCCGTCGCGCGTCCTGGCGAGGTAGCTCGTATCGAAGGAGTAGTTGTAGCGCGTGTCGAAGGCGAACAGGTTGGCGCTCGAGCCGCGGAAGCCGGCGTTGTAGATGCCGTCCGACCGCACCGTGCCCTCGACGCGGCTGGTCTCGTCGATCTGGTAGCCGAAGGCGCCGGTGGCACCGTAGCGCGTCCACGCCGTGTTGAGCTCCGGCGCGCCGCCGGCGATGGCATAGTTGTCGCGCGTGCTGGCGGCGCCGCCGACGTACCAGTCGAAACCCTTGTAGAGGCCGCCCGACTGGAGCTTGGCCTCGAGCAGGTTCCACGAGCCGGCATCGGCCTGCACCATGTTGCCGGGCGCGGTCCGGCCGGTCTTCAGGATGATGTTGATGACGCCGCCCATGTTCTGGCTGCCGTAGATCACCGAGGACGGCCCGCGCACGATCTCGATGCGCTCGATGTCGGCGCTCGACAGCTTGGAGGTGTTGGCGGTGCCGGCGCGATGGCCGTTGATCAGCACCAGCACCTGGCTCCTGAAGTCGCGGCCCTGGCCCTCGGTCGAGGCGCCGCGGATGTTGATCGAGGTCTGGCCGGGCGTCCATTCGCTCATGAAGCCGACGGCGCTCTCGTTCAGCAGCTCGGTGACCGATCGGGCGGTCGACTTGGCGATGCGGTCCTGGTGGATCACCTGCACGGTGCCGACCAGGCGGCTGATCGGCTCGGGCCGGCCGGTCGCGGTGATGAAGCCTTCGGGCAGGAAGTATTGCTGCTGGCCGGGCATGTCCATCGGCTTGAGCGGCGGCGGTTGCGGCGGCTGCTGTCCCTGGGCCAGCACGGCCGACGGAACGATCAGGCAGGCGAGCGTCAGGATGGCACACTTGCTCATTGTTCTCCCCACACGAGCACGGCTGATCTTCGCGGGATGTCGAGGCGGTAGCCCGACCCTCGGCGCCCGGCCTGCCGGGCGAGATGCGCCGTCAACTGTTCGCGACGCTCGTCCGACGGGCCCCACCCGAGACGGTCGGCGAGATAGGCGGAAAGCTCGTCCAGATCGGACACGATGCCCGTGAAGGTCCAATCGGCGAAGGCGATGCTGTCCGGCCGCGACGCCGGGCCAAGGCCGCGCATGGCGATGTCGATGCCCGGCGTCTCGTCCTCGCGATGCCACTCGCTGGGCAGGCAACCCGCAAAGCAGAGACCTTTCGGACCGGCATGGGCCGGCACGACCCAGACGACGGTGCGCGCCCAGTCGCGGCAGCGAGCAAGGAAGCGTTCCGGGTGGTCGAACAGGGCCGGCATGGTCGCCGCCAGCACCGTGTCGTGGCGGACGGCGACCTCCGCCTGTTCCCAGCCGCCGGCGATGACGAGCGGCGGATGGGCGAGCTTCGCGAGGCGCGCCCGCATGGTCGGCGAGGGTTCGATCGCCGTCCACGATCGCGCCGGATCATGGATCGCGAGGCCCAGCTGACCGCCGCCCGCGCCGACATCGAGCAGACGCCCGATCCCGGGCACCGCCCGGCGGACCAGGGGCGCCAACGCCGCGACATAGTCGGACGTATCGATGGCCGCGGCATAGAGCTCGAGCGGATCGATGTCGCGCTGGACAGGAGCGTTGAGAGGAACCGACAAGACAGACCCGCGGCCGGCGTTACCCGTCACCGCGAACCTGTAGCTGCCCCGGGCCATGCCGGTTGCCGCGGCTGGCTCGGGTCAGTTCCTACATCGGGGCACCCCGCCCAATGCGTTCGCGCGTGACCGCTGCTGGTGGCAGGTCTCCTGGCTCGCGGGTCCTCGCTTTCGACCGCCTTCCCAGGTGCCTTTCGGCGCCCAGTGGCATTTCAGGTCGCAAGCTCGCCGCTCACAGTTGCGGGGGCAGCCGCGGGGTTATGTGCAGGCACATGCACCGCGTTCCCTTTTGATCCCTTGCGGGAACCACCGCGGCCAAACTGGCAGCGGCCATGAAATGCGTCAAGCCTCAGCGTGTGAACACGACGTCCTTCAAATCGGTACGCTGCTCCCAGTGATGCCGTTCGAGCTCGGGATCGAGATGTTCCTCGGCCGGTAGTCCAAGGCAGAGATAGGCGACAAGGCTCCAACTCCGAGGCACGTCGAGCGCCTTGGTGACCTGGGCCGGATCGAGGATCGACACCCAGCCCATGCCGATACCGTCGGCGCGCGCCGCCAGCCACAGCGTCTGGATGGCAGCGACCACCGAGTAGTGCAGCGTCTCCGGCATGGTCTGCTGTCCCAGCCCGCTGCCCGAGTGCGTGCCGTCGTCCGACAGCACCGCCAGATGCACCGGCGCCTCGCGCAGGCCTGCGAGCTTCAAGGTGGCATAGGTCGAGCGCTTCTCGCCGGCATAGCCTTCGAGCGCGCGCTGGTTGGCGTCGGTGAAGCTCTTGATGACGGCGGCGCGACGCGCGGGCGAGTCGACGTGCACGAAGCGCCAGGGCTGGCTCAGGCCGACCGACGGGGCATGGGTGGCGATCTCGATCAGCGCATCGATGCGTTCGCGCGGCACGGGGTCGCGGCGAAAGCGCCGGACATCGCGCCGCCACAGCACGAGCTCGCGGAACTGCGCGCGAAAGGCGGGATCGAACGACGGTTTCATGTGTGCAATCCATCGATGGCATGGAAGAACGTGCCGCTCACCGAGCCGTTGCGGGCGCCGGCCTCCGCCACGATCGCGCCGGTCGCATCGCGACAATCGACCAGCGGCTCGTCGCCGACCTTCAGCACGCTGGCATAGTGGAATTCGTGCCCCATGATCGTCTCGCCGGCCGTTCCCAGCGGGCCGTCGGCCAGAAGCCGCGCGCGGCGATAGCCGATGTGCAGCCGGCGCCTGGCAAACGAGGTCTCGACCTGCAGCAGGCCCGCCATCGAATGCCGCTGCCCGTCGGCATCCTCGATGCCCTGCCCCAACGCCATGTAGCCGCCGCACTCGCCATGGATCGGCACCGACCGCGCGGCGAGCACGTGCAGCCCACCCTGGAAACGGCGCGCCGCCGCCAGCACGCCGCCATGCAGCTCGGGATAGCCGCCCGGCAACCACACACTGTCGGCGCGCGGATCCGGCGCCTCGTCGCCGAGCGGCGAGAACGGCAGGATCTCCGCGCCGGCCGATCGCCACCCCTCGAGCAGATGCGGATACATGAAGGAGAACGCCCGATCGCGCGCGACGGCGATGCGCTGGCCCGGCGGCCGCCGCGATGCGCCGCCGGCTGTCGCCTTCGCAAGCGTCGCTGCGCGCCGAACGGCCGAAAGATCGACGGCGCTTGCAATGGCATCGGCCAATGCATCGAGCCGTCGGTCGATGTCCTCCGCCTCATCTGCCTGCACAAGACCAAGATGGCGCTCGGGCAGCTCGAAGCGTGCGTCGTAGCCAAGCACGCCGAACACTTTCAGCCCCACACGGTCGAACCCCGGCGTGATCAGGGCGAGATGGCGCGGGCCCGCGACGCGATTGAGGATCACACCGGCAACGGCGACGTCGTCGCGGTAATGCGCCAGCCCCGCGGCGACGGCGGCCGCCGTCTCGGTCTGGCCGGAGACATCGAGCACCAGCAGCACCGGCCATCCAAGCAGCGCGGCGAGATCCGCCGTGGCGCCGCACGCGATCTGCCCGCGATCTGCGACGCCGTCGAACAGGCCCATCACGCCTTCGGCAATGGCGATGTCGGCGGGGTGGCGCACCAGGAGATCGCCGAGCGTCGCCGGCGCCATCGCCCAGGTGTCGAGGTTGAAGCTCGGCCGACCCGTGGCCACGGCATGGAATGCCGGGTCGATGTAGTCGGGCCCGCACTTGAAGGCCTGCACGGCCAGGCCCTGGCGGCCGAGGGCGCGCATCAGGCCGATCGTTACCGTGGTCTTGCCGGCGCCGGAATGCGGCGCCGCGACGATGAAGCCGGGCGTCATCGCCAGCCGACCAGCGAGCTCAGGAGATGGCGGCGCAGTCCCGCCGTGGCGCCGATGACGACGATCGACGGCGAACCGACGTCGTGGCGCGCCGCATCGTCCACGAGATTGCCGAGCGTGCTCTCGACCACCCGCTCCCGGTCGGTCGCGGCCGACTGGATCAGCGCCGCGGGGGTGTCGACGGCGAGCCCGCCGTCCTGCAGCGACGACGCGATCTCGGCGAGTTGCGACATCGGCATGTAGAGCACGATCGGCTGGCCGAACGTGGCCAGGGCGGCCCAATCGGCGGCCGAGCCACCCTCCTCGGCGCGATGGCCCGCGGCCAGCACGACGGCATGATTGGTGTCGCGCGAGGTCGCCGGAATGCCGGCCAGGGCCGCGCCGGCCAGGCCCGCGGTCAGGCCGGGAATGATGCGAAAGCGGATGCCGGCCTGGGTCAGCGCCCACGCTTCGTCCCAGCCGCGACCGAACACGAACGGATCGCCGCCCTTCAGCCGCAGCACGCGCCGGCCGGCACGAGCACGCTCGATCAGCACCTCGTTGATGTCGCGCTGCTGCGACGAGGGCCGGCCGCCGCGCTTGCCGGCCGAGATCAGCTCGGCGCCGGTGCCGCAGAGATCGAGGACGCGGTGATCGACCAGCGCGTCGTAGACGATGTCGTCGGCTTGGCCGATGGCGTGCAGCGCCAGCACGGTGAGCAGGCGCGGATCGCCAGGGCCGGCGCCTGCCAGCCAGACTTCTCCGGCCGGAAAGTCGGGCAGCGTCGGGAAGTTCTTTGGAATCACGTGCGTGGTCACTGGCCGCGGCCCCGGAAGCGTCGTTGATAGGAGGCGTCGTAGAGCGCGCTGTCTCGGAAGTCGTGCGCCTGCAGCACCTTGCCGACCAGGATCAGCGCCGTGCGCTCGATGGGCGTCTTGGCGACCTCCGCCGCGAGCGTGCCCAGTGTGGCGCGGATCACGCGTTCCTCGGGCCAACTCGCGCGATAGACCACGGCGGCCGGGCAGTCGGCGCCGTAGTGCGGCAGCACCGTCGCCACGACCTTGTCGATCGTGTGGATCGACAGATGAATGGCCAACGTGGCGCCGGTCGCCGCAAAGGTTTCCAGCTTCTCGGCCGGCGGCATCGCCGAGGCGCGGCCCGAGGTGCGCGTCAGCACCACCGACTGCGCGACCTCGGGCAAGGTAAGCTCCTGGCCGAGCGCGGCGGCGGCGGCGGCGAAAGACGGCACGCCCGGCGTCACCGTGTAGGCGATGCCGGCCTCGCGCAGCCGGCGAAGCTGCTCGCCCATGGCGCTCCAGACCGAGAGATCGCCCGAATGCAGGCGCGCCACGTCGTGGCCCTCGTCGGTCGCGCGCTTGCACGCCTCGACGATCTCGTCGAGCGACATCGGCGCGGTGTCGACGACACGCGCGCCCGGGGGACAATGTTCCAGCAACGCCTTGGGCACCAGGGATCCGGCATAGAGGCAGACGGCGCAGCGCGCGATCAGGTCGCGGCCGCGCACCGTGATCAGGTCTGGAGCACCGGGCCCGGCGCCGATGAAATGCACCGTCATCGCCCCTCTCCCGTGGCGATGGCACAGGTCGCCCGCTCGGTGGCCACGTGCGCGCCCAGCAGCCGGGCATTGCAGCCGGCAACGACGAGGGCCGAGGCCTCGGCGATGGACGGCAGGCCCTTGGCCTCGAGGACGAACCTGGATGGAGTCAGCACCTGGTCGGCGACGCGATCCAGCTCGGTCGCCGTACAGGCAACGAGCTGCACCGACAGGCGTCGCGCCACTTCCGGAAAGGCAGGCGCGGTCGCCTTCTCCGACTCCGTGGCAATCGCCAGCAGCCGATCGGCCGCCAGCTCGTGCATGCCCAGCGCCAGACGCACGACGCGCTCGATCTCGTCGGCCGACGTGCCGCGACGACAGCCCACGCCCGCCACGATCATGGCTTCCTCGCCCGCCACTGCACGATCGGTGCGGCGGCGCGCCAGACGAAGACGCCGCCTGTGCCGGCCTTGCCCG
>JAEWIV010000404.1 GCA_023386865.1 Pseudomonadota bacterium
GTCTCGGAGCGCGGTTCGCCCGATGCGCGCCGGCCGATTCGGTCGAGCGGCCCCGACGTCGCGCTCGGCGCGTCCTGTGGTTGTTTGCTCAGGCGGCCAAACATCGTCCGCTATTTCTTCTTCAGGCCCTGGCCGAGCCGGCCGAGCAGTCCCGATGCCCTCTGGGCGATGCCGGCGCTGCCGCCGTCCGGGGAATCAAGGCCGGCCACCAGCGGCCGCAGTGCCTTGACGATGCCGCTGCTGGGCGCGGCCTCCGACAAGGGCTTGCCGAAATTGATGGCCGACAGCGCGGCCGCGGCATCGGCCGGGATCTGGCAGTCGACCTTGCGCTTCAGGGTGCGCTCGACGTCGGCCACCTTCACGGCCGAGCGCCGGGCGTCGACCGCGCCGCTGGTGGCGATGCGCAGTTCGGCGCCGGGTGCCACCTCGTGGACCATCTGCTGCAGGCGCATGGCGTCGCGCACGCCCGGCAGCGACAGATCCGTGATCAACAGGATGTCGCTCGACGCCTCGAGCACCTGGCGCTGGATCACGGGATCGCCACGGGGCACGTCGGCGATGATCCAGCGGAAGCGGCGATGAAAGGAACGCAGGAAGTCGCCGGCCGCGTGCGGGCGCGCCTGGAACCCGCCCGTCGGCGGCTCCTCGGCGCCCATGGCGTAGAGATATTCGCTCTTCTTCTGCGCGACCTGCTGGATGAACAGCGCGTCGATGCGGTCGGGCTGGTCGAGCGCCTCGCGCAGCGCGTCGATCGCCTCGAGGTCGAGCGCCAGCATGAGCGAGCCGTAGTGCAGGTCGAAGTCGATCAGCAGCACTTCCTCCTGGAGGCGCATGCCGAGCATGGCGGCGACGGTGATCGCCGCCGTCGTGGTGCCGACGCCGCCGCGCGCGCCGATCACCGACAGCGTGCGCGGCTTGGCATCCTTCGCGGCGGTGGCATTCGGCGCGACCGCAACGCCGGTGCGCTCGCGCACTTCCATCGTCCGCTCGACGGCGCGGGCCATCACCCCTTCCGCGAACGGCATCGCCAGATAGTCGTTGAAGCCGACCGCCAGCAGGTCGCGATAAAGCGCCACGTCGTTGACGCGGCCGACTCCGATCACCAGGCAGGTGCCCGGCACCACGGTCTTGAGTGCGGCCGCATCGGCGACCGGATCGGCGGCATCGCCGATATCGACGATCAGCAGGTCGAGGTCGCGCGGCCATTCACTGATGGCGAGCGCGTTGTCGATCGTGCCCTCCCGGACATTGGCCTTGCCCAACGTCATGCCGAACAGGTCGGCCGACACGCGCGACAGCGTGACGGTATCCGACACGAAGGCCATGGCACTGAGTGCGGACCTTTCCTCCCCGGCGACGGACGGCGGACGCTGAACGGTTGCTGAAGCCGACATTCGCAGCCCTCAGTTGGAGCCCGACGAGCCGGTGCCCCCGCCGCCACCGCCACCAGTGCTGGTGCCGGCGCCGGTGCCGATCTGGCCGCTCGTGCTCATGCCCGTGGTGTTGAGCGCCGGCACCTTGCCGTCGCGGTAGCGGGCGATCGCGGCCGCGGTTACGGTGCCGTCAGCCGGTCCGCCCGAACGGCCGACCACGGCGTCGCGCGGCCGGTAAAGCATCTGGCCCATGTTGTACGCGTCTGCGCAGCCGAAGCCCGGCATCGCCGCCTCGTTGGGATTGGCGGTCGTGGCCGGATTGTAGTTCGGGCAGTTGTTGACCCCCATCAGGTATTCCGAGCGCACCACGACCACGGTGTTGGGACCCATGGCCATCGCCGGCTCGACCGAGGTGGAGACCCAGCGCGCACCGGCGTTGGACAGGACCTGGCCCACGCGTTGGGCACGCGCCTGCTGCATCGGTCCGCCGGTGCCATCCGACACCACGACGAACTCGTCGCGCTGTGCCCGCCGCCCCGTCTCGACCATGGTCCTCAGGCCACTGATCTGGCCGCCGTCGGGAACCGCGGCGCTCGGCGTGAAGTTGACGGCGAGCATGGTGTCGCCGCGTATCGGATCGTAGCGCGTATCGACAGTCGCTTGTTGGGCGACCGGGTTCTGCGCACAGGCGCCGAGGCAGGCCGCGGCGAGAAGCATGACGGCGGATCGCATGGCTGCTCCTAGTCGAGTTTGAAACCGGCGGACGGGCCGACCGCGGTGGGTTCGCGACCCACGGCGAGGCGACGCGGTGGCGTCGGATGGTTGTAACGCTGCATGAGCAGGCGATCGACGTCGGTTGGCGGCACGCGACCGGTGAGCGGGGTCTGCAGCTTGTTGCTGGTCGGCTCGACGAAGTACGGCGTGATGATGATCACGAGCTCGGTCTCGGAGCGCTGGTAGGCGTCCGACTTGAACAGCGTGCCGAGCACCGGGACGTCACCCAGCCAGGGGAATTTGTTGATGTCCTGGCTCGAGGTCGACTGCAGGAGCCCGGCGATGGCGAAGCTCTGCCCCGTCCCCAGCTCGATGGTCGTCGCGGCCTTTCGCGTGCGGATACCGGGAATGCTGACCGTGCCGGTGCCGAGCGGCACGGTGATGGTGCCGACCGCCGAGAGTTCGCTGACCTCGGGCGCGACGCGGAGGTTGATGCGTTCGCCGATGATGGTCGGCGTGAAGGCGAGGCTGACGCCGACCTGCTTGTACTGGATGGTGACCGTGCCCGCGGCCGTGCCGCTCTGGGGCACGATCAGGGGTACCTCGCCGCCTGCCAGGAAGCTGGCCGTCTCGCCGGACATGGCGATCAGGTTGGGCTCGGCCAGGATGGTCGCCTGGTTCTGGGTCGCCAGGAAGTCGACGACGGTGTTCAGGCTGCCGTCGCGGGTCGCGAACTGCAGGGCGCCGGTCGAGACCGCGCCACCGATCTGCGAGGTCGTGCGGACGGCGAAACCCGCCAGGAAATTGCCGGTGCCGAACAGGGCGATGTTGTTGATGTTCTGCCAGTTGATGCCGACGCGCTTCAGGGCGTCGCGCTTGACCTCGGCGACCTTGACGCGCAGCTGCACCTGGGTCGGGGCGTCGACGCGGATGTTGCTGATCACCTTGTTGGGGTTGCCGTTGACCTGCTGCACGGCGAGCCGGCGCGCGTCCTCGGCGACAGCGGTCGAGCGCACCGTGCCGGTGAGCACGATCGTCTCGCCCTGGTTGTCGAAGTTGACGCCGTTGTTGGGATGGATCTGATCGAGCGTGCCCTTGATGCGGCTGAGCGGCGAGGTCACGCGCACGATGGTGTTGAGCAGCACGCGATCCTGCGCGTCGACGGCGTAGAGGACGGTGTCGCCCGGCTTCTTGGCGAACACATAGACCATGCTGGGCGAACGGACCTGCACGTCGGCGATGTCGGGCGCGGCCACGAATACCGTGGAGGCCGGGCCCGGCAGCTTCAGCGCCGTGCCCTTGTTGACCTCGAGGGTGAGAGTCGGCGCCTCGGTCGGCACGATCTGGCTCTGGGCGAACGGCCGGCCGGTCGCGCCGGTCACCGCCGGCTGGCTGGGCGGTGCCGCGGCCGGCGGCTGGATCGGTACCGGCGCGGGCGCGGGCTGAGGCGCCGGCGCCTGAGCGAACTGCGGTGGAGGCGATACCGGCTGGGATCGGTCGGCGGCCGATGGCGGAGCGGCGACGACATCGGACTGGTTGACATCGATGGTCGGGGTCAACGCGGCGCGGGCGATCGGCGCGCGTGGCGGGATCGTGGCGACGGTCGGCGGCAGGGAATCCACCGGAGCTGCTGTCGTGTCCTTGACCGCCGGCGCGACGGCGGCAGGCTTGGCTTCGATCGGCGTCGGCAGCGCGGCAGCGGTCGGGGCGGCCAGGGCGGCGGGTGCGCTCAGCGAACGCACGACGGACGCGGCGCGCTCGGCTTCACGGCGATTGAGGTCGTCGGAGACGTTGTCGGTCGCGGTCTTGCGCGACACCGCCTTCTTGGCGGGCGGCGGCGCCTTGGGCTTGGTCTGGACCCGGTCGGGGTCGTTCATCTGGACCTGCGCCAGCAGCAGCGACGGCTGCAATGCGAATACCAGCGACGCGACGAGCGCCGCCGACGAACCGGCACGGCGCCAGGCCGCCGGCATGATCTGTGCGAATGAGGGGGTCATTGCGACACGCTTGGGTAAGTACGGGTGAAGTTGGTGCCCTTTGGAGCGTTGGGCTTCTCGGACTCTCCCTGCGGCGGCAACCCGTCGGGTGACGTGCTGCCGTCGAGTTCGAGCTTGGTGCGTCCGGCGCCGCGCAGGACGAAGATCGCCGGCTTGGCTTCGGGCGGTTTGGGCGGCGCCGGCTCCTTGATCAGCCGGCTGACCTGGGTGTCATGGGTGTAGCTCTGGCCGAGTTCGGCCGTGGCGTCGTCGCTGTTGCCCTCGTCGCGTTCCTCCTCGTCCTGGAGGCTGCGCAAGACGAGCGACAGGTCGCCCATCTTCACCGCGAGAGTGACGATCTCGGTCTGCTTGGACGTCAGCTCGAGCGTGGCGGTCTTGCCGACCTCCGGCTTGTCGCCCGGCGCGAAGTCGAGCTTCTGGTCCATGGCGATGACGCGGGCGTTGCGCAGGATCGTCTCGGTGGCGGAATGCTGGCCGTCCGGTCCGTTCAGCCTGTGGGTCAACAGCACGTCGACGCGATCGCCGGCATAGATGAAGCCGGATACCGCGGAGGTCGCCGACGCCGGCACGCTGACGGCGCGCAGGCCAGGCCGCAGCACCGCGGCGAGGAAGCCGCGCGAGCCAGGCATCACGATGTCGGTCTCGACGATCGGCTGGCCGACGCGCAACGAGGTGCGGGCGACGGCGCCGACAAAGTCCGAGAGCGGCCGCTTGCCTTCGATGATGTAGGTCTGCGGCAGCGCGCCCTGTGGCCACGCCTGCCAGCGCAGATCCTCCGGCTTGATGAGCTGGCCCGTGCGCAACGCATTGCGCGCCACCAGCACTTGCACCGCAGGAGCGGCGACCGGCTTGGGCGCGGCAATCTGGGCGGCGATCGCCGCCCGCTCGGCCTGCAGCCAGGCGCGTGCGACGAAGGCCGTGGTGCCGGCGACGATCACTGCGAGCAGCAGGAAGACAATGCGCTTGCTGTTCACGACGCTCCCCTGTTTGCGTCACGCCACGGCGAGTGCGAGGGCGACCCACAGGCCGCCCCCGGCGATCGCCGGGCCGTAAGGAAGGTTGCCGCGCAGGCGCGCCCGCACCGTGCCATCGCCCGTCGGCGCAACTTGACCGATCGGCGCGCCGGCCAGGATCGCCAAGGCAAGGAGACCTCCGACCACGGCGGTCACCATGACGAAGTCGAGGATCAGGGCCGGCCCGGCAAACAAGGCGACGGCGGCCGCGAGCTTGACGTCGCCGCCGCCCATGGCGCCGATGGCGAAGGCCAGCGTGCCCAAGCCGAACATCCCCGCCGCACAGACCAGCGCCAGCGCGAGATCGGCCAACGAGAAGGTGCCGAGGACGAAGCCCGCGATTGCCCAAACGACGAAGGTCGCGATGATCCCGAGCGAGATCGCGTCGGCGATGTGCATGGTGCGCCAGTCCTGCCAAGCCGCGCCAAGCAGGAGCAGCGTGAATGCGATCAGGCAGGCGATCTGTAGAGAGGCAAACAGCGACATCCGATACCCAATCGTGCCGCTGCCCTTAGACCCGTCTGGAGGAGGTCGTAACGCACGACCCCGAAATAGATTCGACGAACTAAGTTCCAAACGAATGAACAAACAAAGGACAGCAAATAAAATCGTTACACAGGATATTTTCAGTATCACCTCAAGTCAAGGCCGTAACGCATTCTTTTCAAATGGAAAAATCGAAATAGATACCGCTAATAGCGGCTCAAAACAAACGGCGGCCCATTTGCTGGGCCGCCGGCTAGTTCGTCGCTGGACGACCGTCTAATTGATCGCCGGTCCGACGGCTCCCAACACGCTGGACACCTTGGTGCCAACGGAACGCATTGACGCAATTGCCGCCACGGCAATCAAAGAAGCGATGAGCGTGCACTCGACGACCGTGGCGCCTTGATTGTTCTTCATTACACGACGAAGGAAGGACAGCATTAATTTCTCTGTAGAAGGGGGAGCCCAGCCCTCTGCTGGAGCCGTTGCGAGAAGAAACCTACCCAATGCTGAATCTTGCGTCAAGAACTACGTGAACTAAGGCATATAATTATCTGAATTAATTATCTTTTTGTTCAAATTTAAGAGCGGAAACCACCCTGCCGGCGGCCGTCCAGAAGCAAAGGCCGGCAAAGGCGCCGGCGAGCCAGGCGAACATTGCCGGAAAAAAGCAGAACAGCGCGAAGGCCACGATGGTCTCCGTCCCTTCGATCAGGCCGGCAGCGTTGAAAAAGGATTTGCGGCCGCGCGCCCCGTCGTCCGGCTCGCCGCGTTGCGCCGCGAGGACGGCCCGGCCGAGGAACGACGATGCCGTGCACACGAAAGATGCCAGGAGCAGCGCCGCCCACGGGGCATTTTCCGGGCGGGCCAGGGCAAAACCCAGCGGCACGGCAGCGTAGAACCCCATGTCGCACATGATGTCGAGGTAGCCGCCGAACGGCGTCGCGCCTTTGTGGCGGGCGATTGCGCCGTCCAGTCCGTCGCACACCCGATTGACCAGGATCACCACAAGCGCCGCGTCGTACCGCTCCCACGCCAGCAGCGGTATGGTGGCAAGCCCGACACCAAGCCCGGCAATGCTGAAGGCATTGGCCGACATGCCGCGCCGGGCGAGCCAAGCGCCGGCCCGGTCGAGCGATGGACCGATCCATCGCCTCATAAGAGGATCGAGCATCGCCTCTTGCGATCACTCGCGCGGCGTTGCTGGATCGATCGTGCGCAGACTCACTACCTGCGCCCCTGCGCTCTCGCGATCCTGTCGGGCCTGCCGCTGGTAGCTCAGCCAGCTAAAGGGAATGAGCGAGACATAAACCATGCCGAGCAGCGACAGCCCGATCCATGGCGAGCTTGCGATCACGCCCATCACCAGCGCCGCACCGAGCAGCGCCGGCAGCACGAGATGGCGCGGCACCCTGCCCTTCTTGAACGAAAAAGTCGGCAGCCGGCTCACCATCAGGCCGCCGACCAGCACCAGCACGGGACCGACGATCAGGGGATGGCGTGGCCAGGTTTCGCCGAGCGCGAAGCTCACCATCAGCGGAATCAGCGCCAGCAACGCGCCGGCGGGCGCCGGCACGCCAGTGAAATACGAGCCGGTCCAGGTCGGCGGCGGGGTGTCGGAAACAAGTGCCGTGTTGAACCGCGCGAGGCGCAGCGCCGAGCACATCGGGAACATCAGGGTGACGATCCATCCCAGCGCGCCGCCCTCCGTCAGCGACGACATGTAGAGGACCAGCGCCGGGGTCACGCCGAAGCACAGGAAGTCGGAAAGCGAATCGAGCTCCGCACCGAAACGGCTGGTGACACCGAGCCGCCGCGCGACGCGACCATCGAGAGCGTCGAGCACCGCCGCCACCATGATGGCGATGACGGCGCGCTCCATCTGTCCCTGCAGGCCGTAGCGGATTGCCGTCAGGCCAGCGCACAGCGCCGCCAGGGTGAGCACGTTGGGAATCAGCCGGTTGATCGAAAAGCCGCGCAACCGGCCGCGGCGGGTGCGAAAGTCGCTGTCCATCGCGAGCTCCCTGTTTGTCCTGCCAATTATACTAAAACTCGACCACCCGCCGAGGTTCCGCCTTCACCGGGTCGAGTTCGGCGATCACCGTTTCACCGCCGATCATGCGCTGGCCGGCCGCCACCAGCAGACGCGCGCCGGGGGGCAGGTAAAGATCCGTTCGGCTGCCGAATCGGATATGGCCGAAGCGCTCGCCGGCCTGCACGGCCTGGCCGGGCTTTATGTAGCAGACAATCCGACGCGCCACCCAGCCGGCGATCTGCACGCAGCCGATCGTGCGGCCATCGGCACGCTTGAGCGCGATCGCCATGCGCTCGTTGTCCTCGCTCGCCTTGTCGGCTGCGGCATTGAGATACTTGCCCGGCCGGTAGGAGACGACGTCGACGGTTCCCGCGCAGGGCGTACGGTTGATGTGGACGTCGAACACGCTGAGGAAGATCGAGACCCGCGTCAACGGCCGGTCTCCCAAGCCCAGCTCCGCCGGCGGCACGGCCTCGACCACCATCTGCACAAGCCCATCGGCAGGCGCCACCAGCAAGTCGTCGTCCTGCGGCACGCCGCGCGAGGGATCGCGGAAAAAGTAGATCGACCATAGCGTCAGCACGAACAACGGCCAGAACAGCCACGCCGCGCCGGTCAGCGCCGCGAGGAAAGTGACCGCCGCGAAGATCGCGATGAAGCGCCAGCCGTCGTCGAGGATCGGCACGAAGAAGTTCGCGAGCATGAAGGTTCTCTGTTGCCGTGGTCTCAGTTGACCTTGGGCAGGCTGAAGACTTGGCCAGGATAGATCAGGTCGGGGTTGACGATCTGCTCCTTGTTGGCCCCATAGATCACGGTGTGATGGAAGCCCGTGCCGTAGTGAGCGCGCGCGATGTTCCACAGGTTGTCGCCACGCACCACGATCAGGCGACGCGTGTCCTTGGTGCCGGGCGGCACCATGACGCGTTCGAACGGCAATTCCAGGCGCGCCACCGGCTTGCCGTCGCTGGCCAGGCGGTCGAGGCGCAGCGTGTGCTTGCCGGGGCCGACAGGTGCGGCGGGCACCAGCTTCCATCGGCCGTCGGAACCGGCGGCTCCCTCGGCAGCGAGACTGTCGTCGATATAGACCCGCACCACGACGCCGGGCGTCGCTTGTCCGGTGACGGTCACGTGGCCGGAATCGTCATAGTCGAGCGTCGACATCGCCAGGTCGCCCGATCGCGGCACACCGGCGGCGGACGGTGCCTGCACGAGCTTCGCCGGCCCGCCGCCAGGCGGCGCGATCATCACCAGCGTCTCGTCGCGTGGCGGCTGGCTCGCCGGACCCGGCTGCCCTGGCGCGGCGTCGCGCGCTTGCGGCACGACGGCGACGACCACCTGCTCCGACGTGACGGGAGCCCGCCCCTCGATGTGCTGAACGATGCGGAGTTCGTGCTGGCCGGTGCCGAGCGGGGGATCCTGGGCGATGATCACCCATTCGCCGCGCGCATCGGCCACGCCGCGCGCGATCTCCCTGCCGCCATCCAACAGCACGACCTTTGCCCCCGGGTTGGCGCGCCCGGCGATGACCGCGCGACCGTCCGGCGAAATCCGGGCGATATCGAAAGTAGGCACGGCAACGGTCGGCTGCGCAGGTGCGGGGGCAGGCGCGGGCGCTGCCGGCGCAACCGGCGAAGCAGAAGCTGGTGGCGGCGGTGCGCTCGACGCCGTGGATGGCGCACTGTTGGGCAAGGGGGCGGTGGCATCGGTCGCCCTATCGAGGACGGCCTGCTCGCTCAGCCTGACCCGCCACGCCACACCCAGGCCGGCCGCGATCACGATCGCGCCACCAACCACGAGCCAGATCACCGTGCGTGACATCACCCTCCCGACGGTGCGACTACCCGCCCCCATTGGCGTCGCGACCTTGCTGGACAAAATGATACCATGTCGTTTCGGTCCGGAAAGACGTCGGATCGTCTGTAAATAGACCCCTCCCTTCCCGGCCCGTGTAGAAAAATGAAACCCGCCCTCTCCTCCGTCTGCGTCTTCTGTGGCTCCCGCTTCGGCACCGCTCCCTCCGGCTCAGAGGTCGCCAGACGGCTGGGCGAGCTTCTGGCCCGTGAAAGTATAGCCCTGGTTTATGGCGGTGGTGGGGTCGGCCTGATGGGGTTGGTGGCAAACGCCGCCCTCAAGGGGGCTGGTCGCGTGGTCGGCGTCATTCCGCGCTTCCTGCTGCAGCGCGAGGCCGGCCATCCGGCGCTCACCGAGACCGTGGTCGTGGAGACCATGCATGAGCGCAAGTTGCAGATGTTCGAGCGCTCCGACGCCTTCGTGGTCCTGCCCGGCGGAATCGGCACGCTGGAGGAACTGTTCGAGGTTCTGTCCTGGCGCACGCTCGGCCTGCATACCAAGCCGATCGTGATCGTCGATCAGGACGGCTACTGGAGCCCGCTCGCAGCCTTGCTGAGGTCGGTCGTGGAAGGCGGTTTCGCTGACCAGCGCCATCTCGATCACCTGGCTTTCGTGCGCGACCTCGAGGAGCTCCTGCCGGCGATTGCCGCCATGCCGCGGGAAGCCGGCCCGGAACCGCGGCTGGACCGCGTCTGAGGCGTGCCGATCGTCCTGCCCTCTTCTCGAGGGTCGGTCGTGCCGGCGAGCGCCTTGCAGCTGTCCTGACGACGGCGTCGTGCCGGAGATTGCCTTTGCCTCGCGGCGGTGCAACAAGACGCCCATATTCAGCAATAGATCAAACCGGCCGAAACGAAAGCGGCGCACGGAGGTGCAAGTATGTCAGATCTCGAAATCGTCTGGACGAAGGTTGATGAGGCGCCCGGGCTTGCCACGTTCTCCCTGCTGCCGATCGTCGAGGCCTTCGTCGGGACGGCCGGCGTGAAGATGAAGCTGAAGGACATTTCGCTGACCGGCCGCATCATCGCCAACTTCCCCGACAAGCTGAAGCCCGAGCAGAGGATCAACGACGAGCTCGCCGAGCTCGGCAAGCTTGCGACGCGCCCCGAGGCCAACATCATCAAGCTGCCCAACATCTCCGCCTCGATCCCGCAGCTGAAGGCCGCGATCAAGGAGCTGCAGAGCAAGGGCTACGACGTCCCGAACTATCCGGACAGCGATGCGACGCCGGCGGACAAGGAAATTCGCGCCCGCTACGGCAAGGTGCTTGGCAGCGCCGTCAATCCGGTGCTGCGCGAGGGCAATTCCGATCGTCGCGCCGCCGGCGCCGTGAAGCAGTACGCGCGCAAGCATCCGCACAAGATGGGCCCCTGGACCAAGGACTCGAAGACGCGCGTGGCGCACATGTCGGGCAACGACTTCTACGGTTCGGAGGTCGCGACGACCGTGGCGGCACCGACCAGCGCCCGTATCGAACTGGTCGCCAGCGACGGGGCGACCACGGTGCTGAAGCCGAAGGTGCCGATCAAGGCCGGCGAGGTCATCGATTGCTCGGTGATGAACGCCAAGGCATTGAACGCCTTCTTCGCCGAGCAGATCGACGCCGCGAAGAAGGACGGCATCCTGTTCTCGCTGCACGTCAAGACGACCATGATGAAGATCTCAGATCCCATCCTGTTCGGCCATTGCGTTTCGGTGTTCTTTGCCGACGTGTTCAAGAAGCACGGCGAGACGTTGAAGCGCCTCGGCGTCGATCCCGATACCGGCATGGCCGACATGCTGACCCGCATCGAGACGCTGCCGGAGGCCGAGAAGGCCGCCATCAAGGCCGACATCAAGGCCGAGTATGCGAAGCGGCCGGCCCTCGCCATGGTCAATTCCGACAAGGGGATCACCAATCTCCACGTGCCGAGCGACGTCATCATCGATGCGTCGATGCCGGCGATGATCCGCGAATCGGGCAAGATGTGGGGGCCTGACGGCAAGCTGCACGACGTCATCGCCGCGATCCCCGACCGTTGCTACTCGACGCTGTACCAGGCTGTCATCGACGACTGCAAGGAGCACGGCGCCTTCGACCCGCGGACGATGGGATCGGTGCCGAACGTCGGATTGATGGCGCAGCAGGCCGAGGAGTACGGCTCGCACGACAAGACGTTCGAGGTCGCCAGCGCCGGAACGGTGCGCGTGGTCGCCGAGGACGGCACGGTCCTGATGTCGCAGAAGGTCGAGACCGGCGACATCTTCCGCATGTGCCAGGTGAAGGACGAGCCGATCCGGGACTGGGTCAAGCTCGGGGTGCGTCGCGCGCGCCTGAGCAACACTCCGGCGGTGTTCTGGCTCGACGCCAAGCGCGCGCACGACGCCCAACTGATCGCCAAGGTCGAGAAGTACCTCAAGGACGAGGACACCAAGGGCCTCGACATCCGAATCCTGGCGCCGGTCGAAGCCATGAAGTTCTCGCTCGATCGCATCCGCAAGGGGCAGGACACCATCTCCGTGACCGGCAACGTGCTCCGCGACTATCTGACCGACCTCTTTCCGATCATGGAACTCGGCACCTCGGCCAAGATGCTGTCGATCGTGCCGCTGCTGGCGGGCGGCGGGCTGTTCGAGACCGGCGCCGGCGGCTCGGCGCCCAAGCACGTCGAGCAGTTCCAGCACGAAGGGTATTTGCGCTGGGATTCGCTGGGCGAGTTCCTGGCGCTCGGCGCTTCGCTGGAACACCTGGCCCAGCGGACAGGGAATGAGGAGGTGAAGGTCCTGGCCGAAACGCTCGACGAGGCCAACGGCAAGATCCTCGAGAACAACCGGTCGCCGGCACGCAAGGTCGGCGAAATCGATAATCGTGGCAGCCACTTCTATTTGGCACTGTACTGGGCACAGGCGCTGGCCCGACGCGACAACAGCACGGCCCTGTCGGCCCGCTTCAAGCCGCTGGCGAAGACGCTGGAGGAGAACGAGGCCAAGATCGACGCCGAGCTGATCGCCGCGCAGGGCAAGCCGGTGGATACTGGCGGCTACTATCAGCCCGACCAGGCCAAGACCTCGGCGGCGATGCGGCCGAGCGCGACCTTGAACAAGGCGCTCGCAGCCCTCTGACGCGGCGTCGAGCATGATCGGCGGCGCCGACGGCTGTCGCACCGGCTGGGTGGTCTGCCGGCGCGACGCCAAGGGCGTCCTCGACACACAGGTCGTGAAGACCCTCGCAGAAGCCTGCGAGGGTCTTTCCATTCTGGCGGTCGACATGCCGATCGGCTTCGTCGACCACCCGCGCCCGCCGCGCCAGTGCGAGGTCGAGGCGCGCAAGCTGATGCCGGGCAAGGCGAGCTCGGTCTTCCCGACGCCTTGCCGGCCGGCGCTGGCCTGCACGACGCACGCCGAGGCCAATGCGCTCAGCAAGACGATGGGCGTCGGCATCAACCAGCAGACCTTCCACCTGTTCAAAAAGATGAACGAGGTCGATGAGCTCTTGTGCTCACGGCCAAAGCTCAAGCGCATCGTCTACGAGGCTCATCCCGAGCTTGCCTTTGCGCGCATGAACGGCGGCAAGCCGGTGCTGAGCCGCAAGCGCAAGCCCGATGGCTATGCCGAACGCTGTGCCCTGCTGGCCAAGCACGGCTTTGCCTGCCCTGTCGATCGCCTGCCGGGAGCGGCCCGCGACGACATTCTCGATGCCATCGCCGTCTGCCGCACCGCGCTGCTGATCACGGAGAAGAAGGCAACACGCCTCGGTCCCGCAAAGCTGCGCGACAGCCGCGGCCTGCCGATGAACATCTGGTTCTGACTGGAGCGCGGACCTGGAGGTACGCCTCTGTCATCCTGAGCGTAGCGAAGGATCTCATTCCGTTGGCCAGCGGCGATGAGGTCCTTCGCTACGCCGAAGACGACAGACATGAGGCGGACCTGGAGGTCCGCGCTCCGACTACTCCGGCTTGATCCCGGCCGCCTGCAGCACCGGGCCCCAGATGCCGGCCTGCACCGTCAGCCACTTCGCGAGTTCCTGCGGCGTACCGCCCATGGCGACGAAGCCGCGCTTGCGCAGCTCCTCCTTCATCTCCGGCGTCGACACGGCGGCGTTCAGCGCCTCGTTCAGCTTGGCGACGACCGGCGCCGGCGTGCCGGGCGGCGCGATCAGCGTGTAGACGATCGTGCCGTCGACATCGCCCGCGCCCAGCTCGGCGAAAGTCTTGATGTCGGGCGCCGCGGCCGCGCGCTCAGGCGCCGCCAGCCCGTAGGCTTTCAGCTTGCCGCTCTGGATGTGCTGCAGCACGCTGGTCAGGCTCGACATGCCGAGCTTGATGTGACCGCCCAGAAGGTCAGTGACCAGCGGGCCGGTGCCACGAAACGGCACGTGCGTCAGCTTGATCTTGTTCAGGATGGCGTAGCGCTCGGCCGACAGGTGCATCGGCGTGCTGACGCCAGCGGTGCCGTACTGCACCTCGCCCGGCGCCTTGCGCGCCGCCTCGGTGATTGCCGCCAAGTCGGCCCACGGCGCATCGGCGCTGCCGACGAACACCGATTCCTGCTTGGCGACGAAGCCGATCGGCACGAAGGCCGCCGGATCGTAGCCGAGCTTGGCGACCAGGAACGGGTAGAGCATCTGGTTGTTGCTGCTGAACAGCACGGTATGGCCGTCGGGCGGCTGCTTGGCCACGAAGTCGTGGGCGAGGTTGCCGCCGGCGCCGCCCTTGTTGTCGATGATGACCGTCTGGCCCAGCGCCTTCTGCATCGGCTCCTGGATGGCGCGCGCCAGCGCATCGGTGCCGCCGCCGGGCGGAAAAGGGACCACGACCTTGACCGGCTGTGACGGAAAAGTCTGTTGAGCCCCCGCCCCGCCCGCCGCTGACGCGGCGAGCGACGCGAGGATAAGCGTACGCCGCTTCATCATTGGTCCTTATCGATCGGTCGAGGCGCGGATCGCGGCAGCGCCGCCGCCGACCTCTATCTTCTGGCCGGTGTCGGTGAGCTTGCCGTCCTCGTTCTTGAATACCTGGATGTTCTTCTGGATCATGTTCTGCACCGCCACGGTCTTGCCGTCCTTGGAGAAGGAAGCGCCTTGCGACCATGCCCCGATCGGCGCCTCGCTGGTCTTGGTGAGCTTGCCGTCGTCGAGCTTGTAGAGCACGACCATGCCGTTGGGCTTGAACTGCGGTGCGTCCTTGGGCCGGGTCGAGCCGGCATGCGCCACGCCCGCGACCCACTTGCCGTCGTTCGACATCATGGCGCCCTCGAGATTCTCGTGGCCAATGTCGGCCGTGCCGACGATCTTGGGCTGATCGCTGGAGATGTCGATGACGGTGAACATGCCGTTGGCCTTGGGATCGCCGAGACTCGCCACGACGGCGTACTTGCCGTCGGGCGTGATGGACACCGCGTAGGGCCTGGGCGCCACGTCGAGCGTGGCCTTCTCGCTGATCGAATCGGGGCCGAGCTTGACCACCGCGACCTTGGCATCGCCGTTGCGGGTGGCGACGCCGGTGGCGCCGTCGGGTGACACGGCAACGTGGCTCAGGAGCGCTGTCGCCGGCACAAGGTCGATGGTCTTGACCAGGCTCACCTTGTTGCCGTCGATCGCCAGGATCGAGACCGATCCGGCCATGCGGTTGGCGACGTAGGCGCGCTTGCCGTCCTTGGTCAGCGAGATGCCGGCCGCGCCGGCGCCGGTGTTGATGGTGTCCAGGACCTTCTGGCCCTTAAGGTCGACGACGCTCACCTTGGTGTCGGGCTTGGTCTTGGTCTTGTCGGCGGGATCGATCTGGGTCGAAGCCGCGACGAGGGCCACCGATTCGTCAGGCGTGATGGCAACCGAGGTCGGCGGGCCGACGACGCTGCCCGGCACGTTGTTGACGGTGCCCAGCACCTTCACCGGCGACTGGCCGAGATCGAGGATGGTGATCGAGTCCGGCGTCGGATTGTCGGCGTTGCTGGTGACGCCGTTCTCCTGCTTGACCTTGTGGTCGTTCGACGAAACGGCGATCTGCGCCCACGCCGGCGCGGCAGCAAGACTCAACGCGACGCAAAGGCCCTTGACGGCGGTGTTCGGCATGGCGTCCCTCCTGGCCCGCTCGCTTCATTGGAGCGTTGCCAGAAGGCAGCCTAGAGCATGCACCGTGCAGATGGAATCAAGTCTTCGTCGTGCTCGGTCAGGTCATCCCCAACGCGTGCTTGTAGGTGTCGAGCAGCGTTTCCTGCTCGGCGCGGTCGGCGGCATCCATCTGGCGCAGCGAAACGATCTTTCGCATGGTCTTGATGTCGTAGCCCACGCCCTTGGCCTCACTATAGACGTCGCGGATATCGCCGCCGATCGCCTTGCGCTCCTCCTCGAGCTTCTCGATGCGCTCCACGAAGCTCTTCAGGCGGTCGGCCGAGATCGGCCCGGCCTTGGTCTTCTTCGAAACGGCGCTGCCGTCGGGCATGTCCAATACTCCTTGATCGCGTCGGCCGGACCATAGGAGCGTCGGGCCTCTCGGCTCAATGACGCTTCCGCGATGAATGACGGGGATAACGGGGAATCCTTTGCCCGCGCGAGGCGGTGTGCCGGCGGGAACACCGGCACCGGCATCACCCGTGCTTGTGCTGCGCCTTGTCGAAGGCCTGCTTCTGGTCGCCCGAGGCTTCCTTCTGATGCTTGGCCTTCCACTGGTCGTACGGCATGCCGTAGACCACCTCGCGCGCCTTCGGATCGGGGATCTCGATCCCCTGCTTGCCCGCCTCCTCGCGGTACCAGCGCGACAGGCAGTTGCGGCAGAAGCCGGCCAGGTTCATCAGGTCGATGTTCTGGACATCGGTGCGCTCCTGAAGGTGCGCGACCAGGCGGCGAAAAGCGGCGGCCTCGAGTTCGGTACGGGTCTTGTCGTCCATGGCGGTCTCCTGCGGAACGCAGACTGGAATGCTGCCAGGGATATGGGCTCGGTGCGCGGCATAGTCCAGCGGCGACCGCCTGAGCAGAGCCGGGCTATGGCCCGATCAGCAGCCCGGCTAGCGCCCGCGCGGCGTTTCCGCCAAATGCTGCGCCGGCTCGTCGGCGCAGCGCCTGACGACCGTCACGGCGCGGCCGCCGGGACCTGCCTGCAGGTCGACGACGGCGCTGCTGTCGAACGCCGGCGCCTCCCCGTTCGGCTCCTGAAGGAGGTCGAACCGCAGCTCCAGCCGGCGGCCCGCCTGCAACCGGTCGAGGAAGGCGTCTGACAGAAGCGGCATCGTGCCGTCGGCCGTGTCGGCCACCACGACGAAATCGTCGGCGAACAGGAGGTCGGCGTTCTGGGTCACCCTGTCGACGGCAAGCTCGACGCGCGGATCGGCCTTGAGGGCCGCCGAAGCCGCCCGGGGCGCGAGCGGGCCCGTGCCGGTCAGATAGAGCCTGAGCTGCACGCCGCGTCGGTCCGGTCCCTGCTCGCAAGACAGGACGATGCTGTCGATGTTGAGATCGGTGCTGGTGGGTTCGGCCACGGCATAGCTCGGGTGACGCACGTTCGCTTCCAGCGCCCAGCCGGCGGCGCCAGCCAGCGCGGGACCGGCGATGCCGGTCAAGCCAGCGAGGAGCGTCAGGGAACGGCCGATCAGATGAACCATCGATGCACCAGTATGCCGACGAGGCGGAAAATCTTAACGCTCTCGACCACCAGGAGTTGCCATACTCCTGATGGGTATCTCGGCCGTATCGTGCGTCGCGAAAATTGTGTCGTCTGTGTCGTTTGTCACGGAGCCTATGCCTTGGAGCCCCTCACCACGCAACCGCTTGGGGGGCACGCCAGCATTTGACGCCCGAACGGTTGCGGCGAGGACCGCCGCGGCACCGCTGGCGATCCTGAAGTTGTCCACAGCCTCGGCCGGGATCGACCGGCCGCTCGCGCGGCGATCCCGGCGGTGCCGTCATCCCGAGCGCCGGTTCAATTGGTGGGCGATTTCGCCAGCGAAAGCACCTTTTCCATCGCCTCCTTGCCGGGCAGGCCCTTCTTTTCGTTGTCCGCCACCCATTGATTCCATACCGGCCGCCCGGCGGTCGCGATCAGCTTCTCGCGCATGTCGGGCGTGACCTTGACGACCTCGAGCTTGCGCTTCTCGAACAGCGGGATCGACTTCTTGTCTGCTTCGGCGTAGGCCTCGCGCTGCAGGCGATAGGCCTCGGGCCTCGCTTCCTCGAGTATCTTCTTGTACTCGTCGGGCAGGGCCTTCCATGCCGTCTGGCTGAGCACGATCGAATTGTGCACGACGCCGAGTTGCATGCCGAGCGTGTACCACTTCGATACTTCCTGCAGCTTGTAGGCCGTGAAGCTGTAGGCGAAGGGGAACGATGCCGCCTGGAACATGCCGCGCTCGAGCGCGGTGTAGACTTCGGGCGCCGACACCGACACCGGAACCGCGCCCAGGAGCTTCATGGCCTCGCCGAGGCCACCGAGGGCACGCACCCGCATGCCCTTCCAGTCCTCGAGGTTGCGCGGCGGCTTGCCGGATCCCATGAACTCGTACTGCGGCAGCAGGACGGTCATGAAGTGCATGCCGTTCCATCTCGACAGCTCTTCCGCCACGGGCTTCCAGGCCTGGTATCCGTCCTGCACCTTCTCCTGCATGACCAGGTCGGGAATCGGCAGAAACGGCATGTCGAGCACGCCCTGCAACGGCGTCTTTGCCGGCGCATAGGAATAGGCGACGAACGCGCCCTGGAAGGCATCGACCTTGATGCCGTCCAGGAAGTCCTTCGCCTCCCCGAGTTGCTCGTTGTACTTGAGATTGATGATGAAGTTGCCGCCGCTCTTCTCCTTGGCGACCTTGGCGAGGTGTTCGAACGTGACGGTGACGGCCCTTGGCGGCCCGTACAGCGCCCAGTTCCAGGTGACCTTGTCGGCGGCTTCGGCCGGAGCCCCGGCCAGCACGCCGAAGCTCAAGCCGACAGACAACAGCAACCCACGTTTCATGACGACTCCTCCCTTACTCAGTCTGTACTTTCGACGATGAAGGTGACGATCTCGGGGAACGCGGTCAGCACGCCCAAAGTGACGATGTCGGCGAAGATGAACGGCCAGATGCCCTTGAAGATGTCGCGCACGGGAATATCGGGTCGCACCCCGTTCACCACGAACACCACCAAGCCGACCGGCGGCGACAACGAGGCGATGCCGGAGAGCTTGACCAGCACGATGCCGAACCAGATCGGGTCGTAGCCCAGCCCCGAGATCACGGGGAAGACCACCGGCAGGGTCAGCAGGAACATGCCGATGCCCTCGAGCACCGTGCCCAGCACGAAATAGAGCAGATAGATCGCGAGCAGGATGGCGAGCGGCGGCAGGGCGAGCTCGGTGACCCAGCGCGACACCTCCTCCGGCATGCCCGAGAAGCCGAGGAAGCGCACGAAGATCAACACACCCCAGATCACGGTGAAGATCATCACCGTGAGCCGCGCCGAGTCGAGCAGACACTGGCGCAGCTCGCCGCGCTTGATGCCGTTCTTGAGCGCAAAGGCGAATACCGCGAAAGCACCCAGCGCGCCCGCCTCGGTGGGTGTCGCCCAGCCGAAATACATGCTGAGGAAGATGATCAGGATGACCAGGAAGATCGGCGTCGTCGGCGGCAGCGATTCGGCGCGCTGGGGCCAGCTGAAGCCGGTGATGCGCGGGCCGAGCTCGGGATTGCGCCAGCAGCGGTACGTGATGATCAGCGCATAGACCAGCGCCGATACCATACCGGGCACGAAGCCGGCCACCAGAAGCTTGCCGATCGACTGCTCGGTGATGATGCCGTAGACGACCAGCAGCGTGCTGGGCGGGATCAGCGAATCGAGCGTGGCGCCGGCTGCGCAGACGCCTGCCGCCAGGCGCCTGTCGTACTTCGCCCTCAGCATCTCGGGGATCGCCACCTTGGCAAACACCGCGGCGGCCGCACTGCTCGCGCCGGAGACCGCCGAGAAACCGGCAACCGCGAATACCGTTCCCGTGGCGAGTCCGCCGGGCAGCCAGCCGAACCAGCGCCGCGCCGCCTCGAAGGCGCTCTGGGTGATGCCGGCGTAGTAGGCCAGATACCCGATCAGGATGAACATCGGCAGCACGGACAGCGTGTAGTTCGAACCCGACGTGTAGGGCGCGATGCCGGCCGTACGGATGCCGGCATCCCAGCCGATCAGCCAGACCAGGCCGGCCGTGCCGACGAGGGCGCCGGCGAAGGCGAAGCGCACGCCGACGAAGCACAGGGCCAGCATGGTGACGACGCCGACGCAGCCGATGGTGAGCGGGCTGAGTTCGATCATCGCGCTTCTTCCCGCCCGAGGGCTTCGGCAATTTCGTCCTGGACCTGCGTCTCGAGGGTGACGAGCTTGGGAACCGCGACAGGAACGGCGTCGGGATGGACGATCAGGCGCAGGTAGCCACAGATTTGCAGCACCATGCGCAGCCACAACACGGAAAGCGCCAGCGGCACCATCAGCTTGGCGGGCCAGGTCGGCAGCCTGATGTCCATCGTCGAATCGCCGATGGAATAGGCCCGCAGGAAGTTGGTGAAGCTGGCATAGACCAGCACGGTGATGATCACGATCGCGACCGACACGCCGAATAGCTCGACCTTCCAGCGATTTACCGGCTGCCAGTTCATGGTGAGGTCCATGCCGATGTGGCTTCCGAGCCGCTGGGCGTAGGCGATCCCCAGGAACGCGAACAGCGACGAAGCCTGCTCCATCCAGTCGATGTAGCCGTAGATCGCGAAGTCGAAGATCGTGCGGCCGACGATCTGCGCCACGCCGACGAACATCAGGAAGAAGATCGCGAGAGCGGCGATCAGGTTCAGGCCGTCCTCGGCGTGCGACAGGATCCGGTCGGCGCCACCCAGCAGGCTTGAAGACGAGTATGCGCGTTCGTCGGCCGGCATTCAGCGCCGGTCCCGACCGGCGCTGCAGGCGCGCGATCCCATCTTGGCTCCCTTCCCGAGCGGCGTGGGATCACGTGCCGGACCACCATCGTACCCCGCTGTTGCCGCACGTTAGGCCAAGCCGTCGACGTCAATCAACCCGACACGGCCGACATTTCCCATTTCGATGGCATTTTGCGATGCGGGCTGGGTTTTGCTGTTGCCTGCTCAGGACAACGCCCTGGCTACCGCTGCTGCTATTGCAGGCGCGAGCCTGCGGGCCCAGGCGCGTGCTTCTTCGGGCGTGTCGATGAGGTCCTGGCGAACCTCCAGCGAGCAATGCGGCAGCTCGCGCGCCCGCGCGTGGGCGTTGAGCGTGTACTCGTACGAGGCGCGCGCCGAATAGGGCTCGTTGTCGCCGACCACCAGCCGGGGATCGCGGCGCAGCTCGCCCAGCAGCGGCTCGGGCAGCCGGGCGTCGTCGTTCCACAGCACGCCGACATGCCAGGGCCGCTCGAAGCCGTTCATCCGCGGCGTGAACGAGTGCATCACCAGCAGGGCGACCTTCGCCCTTCCCGCGGTCATGCGGTCGAGCTGGCGGTCGACCTCGCGATGGTAGGGCCAGAAGCAGGCTTCGGCGCGCGCATCGACCTGCTCTTTCGTCAGTCCCTTGTTCGCCGGAACGGGCGTGCCGTCGCTGACCTCGGGCGTCGAGCCTTCGCCACCCGGCCAGCGATTGCAGTCGATCACCAGCCGCGAGTAGCCGGAGGCGACCAGCGGCGCGTCGAGCGCGTCGGCCAGCGCGATCGCCACATCAAGCCCGCCGATGTCCCAGCCGATGTGGCGCGCCAGTTCGGCCTGGGAGAGGCCGAGATCGCCCAGCGCCTTCGGCACGCTCTTGCTGGCATGGTCGCAGAGCAACAGCAGCGGCGCCTTGCCCTTTTCATTGTGAACGGAAAACGGCGGCGGATCGCCAGGAACGAGGAGCTGGCCGAGCAACTGTTGCATCGCGCCCCTATAGTGCGAAGATCGCACGAATGAAAGATGCCGAAGCCCGCGCGCTGTTGCGCGACCTGTTCGATGCAGCGCTCGCCGCCGCACGACCCGCGACCTGCCTGGCGCCCTACATCGCGAAACTGCAGCCGCCAAAAGGCAGGACGATCGTGATCGGAGCGGGCAAGGCGAGTGCGGCCATGGCGAAGGCCGTCGAGGATCACTGGCCGCATCCGCTCGAGGGCCTGGTGGTGACCCGCTACGGTTACGGCGAGCCCTGCCGCAAGATCGAGATCGTCGAGGCGGCGCACCCGGTGCCCGACCACAAGGGCCGCGCCGCCGCCGAACGCATCTTCAAGCGCGTGCAGGGACACACTGCGGACGACCTGGTGCTCTGCCTGATCTCGGGAGGCGCCTCGGCGTTGCTGTCGCTGCCGACGCCGGGCCTGACGCTCGCCGACAAGCAGGACGTCAACCGCGCCTTGCTGAAGTCCGGCGCCAACATCGTCGAGATGAACACGGTGCGAAAGCACCTCTCCATGATCAAGGGCGGCCGGCTCGCCATCGCCGCCCAGCCGGCGCGGGTGCTGACATGGCTGATCTCGGACGTCCCCAACGACGATCCCGGCGTCATCGGGTCGGGCCCGACCGTGGCCGACCGCACGACTTTCGCCGACGCCCTCGCGGTGATCGCCAAGTACCGCATCGACCCGCCGCCTGGCGTGCTTGCCCATCTCGAGAACGGGGCCAATGGCGGTGTCGAGGAGACGCCCAAACCCGGCGATCCGCGGCTGGCTCGGGTCGAGACCGTCATGGTCGCCACGCCCCAGCGTTCGCTAGACGCGGCGACCGAAGCCGCCCGGAGGCGCGGTCTGGACGTGGTGGTGCTCGGCGCCGACCTGGAG
>JAEWIV010000381.1 GCA_023386865.1 Pseudomonadota bacterium
GGTGCAGATCGAGATGCTTCTCGGCCTCGGCCTGCTCCAGGCGCTGGCGCTCGCGCGCCGCCTCCATGCTGACGTCGATGATCGGGTGGGCCAGGAACAGCACCTTTATGTCGTCGGGGTTGCGGCCGTACTCGGCGGCCTGCTGGCGCACGCGGTCGCGATAGGCCTTCAAGCTGTCGATGCTGCCCCCGCCCTCGGTGATGATGGTGTCGGCCCAGCGCGAGGCGAAGCGCTGGCCGCGCGGCGAGCCGCCGGCCTGGCAGATCGGCACGCGGCCCTGCGGCGAGCGCGGCGCGTTGAGCGGCCCGCGGTAGCGGAAATACTTTCCCTCGTGGTTGATGGGATGGACCTTGGATCCGTCGGCGAACATCGGCTTCTCGCGGTCGAGCACGACGGCATCGGGCTCCCAGGCCTCCCACAGACGGGTGACGACGTCGGCGAACTCGTCGGCCACGTCATAGCGCTCGTCGTGCGGCCGGTGCCTGTCGTGACCGTAATTCTGCGCCGCGCCGTCGTTGCTGCCGGTGACGCAGTTCCAGCCGATGCGCCCTTCGGTGACATGGTCGAGCGAATTGACCAGGCGCGCCAGGAGGTACGGCGGGTATTCCGACACCGAGAGCGTCGGCACGAGCCCGAGATGCGTGGTCGCCTGCGCGAGGTAGGGCACCAGCACCGCCGGATCGAGCTTGGGCGCGCTCGCGGCATATTGCAGGTAGGTGTCGTGGCTGCCCTTGTAGGTGTAGGGCACGTTCGAGGAATCCTCGATGATGATGTAGTCGAAGCAGGCGCGTTCCATGCCGCGCGCCAGGTCGACGAACAGGTCGGGCATCATCCAGCGCTGGATGTCGCTGC
This sequence comes from Pseudomonadota bacterium, assembly GCA_023386865.1. Classification (GTDB taxonomy): domain Bacteria; phylum Pseudomonadota; class Alphaproteobacteria; order Reyranellales; family Reyranellaceae; genus Reyranella. Next base: position 853 of record JAEWIV010000381.1, read on the forward strand.
CCGGCCAGTCGCCGCGCCAGCTCTTGGGGCCGTAGCCCTGGCTCAGGAACCAGGCGAGATGGAACGGCTTTTTCATTCGGCCTCCGCGGCGGCCAGCTGAGGCTGGGGCAAGCCGGCGATCTCGGCGATCAGCTTCTTGGTCAGCGCCCGCCCGAACGCCGCATGGCTTTCGGCAACGACGGTGAACGCGCCGAAGCCGCCGATCACGTTGTCTTGAAAATACTTTTCCAGGCCACCCGGCGGATTGGTGTGCTCGGGACGGAACGATTCGGCGAGCGGTGTCAGGATGACCAGGCCGTTGATCGTGATGCCCTTGGCCGTCGCCTCGTCGCGGGCGTCGTTGACCGGGCGACCTGAATTGTTCGTGCCATCGCCGGAGACGTCGATGACCCGCCGCTCCGCCTTGAACGGCGCGCGCTCGAGCTGGACGACGGCGAAGTCGATGGCGTGGCTGATCGAGGTGCTGCCGACGAACGACCGCGGAAGCTCGACCAGCTTGCCGCCGAAGCTGCGCGCCGATTCGCCGTCGCTGATGACGGTCCAGTCGACCACGACGCTCTGCTGGCCCGCCGTCGCCCATTCGACGAAGCAGATCGCGATGCGCCGGTTCGGCCCGGAGGCGATGGCCCGTACCACCTCCGGATGGGTGATCGCCGCGGCGACCCCTTCACGCTGAAGCTTGAACTTGGGCTCGGTCACGCTGCGCGAGACGTCCGCCGCCAGCACCAGCAGCAGGTCGACGGGTTCGGCCGCCCGCACCGACGGCGGGAAATGCACGAGCACGAGGCTCAGCAACGCAACTACCACTCTCGTCATACGGGTCATGCCGGTCCATCCAGGCTGCCCGTACAGCGTAGAGCGGTTCGGGATGCTAGTCAGCCGCCGCGAACATTTTGCGCAGCGGGCCCATGTCGGCGATGCGTTGCATCCAGGCGAACGAGCCCTCCTCCTTCATCGCCCGCGCCGCGTCGACAAAGGCGGCGAGAGCCAGCCGGTTGAGGGCGCCGCCGACGCTGAGGCGCTTGGCCCCGGCCGCCGCCACATCGGCCACCGTGATCCCGGGCTCGAGCCACCCGGTCACTACGTTCAGCGGCCGGTCGATGGCCTCGACCACGGCGCGGATCTCGGCCGCGGTCCTGAGGCCCGGCGCATAAAGCACCTCCGCCCCGGCCGCCGAGTAGGCCTTCAGGCGGCGGATGGTGTCGGCCATATCGTTGCGGCCGCGGATCAGGTTCTCCGCCCGCGCCGTCAGCACGAAGGGCACCGGCATGCTTTTTGCGACGGCGACGGCGGCCCGCACGCGCTCGACCGAGAGGTCGAAGTCGTAGATGGGCGTCTTGGGATCGTTCGAGTAGTCCTCGATCGAGCCGCCGGCGAGGCCCGCCTCGGCCGCCAGCCGGATGGTCTCGGCGGCGGCTGCCGGCTCGTGGGCGAAGCAGTTCTCCAGGTCCGCGTTCACCGGCAGGTCGGTCGCCTCGACGATTTCGCGGGCGTTGGCGATGACCTGCTCGCGCGTCACGCCGGCTCGCCCGAGATTGTTGGCGACGCCGAGGCTCGTGGTCGCCAGCGCCTCGTAGCCCAGCCCCGCCAGGATCTTGGCCGTTCCCGCATCCCATGGGTTGGGAATGAGGAAGCAGCCGGGCCGGTGGTGCAATGCCCGGAACGCCGCCGTCTTTTCTGCCTGGGTCCGCATGGGTCGCCTCCTTCGATTGCCCCGAGGATCGACGAGGGACAGCCTTCTGTCGAATGCATAGTATTTGCCATCAGCATCAGGAAAACGGATCGATGGACATTGATGGCCTGCAAACCTTCGTCGCCATCGCCGAGCTCGGCGGGTTCACCCGCGCCGGCGCGCGGCTGCACCGCTCGCAGCCGGCGATCAGCCGGCGGCTCGGCCTGCTGGAGCAGGAGCTGGGCGCGCCCCTGTTCGATCGGCTGCGCGGTCGGGCCCGACGCACCGAGGCGGGCCACGCCTTCCGCCCACATGCCGAGGCGGCGCTGGCGGCGCTGAAGGACGGCCAGGACGCCGTGCGCGACCTGCAGTCGGGCCTGTCGGGCAGCCTGTCGCTCGCCCTCGTGGGCACGCTCGCCGACACGCGCATCGTCGACACGCTGCGCCGTTTCCGCCGGCGCGCCCGCGGCGTCCGGCTCGAGCTGCGCACCGCCTCGAGTGCCGAGGTGACCGACCTGGTGCGCCGCGGCGAGGTCACGCTCGGCCTGCGCTACTTTTTCGCCGACGGCGCCGATCTCGTGACCCGCGCGGCCGGCGCCGAAGCGATGCTGGTGGTGGCGGCTGCGGACCATCCGCTGGCTGGCCGCCGCGTGCGCAACGTCAAGGCGCTGAGCGGCGAACGCTGGATCGGCTTCCCGCCGGTGCGCAACGAGCGCGATTCCTCTGGCCACCTGCTCTCCCGCCAGCTCGTGCGCGCCGGCCTCGACGACGCCGACGTCACCCTGATCGACAGCCTGACGGCGCAGAAACGGCTCGCCCAGGCGGGCTTCGGCCTCGCCCTGGTGCCGGAAAGCAGCGTGCGCGACGAGCTGCGCCAGGGCCTGCTGGTGGCGCTGGACGTGCCGGCCCTGCGCGCGGTGAACCCGATCACCGCCATCCATCGCCGCAACGGCTATCTCAGCCCGGCGGCGAAGGCGCTTTTGGCACTGCTGACCAGCAAGCCGCTAAGACCTAGGCGGCCATCGCCGGCCGCTTCGACCGCCACGGCATCGCCGCCTCGTAGGCGTGGGCAGCGCGGAACAGCGTCGGCTCGGTGAACGGCTTGGCCGCCAGCTGCATGGACACCGGTAACCCGCCCTCGCCGAACCCGGTGCAGATGCTGATGGCCGGAAAGCCCGTGACGTTGCACGGCATGGTGAAGGACGGCTTCTCGATGCCCGACCACTTGGGCACGTTGTCGAGGCGCGGCGCCTCGGTGGGCGCCGAAGCCATGACGATGACGTCGAGATCTGCCATCGCCTCGGCCATCTCCCGGCACAGCACGCGGCGGCGGCGTGTCGCCTGCACGATGTCGGGCCCGGTCAGCATCGCCGCCAGCGCCACGCGGTCGCGCAGCATCTCGCTGTAATCCGTGAAGCGCTCGCGCAGCCAGGGACCATGCACGGCGAAGGCCTCGGTGATCATGATCAGCCAGCCGACGGCGAAATAGTCGATCATGGGCGACAGGGTGATGTCGCGGACCTCGGCTCCCTCCTTGCGGAAGAAATCCACCGCCCCGTCGATGCCCGCGCGGGTGGCATCCGATGCGCGATTGTCGGTCTCGAAGAAGTGGCGGACCACGCCGATGCGCAGACCCTTGGCGCCTTTGCCGAGCTCGGCGGTGAAATCCGGCACCGGGCGGTCGGCGCTCGCCGGGTCATCGGGATCGTGCCCGGCCATGCCCTGCAACAGCAGCGCGCAGTCCTCTGCCGTCCAGGCCATCGGCCCGGCATGGTCGAGCGAGAAAGCCAGCGGCAGGATGCCGACCCGGCTGCACAGCCCATAGGTCGGCTTTATGCCGGCGATGCCGCACAGCGCCGCCGGGCCGCGGATCGAGCCGCCGGTGTCCGACCCGGTGCCGCCCATGATGAGTCCGGCCGCGACCGCCGCGCCGGTACCCGACGACGAGCCCGCCGTGAAATGCTCGCGGTTCCAGGGGTTGCGCGCCGGCGGCCACGGCAGGTCGAACGACGGTCCGCCGAAGGCGAACTCGTGCGTCGAAAGCTTGCCCAGCATCACCGTGCCCGCTTCCGCCCACTTGGCGACGGTGCGCGCGTCGCGCGTCGGCACGTTGTCCTCCAGAAGCTTGGAATGCGCCGTCGTGCGGATGCCCGCGGTGTTGTAGATGTCCTTGTGGGCGATCGGGATGCCGTCGAGCTTGCCGCGCAACGAACCCGACATCTGCCGCGCCTCGGCGGCCTTGGCATCGGCCAGCGCCCTGTCCTGCGTCACCATCAGGAACGCGTTGAGCTGCGGATCGAGGCGCCCGATGCGGTCGAGATGCGTCGTGGCGAGCTCGACCGGCGACAGCTTCTTCGCTGCGATCAGCTTTGCGGCTTCGGCGATGGTCAGGATCGACATCACTTCTGCTCCACGTCGAAGGTAAGAGCAGGCTCGGCCTCGCGCGGCAGCGGCGCGTTCACGCGCTCGATCAGGCGTTGGAAGATCGCCGCGCCGGGCAGGATTCCCTTCACCTGCTCCGGCGTCAGGGCGAGCCCGGCCCGCTTCAGGATGGCATCGAGTTCGGCTTCGTCGATCGAGGGTGGCAAAGGGCATTCCTTTCGTCTTCCGGAGGGCGCACGATAGCGCATGATCATCGATCGCATAGAGCCTATCGCCCTGCGGATTCCCAAGTCGATGGGCGGCACCGAGGCGCTGCATCTCGTGCTCTGCAAGGTGACCGCAAGCTCGGGCCTCGTCGGCTACGGCGAATGCCTGTGCCTGCGGCCGGCCATGCAGCGGAGCCTCTTGGCGGCGATCGGCGATGTCATTGGGCCGCTGTTCCTCGGCAAGCCGGTGGAGCAACGCGAGCGCCTGAACGTCGAAGCCCGCGTTCGCTTCGCCTCGTTCGGCCGCTCAGGCACCAACCTCAACGCCCTGGCCGCGATCGACATGGCGCTGTGGGATATCGCCGGCAAGGCTGCCGGCCGTTCGCTCTCCGACCTGCTGGGCGGCGCCGAGCGGACACGCGTGCCGGTGATGGCGAGCCTCGACCGCTACAACGACAAGGCAAAGGTCACGGCACGCATTGCCGAGGCGCTGACCGCAAAAGTCGCCGCGATAAAGGTCCACGAGTTCGATCTCGACGTCATCGAGGCGGCAAGGAAGGTCGTCGGGCCGGACCTGCCCTTCGTCGCCGATTGCAACAACGCCCACGCCCTCGCTGATGTCCAGAAGAACCTGGCGCGCTGGCAGGCGCTCGACCTGCTGTGGCTGGAAGATCCGGTATGGCCGCCGGAAGCGCTGCTCGCCAAGCCGGCGCTGCCGCGCATCACGGTCGGACTGGGCGCCGATCTCGGCTCGGCCGAGCAGCTCGCGGTCTATGCCAAGGCGCCGGTCGGCGTGCTGCAGCCAGACATCTGCATGATCGGCGGCGTCTCGGAGAATCGGCGGGCCGTCGAGTTGCTCGGCCCGCGCGATGTGTCGATCGCGCCGCATACGCCGTTCATCGGGCCGGCCGGGCTCGCCACCCTGCATTTCCTGGCGACGATGAAGCAGCCCGCCTACTACGCCGTCATCGAGGCCCAGCCGCACATGGACATGTACGGCGACAGCGGGCTGACGCGCTGGCAGCCCCAGCTTGCCGTCCCCACCGGTCCTGGCCTCGGCTTCGATCCGGATCCAGCCTTCCTGGAACGGTATCGACTGCAGGCTACGGCTTGACCTTGCGGCCCAGCATCGATTCGTAGACGCGCAGCACGGATGTGCTGTCGTCCGGGCCGAAGCCCATGCCCTTGGCCAGGCGTTGCAGGTTGTGCGTCGATGCGCCCTGGTACAGCGGCACACCGAGCTCGTCGCCGAGTTCGAGCGCGAGATGCAGGTCCTTGTAGGCGAGATCGAGGGCGAAGGACGGCGGCGAGTACTTGCCGGGCAGCGCCCGCAGCGTGAAGTTCTTGATGGCGTTGGAGTTGCCGCTCGAGGTCGAGATCACGTTCAGCAGCTTGTCCGGGTCGAGACCGTAGCTGGTGCCCAGCATCATGCCTTCGACCAGGGCGGACATGTTGCAGAACGACAACATGTTGTTCACGAGCTTGGCTACCGTGCCGCTGCCCAGGCCACCCATATGGATGACGTTGGCGCTGAACGACTGCAGGACCGGCAAGGCGTCGTCGAACACCTTCTTGTCGCCGCCCACCATGATGGCGATGGTCGCGGCCTCGGCGCCCGTCGTGCCGCCGCTCACCGGCGCATCGAGCATGGCGATCCCCTTCGCCGCCATCGCCGCGCCGACCTTCTTCACCATCGACGGCGCGTTGGTGCTGAGGTCGATGTAGGTCTGGCCCTTGGCGATGTTGGCCAGGATGCCGCCTTCGCCCAGCGTAACCGCCTCCACGTCCCTGGGCATGGGCAGCGAGGTCATCACGAGGTCGGCGCCCTTCGTGACTTCCGCGATTGACTTCGCCGCGGTGCCGCCGAGGTCGGTGCAGGCCTTCACCGCCGCGGCATTGAGGTCGAACACCGTCACCTGGTGGTTGCTGCGCTTGATGATGTTGCGGCACATGGGGCCGCCCATGTTGCCGACGCCGATGAACCCTACTTTCACTTCTGCCTCCCCGATCTTCAGCGGACCTTGAGTACCAGCTTGCCCTTGAAATGACGCGCGGCGCTGACGCCCAGCGCCTCGCGCGCCTTGGCGAGCTCGAACAGCGTCACGTGCTGCGGACGGACGGCGCCCTTGCCGTAGAGTTCGGCGATGCGCTCCATGTACTTGCGCTCGCGCGGCACGGCCGGCCTCAGCGCGGTCACGTCGCTGCGGTCCGGCTTGGGCGCCGTCGGGCCGGAGGCGATGAAGGTCGCCCGGCCGCCCGGCTTGAGGACGGCGAAGGAGCGCATGGCGACGTCGCCGCCCACGGTTTCGAAGACGGCGTCGCAATCCTTCACGGCCTTGGTGAAGTCCGTGGTCCTGTAGTCGATGACCTCGTCGGCGCCGAGGCTGCGCACATAGTCGAGGTTCCCGGTGCTGCAGGTGCTGATCACCCGCGCGCCGATGTGCTTGGCGAGCTGGATGGCGAAGGCGGCGACGCCGCCGGCCCCGCCCTGGATCAGGATGGTCTCGCCGCGCTTCAGCTGCAGCGAGTTCTCGACCGCACAGATCGCCGTGAGGCCGGTCAGCGCCATCGCCGCCGCGTCGACATGCGACAGCGCCGCCGGCTTCTTGGCCACGACGTTGGCGCCGACGGAGAGCTTCTCGCAGTAGGTGCCGTCGCGACCGGTCTCGAGCACGCCGAACACCTCGTCGCCGACCTTCAGGTCGCTCACCTCCTCGCCGACGGCGCTGACCTTGCCGGAGAAATCGCGCCCCAGGATCAGCGGGAACCTGGTCTGCTTGTATTCGCCCAGCGCGACCTTCGGGTCGGCGCCGTTGACGCTCGCCGCCACGACGTCGACGACGACCTGGCCCGGGCCGGCGGCCGGATCGGGCAGGTCACCATAGGTCAGGACCTCCGGTCCGCCGAATTTCTCGATGTAAGCAGCCTTCATGGTGTTCCTCTAGCGTCTCGCGGAAAGAATCAGGTTAGCACGCGCCCGTCACGCCCACTGGGCGAAGCAGAGGCCGGTCCCCGTGCCGGCCGGCGTGCGGTAGCCCGGGCAATAGGTCACCCAGCGCATGTCCAGATGCTCGAGGGCGCCGGCCGCGCAGATCCAGTTGCGGATCTCGGAATTGCCCGCGTTGAGCCGCCTGCGCGGCAGGTCTTGCAGGGCGTCCGCATCCTTCTCGCCGAGCGCCCGGATCACTTCGCGGTCGAGCTCTTCGTCGACGGTGAAATGGCTGAGGCCGCCCGATGCCACGATGCCAATGCGCAGGTTTTCCGGATGGCTTTCGACCGCGCGCCGAACCGCCTGGCCGAGCCGGTAGCATCGCCGCGGCGACGGCTGGTTGGGCGGGTAGTAGGTGTTGAGCACGACAGGGACTACCGGAACCGCCGTGGTCATGAGGCGGCGATGGACGAAGCCGAAGGCATGCCCCTCGCCTTCGCCAGCAGGCAGCGCGTTGGCCGACGACACGTCGAACTCGGCCTCGACCAGCGCCGTGATCAGATGATTGGCGAGGCCGGCATGGACCGGATAGTACCGGGTCTCGCTCTCCTCGTAGTAGCGCGCGGCGGCCCGCTGCATCCAGTTGGGGCGCCGCGAGCCATCGACGTGGGCCCCGGCCGTGGCGGTGCGCCCAGTGCGGTTGGGTACGTTGGCGATCGTCTCGCCACGATAGACCAGCACGCTCGGCATGTTGTCGTCGTGATAGATCTCCTTGTGGTCGTCGCCGACCACGATCACCGCGTCGAGGTTGGCCCCTGCCAGCCCGTCGCGCAGGCGGTCGACTGCCGCCATCGCCTCGCCATGTCGCTTTGTGTGCATGTCGGGAGTGATCTCGGCCAGCACGTGACCAGGTGCCGCCGCCAGCAGGTCGTCATAGGTAGCGGCACGTCCGTCGGTGTGCAAATGCGCACGATGGCGGTCGAGCTCCTCGAACAGCGGCCATTCCTCGGCCGTCATGTTGAGCATCGGCGTATGCGAGGTGCCGGCGCCGAAGACGATCCTGGCCATGGGGCGTTCCTCCCTGCGGTGGCATTAGAGTAGTGGACGTCTGGCGGCTCGGCTATGCTCCCGCCCGCTATAAGCAAAGGGAGGACTTCGCCATGGCGTTGAGTTCCCGTAAGTCTCGTCGAGACGTCCTTAAGCTTACCGCATACAGCACCGCCGGCGCCCTTTTAGGCGCACCCGCCGTCCGGGCACAGACGAAGAGCCTCACGATGATGCACGAGAGCTCTTTCGTGCCGCCCTATGACGCCTTCTTCAAGAACAAGCTCGCCACTGCCTACGAGAAGGAAAAAGGCATCAAGGTGAACTACGAGGTGGTGAGCGTCGGCAGCCTGCTGACCCGTGTCACCACCGCGGCGGAGAACTCCTCCGGCCCCGACATGACCGCGATCGGTTTCAACTGGGCCTTCCTGTTCGACGACAAGTTTCTAGACGTCACTGACATCGCCGAGGCGATCGGCAAGGAATCCGGCGGCTGGTACGAGTCGGCGCAGGAATCGGTGGTGGTCAACGGCAAGTGGAAGGCCATCCCCTTCGGCAACATCGGCCAGCTCATGAACTGGCGGACCGACTGGTTCAAGCAGGCGGGCTACGACAAGTTCCCCGACACCTGGGACGAACTGCTGGAAGCCGGCATCAAGCTCAAAAAGGCGGGCCATCCCTTCGGCTTTGAGCTCGGCCACGGCTTCGGCGACAACCACGGCTGGCTCTATCCGCTCCTGTGGTCCTACGGCGCCCGCGAGGTCGAGCCCGACGGCAAGACCATCGTCATCGACTCCGATGAGACCGCGCGCGCGGTCGACTTCTGCCGCCGCTTCTACAAGGAGACCATGCTGGAGGATTGCCTGGGCTGGACCGACGTCAACAACAACAAGGCGTTCCTGTCGGAGCAGATCTCCTGCACCAACAACGCCGAGTCGATCCTGTGGGCGGCCAAGAAGGACTTCCCCGACATGGCCAAGGTGATCGACCAGTCGGAGAATCCCAAGGGGCCGAAGGGCCGGTTCCACATGCTGAACCCGCTCTGCCATTCGATCTTCACTCACACCAAGGACCAGAAGGCGGCAAAGGACTTCCTGCGCTGGCTGATGGCACCGGCGCAATGCGGCCCCTGGCTCGACATCGCGGTCACCTATTACCAGCCGTTCCTGCATGCCTACGACGATGCGCCGATGTGGAAGGTCGAGCCGCGCAACCTGCCCTACCGCGATGCGCTGAAGACCGCGCATCTGCCGGGCTGGCCGGCGCCGCTCAGCCGCGCACAGTCGGAAAGCGTGGCGAAGTTCGTCGTCGTCGACATGTTCGCCAAGGCCTGCGCCGGCAAGTCGACCAAGGAGGTCATCGCCGACGCCCAGTCGCAGCTGAAGCAGATCTATAGGGCGACGTAACGAATGACCGCTGTGGTCGCGGGGGGGCGGGGGGCGCGGCGCGCGCCCCCGGGGG
>JAEWIV010000542.1 GCA_023386865.1 Pseudomonadota bacterium
GTCTCGATCCCCTTGGCGGAGCGCGGCATCAGCAGCCGGAACAGCCGCGCTTCGTGCAACCTGTCGAGCAGGGCCGGCGGGAGCCGGCGCCGGGCCTCGATCTCGTCGGACGCCGCCTCCACGGCCGGACGCAGCGCCTCGGCACGGGCGACGATGTCCGGATCGCCCGCGAGGTCGGCGGAAGACGGGATCAGCGTATCCAAGTCATGCCCTTTCCAGCGAGGGTCGTCCTCCGGCGGCGGCCAGTTCGCGGTCGATCTGCTCCATCGACTTGCCCTTGGTCTCCAGCCCGAAGAAATAATAGACCACCCCGGCCATCAGGAACCAGCAGCCAAGGTACAGGAAGGCCGCCGGAAACTGCGGCAGCGGAACGTCGGGCTTGAGATAGTTGCTGGAGCCCACGATCACCGCCAGCCCGGCCGGGCCGATGATCTTGCCGATGCCGCCGAAGCCGTAGGCCGAGCCCATGCCGGTGGTCTTGAGATGCGAAGGCCAGACCTCGGCGGCATAGGGGCCGACGATGGCGAAACCGCCGTCGGCAAAGAACATCGCCGCCGCCAGGATCAGCCAGAAGGCCGACACGCCCCACCACATGACGTCGTAGTTGTAGCCGGCGGCGATGATCAGGAGGCCGGCGCCGAAGCCCAGCAGGCCGCCCGATCTGCGCCGGCCGATGCGCTCCGACAGGTAGGAGAAGGTGATGCGGCCGAAGAAGCCGACCACGGTCAGCAGGATCATCATCTTCGACGCTTCCTGTGGCGTCACCTTGAGCAGCAGCACGAACAGGGTCGGCGCCCACAGCACGACGCCGTAGACGCCGGTCTGCGCTCCGGCGTTGCCCAGCCAGGAGACGAGCAGGCTGCGCGGATACTTGAAGAGATCGAGCCAGCTTACCTTGATCGGCTCGGGATAGGTCGTGGCGTTGGGCAGCGGCAGGCTCTCGGGCCTCATCTGCAGCGCCCAGGCGAGTGATTTGCGCGCTTCCTCGAAGCGGCCCTGGCGCACCAGCCAGTGCGGCGATTCGGGCACCCACAGGCGAACCAGCAGGACGATGGCCGCGGGCAGCACGCCGATGGCGAACAGCAGCCGCCACTGGTCGGCGCCCATGAAGGCGCCCAGCACCGCGCCCAGGCCGACGCCCAGTGGGATGACGCAGGTGACCAGGCCGCCGACCCAGCCACGCTTGGACGACGGCACGAACTCCTGCACCAGCGGCAGGTCCACGCAATAAAGCCCGCCGACGCCGAAGCCGACGAAGAAGCGCATGATGGTGAGGTAGATCCAGCCATTGTCCGGCGTGAAGTAGAGCAGGCCGGTGGCGAGCGAGAAGTTCAGCACGGTGCCGACGAAGACCTTGCGCCGACCGATGCGGTCGGCGAGCCAGCCCCAGAAATAGGCCCCCAGGATGGCGCCGACGCCCGAGGACAGCAGCACGATCGCCGACTGGCCGAACGTCAGCTTCCACGGGCCGATGATGAACGCCAGGACGAAGCCGATCAGGAAGTAGTCGAAGAACTCCAGCGCATCGCCGATCACCGCCGCGGCGATGATCTTCTTCTGGTTCCCGGTCAGAGTGGTCTGCCGGTCGAGAATTTCGAACATGGCATTTCCTCTGTGCGCTCATTTTTGTGGGCCGGATGCGGCGCACGGGCATGCCGTCCCTGCCGGAACGCTACGCCCTCGGTTGCAAGCCGGCCAAAAGCTTTGGCGGGGCGGGTTTGCTCGTCGGAATGCGAACCTGCATTGCAGCGATGCCTTTGCTACGGTCGATGCCGCAACAGGGGAAACGTCATGAACTGGACCGACCGCCGCCGGCGCTTCCGCGCGATCCTTGCCGGCGACCGCTGCGTGCATCCCGGCTCGGTGTTCGACCCGATTTCCGCCCGCATCGCCGAGGATCTGGGCTTCGAGGTGGGCATGTTCGCAGGCTCGACGGCTTCGCTCACGGTGCTGGGGGCGCCCGACCTGATCGTCCTCACTCTGGCTGAATTCGCTGCCCAGGCCTATCGTATCAACCGTGCCGGCAACCTGCCGCTGATGGTCGACGCCGACCATGGCTACGGCAATGCGCTCAACGCCAAACGCACGGTCGAGGAACTCGAGACGGCCGGGGTCGGCGGGCTCAGCCTCGAGGACACCGACCTGCCGACGCCGTTCGGCACCACCAAGCCGCGGCTGACCTCGATCGCCGAGGGCGTCGGCAAGATGAAGGCGGCCCTGGCCGGCCGCCAGGACCCGGCCTTGTGCATCGCCGGCCGCACCAGCGCGGTCCAGATCAGCGGCCTCGACGATGCCATCGCCCGGGGCAAGGCCTATGAGGAGGCCGGGGTCGATGCGCTGTTCTTCGTCGGCGTGCGCACCCGCGCCGAGCTCGATGCGATCTCCGCCGCGACCAGGCTGCCGCTGATCCTGGGCGGCGTGTCCGGCGATCTCACCGACCTGTCTTACCTCGGCGCCCGTCGTGTGCGGATCGCCCTGCAGGGCCACCAGCCCTTCGCCGCCGCCGTCAAGGCGATCCACGACACCCTGCGCGCCCTGCGCGACGGCACGCCGCCCGGCAAGCTTTCAGGCATCGCCGACGCCGAGCTGATGAAGCGCGTGACGCGCGATGCCGACTACGCGAAGTGGACGAAGGACTTCCTCGGCGGCTGACCCGCCGCGTCAGGCGCGCGCGGCAGCCTGCCTCGCCAAGGCGTGGTCGAGATGCTCGGCGTTCGGGCAGAAGGCGTGGAACGCCACGTCTTCGGCGCTGGCCAGGGCTTCGCGGCACTTGCCTTTGTCGGGGCACGTCGTGCAGGCCCACGTCATGTCGCGCAGGGTCTCGACGGGCAAGGTGGCGGCATCGATGCCGAGTCGCGCAAGCATCCGGTCCAGCAGCTCCCGCGAGCCGTTGCAGCCGTCGATCAGGGGCGTGATCTGCGAGCGCACGAGGCCGCAATCCGCCAGCACGGCATCGAGGGATCCCATGGCTTCGAGCTGGGCGATCTCGCGCCGTAGCTGCCTGCGCTTGCGTTGCCCATCGACCAAGGACGTGATCGTCCGCTGGAAATCCTGGAGCATCGTCATGACCTTCTCCTTCGCAGCCTTCAGGCAAAGGATGGCCGCGATGCCTGGGCTCCCTTTGACCCAGATCAAGCCGCGACAGAGTGGCGCGAACCGGACGGCGGGCTACGACGTCAGCTTCGTGTGCGTGGCGACGGGATGGATGCGCAGCCGCTGGGCCAGCTTGACGTTGGCCCGCGCCTCCATGCCGAGCCAGGCGCGCAGCTGCGGTGACAGCGCCTCGATCGTCTCGGGCGACAGGCTGGCGTTCCAGTTCTGCTGCTGGCGGATGAACGAGCGCGAGTAGTAGCCGAACAGCAGCGCCCGCTCGCGGTCCTTGGAGACATTGGCGCCCGAGGTGTGCCACAGCCGGCCGTCCATCACGACGATCGATCCGGCCGACGCCTTGAAGGGCACCATCTTGGCGCGCGCATCGGGCGGCAGATCCGACGCCCGCTGGATCCCGTGGCTGCCGGGCAGGTAGCGTGTCGCGCCGTTCTCCTCGTCGACGTCGTTCAGGCACCAGATGACGTTGATGCTCCAGGGCTGGAGCCACGGCTCGGGCACGACGATGCCCTGGTCGGAGTGCAGCTCCATCGATTTGCTGCCGGGCAGGGCGATGTTGGCCGTGAAGTTGGAGATCAGGAAATCCGCGCCCAGCAGCGCCGTCACGAACTCGATCGCGGTCGGATGCTGGATCAGCTCGCGAAAGATCGCATCACGCTCCAGGAGATAGAACACCCGGACATTGTGCTCGTTGGGATCGAGGCCGATCTGGCGCGTCGGCACGCCCAGCCTCTCGCTTTCGCCCGCCGCGGCCCACAAACGCTCACGGACACGCCCGGTCTCCGCCGCTGTGAGGACGTCGGCGACGACGCAGCATCCTTCGTCGAGCAGTTCGCGCTTCCTGGCTTCCAGATCCATGCCTGTCTCCGACGTCGCCAAAGGTCCCTCGCTTCATCCGGGATGGCAAGTCGATGTCGTGTCACCCGGTCGGCACCAGCGTCACGGCGACGCCGTAGGAGTGCGAATCGCCGCCCAGGATGACGCCGCGCAACGGGCTGACATCCGAGAAATCGCGGCCCCAGGCCACCGCGACATGGTCCTCCTTCGCCACCAGGTCGTTGGTCGGATCGAGATGGACCCAGCCTGCCGCCTCGCCACACCATACCGCGACCCAGGCGTGGCTGGCGTCGGCGCCGCGCAGCTCGATCTCTTCCTTGGAGTGGACGGTGCGGATGTAGCCCGAGACGTAGGCTGCCGCGAGGCCGTGCGCGCGCAAAGCGGCGATCTCGACATGGGCGAAGTCCTGGCAGACGCCGGCCTTGCCGGCGAACACCTCGGCCAAGGGCGTGCTGATGTCGGTGGCGCCCGGGTGGTATTCGAAGTCCCGCCTGATGCGCGAGGTGAGCTCGCGGGCAGCCTCGAGGATCGGACGGCCCCGTGTCAGCGACTGCACGCCGTATTCCTTCAATGCCTCGACGGTCGGCAGCAGCGGCGATTCATGGACGAACTCGCTCGCCTCCACCGGGACCGGGAAGCCGTTGCCGTCGAGCGCGGTCCGCACGTCTTCCCACGGCGGCGTCGAGGCGACCGGCGGCGGATCGGGAAAGCGGACGTCGATGGCCGCACGCACCTCTATGTCGAAGCGGCTGTGCGGCTTGTCCAGGCGGTAGATGTCGATGTTGTTGCCGAAATGGTCGATGTGCTGCACCGCCAGCGCCGGGATGGGGTTGGTCTCGATGCTGATCGAGCTGACCGTCTGGCCGGAGAAGGAGCGGGCGCGCAGATGGGCGATGTGCTGCGCCGAATCGACGGTGCTGGCATAGCTGTAGGACGTGCGATGGGAGAGCAGATATTTCACGGCGCTTCTCCTACACCGTCGACGACCCGACGGCCTGCGCCGCGGGCACGTGGCTGAAATAGGCGCGCGTGATCGCCTCGGAGAGCGCTTCGAGCCTGCGGTCGGTTTCGCTGGCGAGGTCGCGTAGGAGAGCGAGCGCCAGGCCCTCGTGGCGCCATGCCTGCTCGTCGCCGGCGAACTGTCTCACGGCGGCGGCGAGATCGCGGTCGAGCGCCGGCGGCAGCGCCGGCACGCGCACCCCGGAGGCGCGGGCGAGGTAGTCGAGATTTCCCTCGATGGCACGAAGCTGGAAGGCGAGCGAGCGCGGGTTGCCGTCGTCGAGCACGACCAGGTCGAGCACCGGCGCCGGCTGGAGCTGGCCGAGATAGCGCGTGCGGTAGGTGATGGTGCTGTCGCAGAGCTCGAGCGCCACCCACATCGCCGCCTCCCAGTCGATCGGCGAGTGCGCGAAAGGCCCGAGCGCGCCGGTCACCACGAACTGCGCGCGCTCCAGCCGCCGCCCGAGATCGAGGAAGCGCCAGCCGGTGCCGCGCGTCATGTTCTCCTGGGCGAGGCCCGACAGGATGGCGACGAACTGGACGACCTCGTCGAGCGCGGCGAGCAGCGGATCGAGCTGGCCGCGCGCCGCCATCAGCCGCTGTCGGACGTCGGCCATTACCGGACCGGCCGCCGTGATCATGTCGACCGAGAAGCGTTCGCGCATGGAGCTGGTCAGGCGCTGGATCGAATCGAGCACGGTTATCAGACCACGATTGTCGGCGGCGATGGCGGCGAGGCCCTGCTGGAAGGCGGCATTCTCCGGCGCCGACAGGGCGGTGGCCTGGTCCATCAGGTTGGCCTGGCTCAGCAGGCGGCCGAGCAGCCGCAGCTCGATGGCGTCGCGCGGGCTGACCGCCCCGGTCGCCACCTTGGTGACCGTGGTGCGCAACAGGCGGGAGTCGTTGTCCAGACGCTCGATATAGCGGCCCAGCCAGAACAGGTTGTCGGCCACGCGGCTTTGCAGGTCTGCCCCGCCGCGCTCGACCGAAAGCTGGTGGAAGCGCCGCATCGTCGGCGGCTGCACGTCGGCCGCGTCCTCGGCCAGCACCCAGACGTCCTTCAGCGTGCCGTTCAACCGGCCGATCGATCGCAGGCAGGTGTCGCCCGCCGGTTCGCGCGCCAGGCCGCCCGGCAGGACGCAGTAGGAGGAGCCTTCGGCGCTGACGAACACCCGCATGACCATGGCGGCCGGCGTGAGCTTCTCGCCGCCCCATTTCGGGCTGAGCGACGGCATCACCGGGTATTGCGCCACGAAGTGGCCGGGCTGGGCGCGGATGCGTTCCTCCAGCGCCTTGCGCTCGCCGGCTTCCAGCATGCCGACGATGATCGGCTCGCGGTCTGCCTCCAGGCAGGGCCGTACGATCATCATGTCGAAATTGGCCAGCGCGAAGCCCAGCGCGGCGGGCTCACCCAGCCACCAGACGTCGAGTGACGGCAGCCGCAAGGGCTCGCCCAGCAGCTTCTCGCTCAAGCGCTCGAGGAACGGCATGATGCCCGGCGTCTCGACCAGGCCCGAGCCCAGCGCGTTGGCGAGCGCGATGGTGCCTTCGCGCGTGGTCTCGACCAGCCCGGTGATGCCGAGCGCCGAATCGGCGCGCAGTTCGAGCGGGTCGGCGAACGAGCTGTCGAGGCGGCGCAGCAGGACGTGCATGGGCCGCAGTCCGGCCAGGGTCTTGATCGAGACCTCGCCGTCACGCGCCACCAGGTCGCCGCCCTCGACCAGGGGCACGCCGAGCATGCGCGAAAGATAGACATGCTCGAAGTAGGTCGACGACAGCGAGCCCGGCGTCAGCACCGCCATGTTGGGCTGCGCTATGCCGGCCGGCGCCATGGCGAGCAACGAATCGTGCCAGTGGTCGACGAACGGCCGGAGGTGACGCACCGGGATGGAACGGAAGGCCTCGGGCAGGCTGCGCGCCAGCACGCGGCGCATCTCGATGGCATAGCCGATGCCTGACGGCACCTCGGTGTGGTCGGCCAGCACGTGCCAGCGGCCGTTGCCCAGCCGGACCAGGTCGACGGCGTAGTGGGTGAGGTAACGCCTCGGCGCCTTGCCGTCGGTGACCCGGCAGGGTCGCTGAAAGTGCCGATTGGCGTGAACCAACATCGGCGGCACCAGGTGGTCCTTCAGCAGCGCCTGCGGGCCGTAGAGGTCGGCGAGCACGGCATCGAGCAAGGTGGCGCGCTGGATGACGCCGGTCTCGATGTCGGTCCATTCGTCGGGCGTGACCACGAAAGGCAGCGGGTCGAACGCCCAGCGCGGTGCGCCGCGGTCGTCCAGCAGGTTGACCGTGGCGCCCGATTCCTCGAGCTGGCGGCGCGCGCTCTCGACGCGTTCGCCCAGCCCCCCGGGGAGCGAGCGGATGACGCTCAGGATGCCTTGCCAGTGATAGCGGATCGACTTCTGGCCGGTGACCAGTTCGTCATATGCGCTTGCCGGCGAGGATGAGAGGCCGCGCAACGACTCCATGGGCCCGAGAAAGAAGTGACAGGACGGCTAGAATCGCATGGGGAGAGAGCGGGGTCTACCGCGCCTCATGCCCTCGAGGCCCAGCCCCACAGGACGGCAGGAAATGGGGGCGGGCTTCTAGGCCCGCCGCAGGTCCAGCGTCAGCGGATGCTCCGGATTGTCGATCGTCTGCGGCTCGGCCATCGCGCCCGGCGAATGGCCGATCGGGAAGAAGCGGGCGCGACGGCGGGCTTCGGCTTCATTGGCGTTGACCGGCATGCGGTCGTAGTTGCGGCCGCCGGGATGGGCGACGTGATAGCTGCAGCCGCCGAGCGAGCGGCCGTTCCAGCAATCGTGGATGTCGAAGATGAGCGGAGCGTGCACGCCGATGGTCGGATGCAGCGCGTTGGCTGGTTGCCAGGCGCGATAGCGCACGCCCGCGACGTACTCGCCGACGGTGCCGGTGGCGCGCAGCGGCAGGCGCCAGCCGTTGCAGGCGATGATATGGCGCTGCTCGTTCAAGCCGCTGACCTTGACCTGAAGGCGCTCGACCGAGCTGTCGACATAGCGCACCGTGCCGCCGCCGCCCGGTTCCTCGCCCAGGACGTGCCAGGGTTCCAGCGCGTGGCGCAGTTGCAGCTCGATGCCGCGCTGCGCCATCTCGCCGATCTTGGGGAACCTGAACTCGAAATGCGGCGCGAACCAATCGGCCGAGAACCGGTAGCCCGCGTCGGCGAGATCGGCCAGGACGTCCGAAAAGTCCTGCCAGACGAAGTGCGGCAGCATGAAATCGTCGTGCAGGCGCGTGCCCCAGCGCGTCAGCAGGCGCTCGTAGGGCCGGTCCCAGAACTTGGCGACCAGCCCGCGCAAGAGCGCCTGCTGGGCCACGCTCATGCGCCAGTGCGGGGGCATCTCGAAGGCGCGCAGCTCCAGCAGCCCGCGTCGTCCCGCGGCGGAGTCCGGCGTGAAGAGCTTGTCGATGCAGAACTCGGTTCGATGGGTATTGCCCGTGGCGTCGACCAGCAGGTTGCGGAAGACGCGGTCGACCAGCCAGGGCGGCGTCTGCCGGCCGGGCGTGATCTGGCGGAAGGCGATCTCGAGCTCATGCAGGGCGTCGTTGCGGGCCTCGTCGACGCGTGGATGCTGGCTGGTCGGCCCGATGAACAGGCCGGAGAACAGGTAGGACAGCGAGGGATGGTTGAGCCAATAGCCCAGCAGGCTCTTCAGCAGGTCGGGTCGGCGCAACAGCGGCGAATCGGCGGCCGACGGCCCGCCCAGGGTGACGTGGTTGCCGCCGCCAGTGCCGGTGTGGCGGCCGTCGATCATGAATTTCTGCGCCCCCAGCCGTGTCGCGCGCGCTTCCTCGTAGACGATCTCGGTCTTGTCCACGACCTCTCGCCAGCTCGCCGAAGGATGGATGTTGACCTCGATGACACCGGGATCGGGCGTGACGCTGAAATGGATCAGCCGCGAGTCGCCTCCGGGCGGCGGATAGCCCTCGATGAACACCGGCTGGCCGAGCTCCTCGGCGGTGTCCTCGACGGCGGTGACCAGGTCGAGATAGTCCTCCGTGCGTTCGGTGGGCGGCATGAAGACGAAGAGGTGGCCGTCGCGCGGCTCGAAGGCCATGGCGGTGCGCACGATGCCGCCGGCCGACTGGCCGATGCCGGGACCCATCCCGAGGTCTGGCGCCAGCGCGCGCCGCCAGGCCTCGTGGCGCGCAGCCTCGCCATCGCCGCTGGCGGGGGCCGGCATGCCGCGTTCCTGCCGCCGTAGCACCGGCGCGCGGCGGAAGGCCTCGAGCGGCGGCAGGTCGGGGTGCGAGGCCATGGGATCGGGCTCGGCGATGAAGCCGGCGTCGGCTGGCGCCGCCCACGGCAGCGAATCGAGCGGCAGGCGGAAGCCCAGCGGCGAATCGCCCGGGATCAGGTAGCACTTCTCCGAGCGCAGGAACCAAGGCCCGCTGCGCCAGCCGCCGCGCCCGTTGTGCTCGCGCCCATGATCGCGAGTGATGGGCAGCACGGTGCCGACGGCACTCTCCAGTCCCGTTTCGAACACGCGCGCCAGCCGCTCGCGCTCCAGCGGGTCCTTCACCTTGGCCTCGTCGACCGTGACGTTGCTGGGCAGCCGCCGCTCGCGCCACAGGTAGTACCAGGTGTCCTCGAAGGCCCCGAACAGGTAGCCGGGATCGAGCTGCAGGCGCTGCGCGAAGGCCAGCGCGAATCGGTGGGCGATCTCGGGCGTGGCGCCGCTCGGCTTGTCCTCCAACGCGTAGAGATGCTGGTCGCGCCAGACCGCCTCGCCGTCGCTGCGCCAGTGACAGGTCAGCGCCCAGCGCGGCAGTTGCTCGCCGGGATACCATTTGCCCTGGCCGAAATGCAGCAGCGGACCCTGGGCAAAGCGGTCGGCGAGCTTGCGGAACAGCACGCCTGCCTTGCGCCGCTTCTCCGGCCCCAGCGCCAGCGTGTTCCATTCGGCGCCGTCCATGTCGTCGATCGACACGAAGGTCGGCTCGCCGCCCATGGTGAGCCTCAGGTCCTGCCGGCGGATATCGCGCTCGATCGTCTCGCCGACGCTCAGCAGGCCTGCCCATTGCTCTTCATTGTAGGGCTTGGTGGTGCGCGGCGTCTCGCGCACGCGAGCCACCTTCATCTCGTAGGAGAACTGCACCGTGCTCTCGTCGACGGCGCCTTCGATGGGTGCCGCGCTCGACGGGTCTGGCGTGCAGGCGAGCGGGATGTGGCCCTCGCCGGTGAGCAGGCCCGATGTCGGGTCGAGCCCGATCCAGCCGGCACCCGGCAGGTAGACCTCGCACCAGGCGTGGAGGTCGGTGAAGTCGTGCGTCGGCCCCTCGGGCCCTTCGAGCGGCTTCTCGTCGGGCATGAGCTGGATCAGGTAGCCCGAGGCGAAGCGCGCGGCGAAGCCGAGATGGCGCAGGATGGTGACCAGCAACCAACCGCTGTCGCGGCACGAACCCCTGCCGAGGCCAAGCGTCTCCTCGCAGCTCTGCACGCCCGGCTCCAGGCGCACGATGTAGCCGATCTCCTTCTGCAGGCGTGCATTGAGCCCGACGACGAAATCGACGGTGCGCTGCCTGGAGCGGTCGACCTTGGCCAGCCACTGGGCAAGAAGAGGCCCTGCCGGATCGACTTTGCGGAACGGTGCGATCTCGGCCGCGAGCGACGGATCGTAGGCGAACGGCCAGTGCTCGGCGTCGGGTTCCAGGAAGAAGTCGAAGGGATTGATCACCGTCATGTCGGCGACCAGGTCGACCACCACCTCGAAGCGATCGGTCTTTTCCGGAAACACCAGCCGCGCCAGGTGATTGCCCTGCGGGTCCTGCTGCCAGTTGATGAAGTGCTGCCCGGGCTCGATCCGCAGCGAATAGGAGAGGATCGCGGTGCGGGAATGCGGAGCAGGGCGCAGGCGCACGACCTGCGGTCCAAGGGTTACCAGCCGATCGTACCGGTACGTCGTCCGGTGATGCAGCGCGACGTGTATGCTCATGCCGACCCGCCAGTTCCGCTCTACAGCTACACTTAGCAAGTGACATGCCAGCGTCAAACGTCTGAAGTTAGGACATGACCGACTACTTCGACCTTACGGGCAAGGTTGCCCTGGTGACCGGCGGCAGCCGCGGCCTGGGTTACCAGATGGTGAAGGCCTTTGCGGCGCACGGCGCCGACGTGTTCGTCACCAGCCGCAAGCTCGACGCCTGCGAGAAAGTCGCCGCGGAAGTGCGCGACATGGGCCGCAGGGCGGAGACCTATGCCTGCAACGTCGCCAATTGGCAGGAGCTCGACGGTCTGGTCGACGCGGCCTATGCCGCCTTCGGCAAGGTCGACATCCTGGTCAACAATGCCGGTTCGTCGCCGCTCGCGCCCTCGTCGCTGGATACCCCCGAGCAGCTCTTCGACCGCATCGTTTCGCTGAACTTCAAGGGCCCGTTCCGCCTCATGTCGCTGGTCGGCAGCCGTATGGCAGCGGGCGATGGCGGCTCGATCATCAACATTTCGAGCGCCGGGGCGCTGCGGCCGCGGCCGCAGATCGCGCCCTATGCCGGCGCCAAGGCGGCGCTGAACGCCATCACCGAGGCCTTCGCCTTCGAGTACGGGCCCAAGGTGCGGGTGAACACGATCTCGCCCGGCCGTTTCCTGACCGACGTCTCCAAGGCATGGAGCGAGGAGCACAAGCTCAACTCGACGGCGGCCTTGAAGCGCAGCGGCCGGCCAGAGGAGATCGTGACCGCGGCGCTCTATCTCGCCTCGAGCAAATCGAGCTTCACTACCGGATCCGTGGTCCGGGTCGACGGAGGAATCGCCTAAGGCCGCGCGAAACGCGCGGCCCCAACGTTGGCGCCTGTTGCAGGAGGAATATGCAGATGAAGATGAAAGCTGCCGTTCTCACGGTGTGTGGCGCGCCGCGGCCGTTCGCCAAGTCGAAGCCCATCCAGATCGCCGAAGTCGATCTCGATCCGCCCGGCGAGGGCGAGGTGCTGGTCAAGGTCGGCGGCGGCGGGCTCTGCCATTCCGACCTGTCCCTGGTGAACGGCGACCGGCCGCGGCCGGTGCCGATCGTGCTGGGCCACGAGGG
>JAEWIV010000551.1 GCA_023386865.1 Pseudomonadota bacterium
GCCGGCGGCCCGCGCGGGCGGCCCCGGTCTTTTCTGGGCTAGTCTCGCATCCTTTGGGAACACACCAGTGTCTTCGGCACCGACCGCCCCCGCTGCGCCCGTGCGCTACAACTTCCGCGAAACCGAGGCCAAGTGGCAGAAGGCCTGGGACGAGCGCCAGACCTTCCGCGCCCGCATGGATAAGGCGCGCCCCAAATACTACGTGCTCGAGATGTTCCCCTACCCGTCGGGGCGCATCCATATGGGCCACGTGCGCAACTACACGCAGGGCGACGTGATCGCCCGCTACAAGCGCGCCCGCGGCTTCAACGTGCTGCATCCCATGGGCTGGGACGCCTTCGGCCTTCCGGCCGAGAACGCTGCCATGGAAAAGAAGGTCCATCCCAAGAAGTGGACCTACGAGAACATCGCCACCATGAAGATGCAGCTGAAGTCGATGGGCCTGTCGCTCGACTGGAGCCGCGAGCTGGCGAGCTGCGATCCCAGCTACTATCGCCATCAGCAGAAGATGTTCTTGGACTTCTGGAAGGCGGGCCTCGCCTACCGCAAGGAGGCCTGGGTCAACTGGGACCCGGTCGACAATACGGTGTTGGCCAACGAGCAGGTCATTGAGGGCAAGGGCTGGCGCACCGGCGCGCCGGTCGAGCGCCGCAAGCTGACGCAATGGAACCTCAAGATCACCCACTTCGCCGACGAACTGCTGGAGCGCCTCGACACGCTCGACCGTTGGCCGGAGAAGGTGCGCCTGATGCAGGCCAACTGGATCGGCAAGAGCCGTGGTGCGCGCGTCTTCTGGCAGCTGACCGATGCCTCCGGCGCAGATCGCGGCAAGCTCGAGATCTTCACGACCCGGCCCGACACGCTCTACGGCGCCTCGTTCGCCGCACTGTCGGCCGAGCATCCGATCGTCGCGGAGCTGGCGGAAAAGGATCCAGGCCTGGAACACTTCGTCGCCGAATGCCGCAAGACAGGCACGGCGGCGGCCGACCTCGAGACTGCCGAGAAGATCGGCTACAAGCTGCCGCTCCTGGCCAGGCATCCGTTGATGCCGGGCAAGACGCTGCCGGTCTATGCCGCCAACTTCGTGCTGATGGAATACGGTACCGGCGCAATCTTCGGCTGCCCGGGCCACGACGAGCGCGACCATGAATTCGCCGCCAAATACGGCCTGCCGATCATCCCGGTCGTGATGCCCGAGGGCGCCGACGCCGGGAGCTTCAGCGTCGCCGCCGAGCCGTTCGTCGAGGATGGCGTGATCATCAACTCGGATTTCCTGAACGGGCTCACCGTCGAGGAGGCCAAGGCAAGGGTCATCGAGCGGCTGGAGGAGATGGGCGTCGGCAAGGGAACGACGCAGTACCGTCTGCGCGACTGGCTGGTGTCGCGCCAGCGGTACTGGGGCTGCCCGATCCCGGCCATCCATTGCGAGAAGTGCGGCGTCGTGCCGGTACCGGAAACGGACCTGCCGGTCGAGCTGCCCGAGGATGTCACTTTCGACCGGCCGGGCAATCCGCTCGATCGCCATCCGACCTGGAAGCACGTCGCCTGCCCGCAGTGCGGCGGCGCGGCGCGGCGCGAGACCGACACCTTCGACACCTTCATCGATTCGAGCTGGTACTTCGACCGTTTTACCTCGCCGTGGCTGGCGACGGCGCCGTTCGATCGCGAGGAGAACAGCTACTGGATGCCGGTCGACCAGTATATCGGCGGCGTCGAGCACGCGATCCTGCACCTGCTTTATTCGCGCTTCTGGACCCGCGCCATGCGCGAGGTGCAGATGACCAGCCGCGACGAGCCGTTCGAGGGGCTGTTCACCCAGGGCATGGTTTGCCACGAGACCTATCGCGCAGCCGACGGTTCGTGGCTTCTGCCGGAGGAGGTCGAGCGCACCGCCGGCGGCAAGGTCGTGCGCATTTCCGACAAGAGCCCGGTCGAGGTCGGTCGCTCGGAAAAGATGTCCAAGTCCAAGAAGAACGTCGTGGACCCGGACCAGATCATCCGCGACTACGGCGCCGACACCGCGCGCTGGTTCATGCTGTCGGACAGCCCGCCCGAGCGCGACCTGGAGTGGACGGAGGCCGGCGTGACCGGCGCCTGGCGCTTCCAGCAGCGGCTGTTCCGCATCGCCACCGAGGCGCTGGCCGAGCTGCCGGCCGCTGGCACGCCGAGGCCCACGGCGTTCTCCGAGGCGGCGACGACGCTGCGGCGCGCTGCGCACAAGGCAATCGCCGGCGTGTCGGCAGACATCGAGGCCTTCCATTTCAACAAGGCGGTGGCACGGCTCTATGAGCTCGCCAGCACCATCGATGCGCTGAAGCCAAGGGATGCTTCCGAGAACTGGGCCAAGCGTGAGGCGCTGGAGATCTTCGTGCGACTCGCCGGTCCGATGACTCCGCATCTCGCCGAGGAGCTGTGGCAGGCGCTGGGCCACAAGTCACTGCTGGCCGATTCGCCGTGGCCACTGGCCGAGGATACGCTTCTGGTCGACGACACGGTGACCGTGGCGGTGCAGCTCAACGGCAAGCTGCGCGGCACGCTGCAGCTGCCCAAAGACGTGGCCAAGGAAGACGCCGAGAAGGCCGCCCTCGCCCTGCCCGAGCTGGCGCGCGGCCTGGACGGCAAGACGCCCAAGCGGGTGATCGTGGTACCCAACCGGATCGTCAACGTCGTGGTATGAAGCCGGCGTGAAGATCGAGCCGCGCCAGGTCGAAGCCTTCCTCAAGAAGCCGGATCCCAAGATCCGGGGCGTGGTCGTCTACGGCAATGACGACGGGCTCATAGCCGAGCGCGCGCTCACGCTGGCCAAGACCGTGTGCGAGGATCTCAAGGATCCTTTTCGCGTCGTCGACATCGCGGGAGACGCGCTCAAGAACGACCCGGCGCGGCTGGCCGACGAGTTCGGCGCCATGTCGCTGATGGGTGGCCGGCGTGTCATCCGAGTGCGGCCGGCAGGCGAGGAGACCACGGCGGCGTTGGAGAATCTGGTCGAGGCGGCAGCCGGCGACGCGCTGATCGTAATCGAAGGGGGTAACCTCACCCCGCGCTCGAGCCTGCGCGCCCTGGCCGAGACCGAGGCGTGCCTGGCGGCGCTGCCCTGTTACATGGACAACGACGCCGCGCTCGAGGCGCTGGTCGAAAGTACGGCCCGGCAGCACGGCCTCTCGGTCGATCCCGACGCGCTGGAATGGATCGTCGAGCGGCTGGGCGGCGATCGCGGCCAAAGTCGTAGCGAGATCGACAAGCTGCTGCTCTACAAGGAAGGTGACGGAGCCAAGCTGATCACGCTCGACGATGCGCTGGCCGTGCTGGGAGACACCGCGTCGATCGGCATCGACGACGTCGTCGCCGCCACCTTCGACGGCGAGCTTGTCGCTCTAGACCGTGCTCTCGACCGCGTCTTCGCCGAAGGCGGCAATCCCGTGCAGCTCGTGCGCGCCCTGCAGCGCCATGCCGACCAGCTTCATCTCGTAGCCGGCCACGCCGCCAACGGCGGCAATCTCGAAGGCGCGATGTTCAAGGCCCGCGGCCTGCCGCGCGGAGGGCCGGTGCGCCAGCGCTTCGAGCGTCACCTGCGCAGCTGGCCACTTGGCCGGCTCAGCTCGGCGCTGCAGGTCATCCTGAAGGCCGAGCAGGATTGCAAGTCCACGGGCTATCCCGACGAAGTGATCGCACGCAGGCTCTGCCTGGCGCTGGCATCGTCCGCACGATCGGCTCGCCAGCGCCGTCCGAGCTGAGCTCGTCAGGCCTTCTTGGCGCCGCCGGCGCTGAGCGGGATCGCGGCCTGGTCGGTCAGGACCAGGAAGGTGAAGCTCTCCTCGATGTACAGCCGCACCCGTTCGAGGTCGTGCTCGAGGTAGCCGATCGAGAAGTCCTGGCCGACCGTTAGCTCGAAGTCACCGCCGCGCTTTGACATCACCAAGCCGCCATCGAGCCCGGCCGCCCAGACGATGTCGCCATCGACGAGGCGTTGCACGTGGCTGAGGATCGGATAGCCGCTGTCGGTGCGCGCCGCCAAGTCCCTGTAAAGCTGCTCGTTCAGCACCACGGCGAAGGGGCCTTCGATACCGTCGTCGCGCAGCTTGGTGAGTGCCGCCGATACCGCGCCGGGGTAGTCGGCATGGCTGGTGCCGAGCGGCACCGCCGCTGATGCGGCCGCTTGGCAGATGCCGGTGATGTGGGCGGCCTCGTAGCCGTGGAAGATCGCGCGATCCTCGGCGATGGCGATCTGGCGCGCTGCCGCGATCACCGAATCGAGATCGGGATCGCGCGCGCCGCGATCGACGGCGTCGAGTTCGGCGCGTGTCACCTCGAAGGGAATGCGCAATTCGACCAGCGGCTGGACCCGGCGCAGGCGCGCCTGCACGTCCGGGCCGTTGGGCGGCGAGGCGATGGCATCGGCGCGGCCGAGCTCGACGTCGGAATCGTCCCAACCCAGCGGCCCGCGGAAGTCGACGACACGGCGGGCGGCCAGCATCCCGCGCAGGGTCCGCTTGGCTTCCTTTTCGATCTCTTCCCAACCGGCCTCGGTGATCGGTGCGCGATCCCGAAAAAGATGGTTCTTCATTTCGCGCCCTCCCTCTTCCCCGTTGGCTTGGCCGATCGCAGGCTGCCGATGCCGAGGCTGCCATCGCCGGTCGACGCGCCTTGACTGGCATCATCGCCGCCGTGGTCCATCGTTGCCTCGATACCGGTGATCGCGCCCTCGGTGAAGAGGAAAGTCTTGAGATGCTGCGACAGGATGGGGTCGTTGCGGCGCAACCATTCCAGCGCCATCGCCGCGTGCTCCTTCTCCTCGTCGCGATTGTGCTCGAGGATGGCGCGAAGCTCGGGATTGCTGGTTGCCTTCGCGCGCTGGTTGTACCAGTCGACTGCCTCCAGCTCCTCCATCAGCGAGACGATGGCGCGGTGCTGGTCGACGATTTCCGGACCGAGCTTGGCGGCGTCTTCGTGCAGCGATTCACTGGACATGCGGTGCGACCTCCAACGCTCGGGCGAACACGCGTTCGACCGGTTGGAGCGATAAACGCTGCCCGGCGTCGGTGGTTCCGGTTCCGTCTCGACGGCAACAGCTAGCGACGCGTCAGCCGTTCGACGACAGTGTCGAGCTGGTCGAAGTCGCGGATCTCCAGCGTGAGCAGGCTCTGCTCGCCCAGACCGCGCAGCTTCAGATCGGCCTTGAGGCCGAGCGCGTCTTCGATGCGCTTCTCCAGCGCCTTGGTATCGGCGCTCTTGCTGCTGCCCCCGGTGCCAGCCTTCGGTCGCGCGCCCCTGGCCTTCGACTTGGTTTCGCTGCCCAGACGCTCGAGGTCGCGTGCCGTGAGCTTCTCGTCGATCGCGCGCTGCGCCAAGACCAGAGGATCGGGCATGCCGATCAGGGCACGCGCCTGGCCGGCGCTGAGATCGCCGCGTTTGATCATGTCCTGGACCGCGCCTGGCAGATCGAGGAGCCGCACCGTGTTGGCCACATGCGGACGGCTCTTGCCGACCGTCCTGGCGATGTCTTCCTGCGTCTGCTTGAATTCGTCGGCCAGCCGGCGATAGCCCAGCGCCTCGTCGATCGCCGTGAGGTCGGAGCGCTGCAGGTTCTCGATCAGGCCAAGCTGCAAGGCGTCCTGGTCTCCCATCGTGCGCACCACGACAGGCACTTCGTGGAGCTGCGCCTTCTGGGCGGCGCGCCAGCGTCGCTCGCCGGCCACGATTTCGTAGGAGTCGGCTTGGCCTGCAACCGGCCGCACCAGGATCGGCTGCAGCAGGCCGAACTCCCTCACTGAGTCCACCAGGGCGTCGATTTCGTTGAAGGTGGTGCGCGGCTGCATGCGGCCGGCCCTGAGCTGGCCGATCGGCAAGGTGAGCGGCGCGCGGCCGGGCGCGGGC
>JAEWIV010000553.1 GCA_023386865.1 Pseudomonadota bacterium
CCGTGTCGAGGTCGGGATTCGCCTCGCCGTCGAGCCCCTCTTCCCGGCCGCGGCCGATGCGTGCCAGGGCTTCGGCGCCGGTCCGCGCCGTCACTGACACCAGCAGCACCCCGCCCAAGATACGCCAGGCCGACCAGCGGATGGGCAGGTCGAGCACGGTGAGGAAGAATCCCAGCGTCCGAAACACCGCCATGATGCCCGTCGCGGCATGCAGGTCTCCCGCGCCGATCGCGGAAACCAGGCGCGCGGCGACGGCCTCGGTTTCGCTGCGATCGAGCCTGTCGAGCATGCCGCGCGTGAAAAGCACGATGCCCTTGTCGTGAGATCCGAGCGCGGCGGCGTTGACCACGGGCGCGTCGATCAGGAATAGCCGCGGCGTCGGGGCCCCGGCGCCGATGGCGACCTCCGTCACGATGTTGGCAAGCTGCCGTTCCTCGAAATCGTCGAGGTTTGCCGGTCTCGCCTTCAGACGCAGGATGAGATCCGGGCCGCTGCGGCCGAACAGGCCGCGCAACCACAGCCAGACGAGCATTCCGGCAAGCAAGGCCGGAATCGCGGCAGGCGCGAGCCGGGCCAACGGCTCGGCCAGCAACGACAGGTCGGCCAGATCGTTCACGCGATCGAGGGCGCCGGCCAGTCGATCGAAGTTGGCGAGCTGTGCCGCGACAAACCGGCGGATCGACTCGACGAGGCCGAGCGCGCCGACGAGCTTGAGCAGGCCGCCCACGATCAGCACCACGATCGGCGTGACGATGGTGCTGAGCACCAGCCCCAAGCCCGCCGCAACCAATGCGCAGACGGTCGTGACGATCCAGGCGGTCCGGCGACGCCGAACGAGCTCGTCGTAGAAGGTCGTCCTTTCCGTGGACGCCGGTGCCTCGCTCACGATCGCGGCATCCGGCTCAGCGGTCGGCCAGCACCAACCGCAGGCCGAGGAGGGCCAACGCTCCGCCCATGATGCGATCGAGCCAGAGCTTGGCGCGGCGGTAGAAGGCGCGCGCCGGTCCGCCGGAGAAGAGCAACGCCAGCAAGGCGAACCAGCAGAACTCGTTCAGCGCGACGATCGCCAGCACCGCGCCATCCATCCAGCCGGGCGTGTTCTGGGGCAGCACCGACAGGAAGATGCTGCCGAAGAACACCATGATCTTGGGATTGCCGAGCTGCAGCAGCAGGGCGCGCATGAAGCCCTGCCAGCCGGTCATGTGCGCGGTGCGGTCCACCGCGATCTGGGGCAGCGGATCGCGGGCATGCCGCCAGATCGTGGCGCCGAGATAGATCAGGAACAGCGCGCCGCCGATGCGGAAGGCGAGATATAGCCACTCGAACTTGGCGAACAGGGCCTGCAATCCGTAGAGCGCCGCCGCCGCCCAGGCGAGCGCCCCCGCCATCATGGCGAAAGCGGCCAACAGGCCGCCGCGCCGGCCGGCGACCGCGGACGTCTGGATCACCAGCACTGTCGAGGGCCCGGGGCTCGCCACCGCCAGCAGATGGACGACGGCGAGGCCGAGCAAGGCGACAGCGTACTCCGTGCTCAGAACGCGTCCCCGCCGCGCGACATGGCGACAATGCCGGTGCGACCGACATCGACCAGGCCAAGGCCCTCCATCAGGCCGATGAAGGTCTGCACCTTGTCGGAATTGCCGGTCACCTCGAAGACGAAGGAATCCATCTTGGCGTCGATCACCTTGGCGCGGAACACGTCGGCCAGGCGCAGCGCTTCGACGCGCTTGTCGCCGGTGCCCTTGACCTTGACCAGCGCCAGCTCGCGCTCGATGTGCGGGCCTTCCACCGTGAGGTCGCGCACCTTGTGGACCGGCACCAGACGGTCGAGCTGGGCCTTGATCTGCTCGATCACCATGGGCGTTCCCGTCGTCACGATGGTGATGCGCGAAAGGTTCGCCTTGGCGTCGGTCTCCGCCACCGTGAGGCTCTCGATGTTGTAGCCGCGGCCCGAGAACAGGCCGACCACGCGCGCCAGGATGCCCGGCTCGTTGTCGACCAGCACCGAGATGGTGTGGCTGGAGGTGGCCATGGGCGCGTTCACACCAGCACCATGCCTTCCTCCGACACCGGCTTGGCGGCGCGGTCGTCGGGGCCCAGCAGCATGTCGTAGTGCGCCGCTCCAGACGGGATCATCGGGAAGCAGTTCTCGGCCTTGTCGACCAGCACGTCGACGATGACCGGCTGCTCGATGGCGATCATCTGCTTGATCGTGTCGTCGAGCTTGTCGGGCTCGTGGCAGCGCAGGCCGACGGCGCCGAAAGCCTCGGCGAGCTTCACGAAGTCGGGCAGCGATTCCATATAGCTCTC
Source organism: Pseudomonadota bacterium (assembly GCA_023386865.1). Taxonomy (GTDB): domain Bacteria; phylum Pseudomonadota; class Alphaproteobacteria; order Reyranellales; family Reyranellaceae; genus Reyranella. The sequence goes on from JAEWIV010000553.1 coordinate 2,311, forward strand.
GGAATAGCGGCCGCCATGCAGCAGCTCCTGCCACTGGCGCACCATGCCCATGTACTGGTTGTTCAGGATGAAGATCTTCACCGGCAGCCGGTATTGCGCCACCGTCGAGAGCTCCTGGATGTTCATCATGATCGAGGCTTCGCCGGCCACGTCGATGACCAGCGACTCGGGATGGGCGATCTGCACGCCCATCGCCGCCGGGAAACCGTAACCCATGGTGCCGAGCCCGCCCGAGGTCATCCAGCGGTTGGGCTGCTCGAACTTCAGGAACTGCGCCGCCCACATTTGGTGCTGGCCCACTTCGGTCGTGATGTAGTGGTCGCGGTCCTTGATGTGGTGATAGAGGCGCTCGAGCGCGTATTGCGGCTTGATCGTCTCCTTGTCGGCCTTGTAGGCGAGGCAGTTGCGCGCCCGCCACTTGTCGATCTCGGCCCACCACGCTTTCAACGCCTTGTGGTCGACCTTGGGCTGCCTCGCCTTCCACACCCGGATCATCTCTTCCAGCACGTGGCCGGCATCGCCCACGATCGGCAGGTCGACGCGCACGATCTTGTTGATCGAGCTGGGGTCGATGTCGACGTGGATCTTCTTCGAGTTCGGCGAGAACTCGGCAAGCTTGCCGGTGATGCGGTCGTCGAAGCGCGCGCCGATGTTGATCATGACGTCGCAGTGATACATCGCCAGATTGGCTTCGTAGGTGCCGTGCATGCCCAGCATGCCGAGGAACTGCTTGTCGCTCGCCGGAAACGTGCCGAGGCCCATCAGCGTGTTGGTGACGGGGTAGCCGGTCATGTGCGCGAACTGCGTCACGAGCCTGGAAGCCTTGGGACCGGAGTTCACCACGCCGCCGCCGACATAGAAGACCGGCCGCTTGGCCGACGCGATCAGGCGAATCGCCTCCTCGACCCTTTGCGGCTCGGGCGCGAGCTGCGGCCGGTAGCTCTTGTGCTGCACCGGCTTCTTGGGCGCCTCGTAGTCGTGCTTGTTCATCAGCACGTCCTTGGGCAGGGCGATCACCACCGGCCCGGGACGGCCCGAGCGCGCCACGTAGAAGGCTTCGTGGACGGTGCGGGCCAGATCGCCGACCGCCTTCACCAGGTAGTTGTGCTTGGTGCAGGGCCGCGTGATGCCGGTCGTGTCGGCTTCCTGGAAGGCATCGTTGCCGATCAGGTGCGTCGGCACCTGGCCGGTCAGGCAGACGATCGGCACCGAATCCATCAGCGCGTCGGTGAGGCCGGTCACGGCGTTGGTCGCACCGGGACCCGACGTCACCAGCACCACGCCGACCTTGCCGGTCGACCGCGCATAGCCCTCGGCGGCATGCACGGCCGCCTGCTCGTGGCGCACCAGGATGTGGCGCAGCCGGTTCTGCTTGAAGAGGGAGTCGTAGATCGGAAGGACCGCGCCGCCCGGATAACCGAAGACGACCTCGACTTCCTCGTCGATCAGGGCTTTCACCAGCAGATCGGCGCCAGTCGTGGCGGACTCCTCGGGCTTCATGACACGGGTCTCCTCTCTGACAAATGTGCCGCAAAACGGGGGTTTTGCGGCGGGGCGGAAAGTATAGGCCGGGTCGGGAGGAATCAACCGGAATCGCACGAAACGTAAAGTTTCAGGCCTTCGTTTTGGTCAATAATTTCTCAGTTTGCTCCAAACCCAAGTCGGATGTCGGATCGACCACCAAATCTGGTGCCAGCTGATGTCGAAACCACGTCATCTGGCGCTTGGCATATTGGCGCGTGTGATCGATGCCGATTCGGCGCGCCTCCTCCAGCGCAAGCTCGCCGCGGAAATGCGCGAACAGTTCCGGCGCGCCGTGCGCCTTGAGGCCGGGCCAGCGCGCGTCGGGCCGGCGATCGAACACGGCCCGTACCTCGCCGACGACCCCCGCCTGCAACATGGCGTCGAAGCGCGTCTCGATGCGTGCCCTGAGCCAGCCGCGCTCCGGCGCGAGCAGGACGGTGGCGAAGCGCCAGGGCGGCGGCGCGCCCTCGCCCTTCTGCCACACGCTGAGCGGCCGGCCGGTCGCCAGCCAGACTTCCCATGCGCGCACATGGCGCTGCCGATCGCCGGGCATGAGACGCTCGACGATCGCCGGGTCCTTCTCCGCCAGCCGTGAGCGGAACGCTTGCGCGCCCATCGCCGTCCAGTCGGCGTTGGCCTGGTCGCGCAAGCCTGCCGGCGCGTCGGGGATGGCGGCGATCCCCCGCATCAGGGTCCTGAGATAGAGGCCCGAGCCGCCGCACAGCACGGGCGTGCGTCCCGCCGCGAAGCAACGTTCGATCTCGGCCGAAGCGAGGTCGCGCCAGCGCGCGGCCGACAACCCCTCGCTGAGCGGCAACACGCCATAGAGCGCGTGCGGCACGCGCTGTCGCTCCTCCGCCGTCGGCTGCGCCGTCAGGATCGGGAAGGCGTCGTAGGTCTGCATGGCGTCGGCATTGATCACCGTGCCGCCGTGCCGCTCGGCGACGGCGAGCGCCAGCGCCGACTTGCCGCTGGCCGTCGGGCCGGTGATGACGAGGACCTGCTGCTGCGCCATGGCGGGCGAATTGTTTGCAAATCCACCGCCCCGCCGCTAGAGCCGGAGCGTGAAAAACGTCCTCGTCCTGATCTCGAGCGCGGCGCATCCCGCGCTGAACGATGGCGCCATCAGGAACGCCGTTGCCGTGCTGCAGGCGAAGGGCGCCACCGTCGGCACGCCGCAATGGCTGGCGCCGGAGATTGCCTGCGACATTCCTTTCGACGGCGCGGCGGGGCCGGTCGCCATGACCGCCATCGATGCCGTCGTCGTGCCGGCCCAGGGGCGGCGCAAGAAGCTGCTCGTGGCCGACATGGAATCGACCATGATCGAGAACGAGATGCTCGACGAGCTGGCCGAGTTCCTCGGCTTGCGCGACAAGATCGCGGCCATCACCGCACGGGCGATGAATGGCGAGATCGACTTCGCCGCCGCGCTGAACGAGCGCGTCGGCCTCCTGAAGGGGCTCGACGTCGCCAGGCTCGACGAGGCGGCCGGGCGCATCCGCTACACGCCCGGCGGCGCCACGCTGGTCGCCACGATGAGGAAGCATGGCGGACATTGCGCTTTGGTGTCCGGCGGCTTCACCCATTTCACCGCCATGGTGCGGAAGGCGCTGGCGTTCGATTCCCATGCCGCCAACGGCCTGCAGCACGACGGGCGCACGCTGGCCGGCACGGTCGACCTGCCGATCCTGGGCAAGGAGGCGAAGCTCGCCACCCTGCAGCGCCTGGCGGCCGAGCACGGCCTGTCGCCGGCCGACGCCGTGACGGTGGGCGACGGCGCCAACGACCTGCCGATGCTGAAGGCAGCGGGCCTCGGCGTCGCCTTCCATGCCAAGCCGGCGGTGGCGGCCGAGGTGGCCGCGCGCATCGACCATGGCGATCTCACCGCGCTGCTCTATCTCCAAGGCTACCGCCGCGCCGATTTCGTCGAAAGGACCGACCCATGACCGATGCCGTCCAGATCGTGCTCGCCAAGCGTCCGGCGGGCGACGTGACCGCCGACTGCTTCCGTGAGGAGAAAGTGAGCCTGCCCGCGCCGGCCGATGGCGAGGTGCTGGTCCGCTCGCGTTTTCTGTCGCTCGATCCCTACATGCGGCCGCGCATGACCGAGCTGCGCTCCTACACGCCGCCCTTCGAGCTCGACAAGCCGCTGACCGGCGGCTCGGTCGGCGAGGTGATCGAGTCGAAGAACTCGCGCTTCGCCAAGGGCGACACGGTGGTCGGCATGCTGAACTGGGCGAGCCTCACGCTCCATGACGGCAAAGGCCTGCGCAAGATCGACCCGGCGGTCGCGCCCTTGTCGGCCCACCTCAGCGTGCTGGGCATGCCCTCCTTCACCGCCTGGTACGGCATGCGGCACATCTGCAAGCCCAAGGCCGGCGAGACGGCGTTCGTCTCGGCGGCGACCGGGGCGGTCGGCCAGGTGGCGGGCCAGCTCGCCAAGCTTGCCGGGGCACGAGTCGTGGGCTGTGCCGGTGGCGAGGACAAGTGCGCCTGGGCGGTGCGCGAGGCGGGCTACGACGCCTGCTTCAACCACAAGACCGAGCAGGATGTCGGCGCGGTGCTCGACAAGCTCTGCCCGCAGGGCATCGATGCCGACTTCGAGAATGTCGGCGGCCGGATCTTCCATGCCGTGTTCGAGCGGCTGAACAATTTCGGCCGCGTCGCCTTCTGCGGCGCCATCTCGGAATACCAGGACCAGACGCCGATCGCGGGCCCGCCGAAGATGTTCACCATCGTGCAGCGCCGCCTGACGCTGCAGGGCTTCATCATCTCGGACCACATCGCCTTGATGGGCGAGTTCGTGAGCGAGGTCGGCGGCCTGGTGAAGGACGGCAAGCTCAAGAGCCGCGAAACCGTGATCGACGGCCTCTCGCGGGCGCCCGAGGCTTTCCTGGGCCTGCTGCGCGGCGAGAACTTCGGCAAGCTGGTGGTGAAGGTCGCCTGAGCCTTCATGTTCCTCCCCCCCTAGCCGGGGAGAGGAACATGAGGGCGATTACTTCGTCAGCCTGAGCGCTGCGAACCGGGGATCGCCCTGGCGTTCGACGAACAGCAGAACCGAGCGCTTCTTGGCCTGCTGCAACTTGCCGACAAGGTCGGTGACCTCCTGGGGCGTGGAGACCGGCTTCTGGTCGACCTCGAGGATGACGTCGCCCGCCTGGAGCTGCTTCTCGGCGGCCGGGCTGTTGGGCGTTACCTTGGTGATGACGACACCCTTAACCTGGTCGGACAGGCCGTACTTCTCGCGCAGCTGGTCGGTGACTTTCTGCAAGGTGAGCCCGAGCTGCTCGACGGTCGAGACGACCGGCTGGTCCGGCTCGGCCTGCTTCTTCCCGCCGCCCTGGGCTGCCGCATTCTGCTTGCCTTCTTCTTCCTGCTCGCCGATGCGCAGCTTGAGCGGGACCTCCTTGCCGCCGCGCCAAACCACGATGTCGACGGTGCTGCCGACGCGGGCGTTGGCGACCAGCCGCGGGAAGCGGCGCAGATCGAGCACGTCCTGGCCGGCGAAGCTCAGGATGATGTCGTTGCGCTTGAGGCCGGCCTTGGCCGCCGGGCCGTCGGCCACGACGTTGGCAACCAGCACCCCGCGGGCGCGGTCGAGGCCGAAGCTGTCGGCGATGTCGTCGGTCACGCTCTGATAGCTCACGCCTACCCAGCCGCGCTTGACGCGGCCGAATTCGCGCAGCTGGTCGGCGACCTGCTTCACGAGGTTGGACGGGATGGAGAAGGCGAGACCGGCATTGACGCCGGACGGCGAGTAGATCGCGGTGTTGACGCCGAGCACCTCGCCCTGGGCGTTGAACAGCGGACCGCCCGAATTGCCCTTGTTGATGGCGGCGTCGGTCTGCAGATAGTCGTCCAGCGAATCGTTCAGCGAACGGCCGCGCGCCGAGATGATGCCGGCCGTCACCGAGTGGCCGAGGCCGAACGGATTGCCGATCGCGATCACCCAGTCGCCCACGCGCTCCTTGTCGGAGTCGCCCCACTTGATGGCGGGCATCGGCCGCTTGTTCGGCGGCTCCACCTTCAGCAGGGCGACGTCGATGCGGCTGTCGGAGCCGATCAGCTTGGCCTTGAGCTGGGTGTCGTCCCGGAAGATGACCGTGATGTCCTCGGCGCCCTGGATGACATGGTTGTTGGTGATGATGTAGCCCTCGGAATCGACCACGAAGCCCGATCCCAGCGAGGTGCCGCGGCGCTTCTGTTCTTCGCCGCCGCGCTTGTCGAAGAATTCCTTGAACAGCTCCTCGAACGGCGAGCCGGGCGGCAGCTGCGGCATGTCGCGCAACCGCGGGCCCTGCTGAGGCACGTTCTGGGTGGTGGTGATGTTGACCACCGTCGGCATCAGCTTGTCGACCAGCTCGGCGAAGCTGTCGGGCGCGTTGCGCGCCGGCTGGGCCATGGCGGGCTGCGCCAACGCCAGACCGAGCGACGCCACTGCAGCGACGGCAGCAGACCTCAAAACACCAGGAAAATCAGTGAGAATCACGTCCGACCTCCAACGGCGCTCAGGCCTCAACGGATCGGAACGGCCGGCGCCGCGCGTTCGAGTTCCTGTCTACATGGAGGTCGATTGTGGCGCAAATAAAGAGGCGTTGATGTCGTTGATTGTTTCAGTTTTTCCACGGGCCTTCGGGAAAACCACCGGCGGCGTTGCAGGGCTGCCACAACGCCGCCGGTCGCCGGTCCTCGACCGTTTTCGGGAGCTACTTCTTGCCCGCCGGCCCCGACGGGTCGTTGAAGAAACGGAAAAAGTCGTTGTCCGGGCTCAGCAGCATCGTCGAACCGCCGCTGCCGAAGGCCTGCTTGTAGGCTTCCATGCGCCGGTAGAACGCATAGAAATCCTTGTCCTTGTTGAACGCCTGGGCATAGATCCGGGTGGCGTCGGCGTCGGCCTCGCCCTTCAGGATCTGGGCCTTCAGGCCGGCATCGGCCTTGATCACCGCAACCTCGCGATCCGCAGTGGCTGTGATGCGGGCTTTCTCCTCGTCGCCCTCGGCGCGCAGCTGACCGGCCTCGCGCTCGCGATCGGTCTTCATGCGGTTGTAGACCGACTGGGAGTTGGCCTGCGGCAAATCTGCACGCTTGATGCGCACGTCGACCGTCTCGACGCCCAGTTCCTTGGTCTTGCCGTTCACCCGCTTGGTGATCTCCTCCATCAGGCTCTCGCGCCGGTCGGTCAGCACCGCATGCAAGGGCACCGAGCTCAGCACGCCGCGGATTTCGGAGTTGATCAGCGAATCGAGCAGCCCGCGCAGGGCCGGTTCGCCGCCGGGCACGGTCTGGGCGAAAAGCTTGGCCGCCACGACCTTGTAACGCGCATAGGCGTCGACCACGAGGCGCTTCTGGTCGCCGGCGATGATCTCGAACTCCTCGGCTTCGTAGTCGAGCAGCCGACGGTCGATACGCTGGATGTCCTGGATCAACGGGAGCTTGGCGTAGAGGCCGGGCTCGGTCTTGGGATCGCCGACGATGGCGCCGAACTGGCGCACCAGCACCTGCTTGGTCGGATCGACGGTGTAGAAGGTCTGGGTCACCAGGAAGATGGCGACCGCGATCGCGATCAGCGCGACAATTGCACGGTTGCTCATCGCGTCGCTCCCTGCGCCGGCTGGCCGCCGCGTGCCGGCGCTTGCGATTGGCCGCCGGGTGGCGCCGGTTTCAGCTCGGGCAGCGGCAGGTAGGGCAACACGCCGCCGGTGCCGGACGTGTTCTTGTCGACCAGCACCTTGTTCACGTTGCGCAGCACCTCTTCCATGGTGTCGAGGTAGAGCCGTTCCGTGGTGATGTCCTTGGCCTTGTCGTACTGTTCGTAGACCTGGGTGAAACGCTGGGCGTCGCCGCTGGCGCGGGCGACGATCTCGGCCTTGTAGGCTTCGGCGCGCTGCACGATCGATTCGGCCTCGCCCTTGGCGCGCGGCAGCACCTGGTTGCGATAGGTGTTGGCC
>JAEWIV010000047.1 GCA_023386865.1 Pseudomonadota bacterium
GGTCCGCGCTCCGGCCGGGGCTACAGCCCGCCGTTCACCACCAGGCACTGGCCCGAGACGTAGTCGCTGTCGGGGCTGCAGAAGAGATAGACCGAGCCGGCGGCCTCTTCCGGCAGGCCGCCGCGGCCGAGCGGGATCATCTGGTTAATGGCGGCGATGCGGCCGCCCTGCACGCCGATCTTGACCTTGCGGCCCTGCACCTCGATCTCGCCCGCCTCGCCCTCGCTCAGGGGCTTGGTGAGGCGCGTCTGGATATAGCCGAAAGCCACGGCGTTCACCGTGACGTCGTAGCGGCCGAACTCCTTGGCCAGGGTCTTGGTGAGACCGATGATGCCTGCCTTGCCGGCCGAGTAGTTCGACTGGCCGGCATTGCCGTTGACGCCCGACGTCGAGGAGATGTTCACCACCTTGCGCACGATGCGCTTGCCCGCCGAGCGCTCCTTCTCGACCTCGGCGCGGAAATGCTGCTGGAACGCGCGCAGGATGCGGAACGGCGCCGTCAGGTGGACGTCGAGGATGGCGTACCACTGCTCGTCGGTCATCTTCTGGATGACCGAGTCCCAGGTGTAGCCGGCGTTGTTCACCACGACATGGCAGCCGCCGAAGGCGTCGACCGCGGTCTTGACGATGCGGTCGCCGAAGTCGGGCTTGGCGACGTCGCCGTTGCAGGCCACTGCCTTGCCGCCCATCTTCTCGATCTCGGCGATGGTCTCCTTGGCCGGCGCCTCGTCGATGTCGTTGATCACCACCTTGGCGCCGTCGCGCACCAGGCGCAGCGCGATCTCCCTGCCGATGCCGCGGCCCGACCCGGTGACGATCGCGACCTTGCCGTCCATCTGACCCATAGTTCTCTTCTCCGTTGACTTAATTGAGAGCGACGGTCGCGTCGCCCTGCAGCGTGTCCTGGCCGTTCTGGTTGGTGCACTTGACCTCGAGGTCGACCAGCTTCTGGCCGCCCTCCTCGCGCTTGCCGGTGACCTTGCCGCTGACCGTGATGACGTCGCCCACCCAGGTGATCGAGGTGAAGCGCGTGCCGAGCTTCCTGACCTGCGCCTGCGGCACGTAGCTCGTGACCAGGCGGCCGAGAAAAGCCATCGACAGCATGCCGTGGGCGAACACGTCCTTGAATCCGAACTTCTTGGCGAAGTCGATGTCGACGTGGATCGGATTGTGGTCGCCCGAGCCGCCGCAATAGAGCGCGAGCTGATGGCGGCTGATCGGCGGCAGGACGATCGGCTTCAACGTGTCGCCGACCTTCACGTCGGCGAACTTCGGAGCAGTGACGGTAGCCATCGGTCCTTCCTCCTATTTCTTCGCCGCGTCGGGATTGCGCACGACGGTGATGCCCTTGGCCTTGGCCACGGCCTTGCCGTCCTGGTCCTTGAGCTCGGTCTCGGAGACCACGAACCACAGGGCGCCGCCCTTCTTGTCGTAGATGTCGACCACCTTCTGCTGGCAGGTGATCTCGTCGCCGACATGCACCGGCGCGAGATACTCGTAGTGCTGCTCGCCGTGCAGGATCAGGCCGATGTCGACATTGAGCAGGCGCAGGAGCCCGCCCTTGTCGGGATCGTCGTTGGTGACGGCGGTGAGGTAGGTCGGCGGCGCCGGGATGGCGCGGTAGCCGGCGGCCTTGGCCGCGGCCTCGTCGACGTAGATCGGGTTCTCCTCGCCGATGGCCTTGCAGAACAGGCGGATCTTGCCGGCCTCGACGGTGGTGGTGAACGGCTTGAACGAATGGCCGATGAGTTTCTTGTCGAGCTGCATTGGGTGTTTCTGCTCCCGTATTTTGGCGTGCCCCCGCCTGCCCGCTCCTTCACCTTCATGCTCCTCTCCCCCTTGGGGGAGAGGCTGGGTGAGGGGGTTCAAGCGAAGGCTGTGTGGCACCCCCTCACCTAACCTCTCCCCAAAAGGGGGAGAGGAACATGAGGGGAAGAATGACCGGGACGCTTGCCTCTTACTCGAAGCGGCCGACGATGGCCACGCTCGACACGTTCTCGCGCGGCGCGCCGCCGAGATTGTGCGTCATGCCGATCTTCGGGTCCTTGAGCTGGCGGGCGCCGGCGCGGCCCTGGAACTGCAGGTACATCTCGTAGAGCATGCGCAGGCCCGAGGCGCCGATCGGATGGCCGAAGCACTTCAGCCCGCCGTCAATCTGGCAGGGGATCTTGCCGTCGGCGTCGTAGAAGCCGTCGAGCACGTCCTTCCAGCCCTTGCCGGTCTCGGAGATGTGCAGGTCCTCCATGGTCACCAGCTCGGTGACCGAGAAGCAGTCGTGCACCTCGAACATCGAGACTTCCGCGCGCGGATTCTTGATGCCGGCTTCCTCATAGGCCTTCTTCGAGGCGATGCGCGTGGTGTGGAAATAGCTTCCATCCCACGAGTTGTGGCCCGACTCCGAGCCATTCGAGACCGAGAGCTGCAGCGCCTTGACCGAGACGATGTTGCTCTTGCCGAGCGACTTGGCGATCTCGGGCGTCGTCACGATGGCCGCTGCCGCGCCGTCCGACACGCCGCAGCAGTCGAACAGGCCGAGCGGCGAGGCGATCATCGGCGCCTTCAGGATGGTGTCCATCTCGACAGCCTTCTGCAGATGCGCCTTGGGATTCTTGGCGCCGTTCTGATGGCTCTTCCACGAGACGTGGCCGATCGCCCGCTTGAGGTCGTCGGCCGAGACGTTGTGGGCGGTCATGTAGGCGGTCGCGAGCTGGGCGAAGTTGCCCGGCGCCGTGCCGTTGGCATGCCACAGCGCCTGCAGCGGGCCGCCGCGGCCGCCGGGGAGACCGCCGTAACCGGTGTCCTTCAGCTTCTCGACGCCAAGCGCCAGCGCGAAGTCGGCCGCGCCCGAGGCGACGGCGTAGCAGGCGCCGCGGAAGGCTTCCGTGCCCGAGGCGCACATGTTCTCGACATGCGTCACCGGGATGTTGGGCAGGCGCAGCGTGGTCGACAGCGGAATGCCCGACTTGCCGACATGCACCTCGTCGATCGCGGTCGAGAACCAGGCGGCGTTCAGCTGCTTGGCGTCGATGCCGGCGTCGGCGATGCATTCCTTGTAGGCCTCGAGCATCAGCTCCTCGGCGCCCGAGTCCCAGCGCTCGCCGAACTTGGAGCAGCCCATTCCGAGAATCGCGACCTTGTCCTTGATACCCCGTGCCATGTTGGTCTCCTTCGTGGGGGTTTAGACCTTAGAACCTTACTCCTTATCCCCTTCATGTTCCTCTCCCCCTTGGGGGAGAGGTTAGGTGAGGGGTAACCCGAAGATCTTCTCCTGCTTCACCCCCTCACCCAGCCTCTCCCCCCGGGGGAGAGGAGCATGAAGGAGTGGGTGTGGCGTGAGCCTAGACCGGTGCCGCCTTCCAGAAGTAGCGCTTGAAGCCGCCGCGCATCGTGTCGTTGTCGCGGATGCGGAAGGTCATGCGCATCTTCACGCCGACCTTCACCTGTTCCTTGTCGCTGTCCGTGAAGTCGGCCATGAAGCGGCCGCCCTCAGGGAAGGTGATCATGCCGTAATACGCCGGCGGATCCGGCGAATAGGTGAGCGAGTCGGCGGTGAACGACATCACGTTCGCCTCCAGCCCGGCCATGCGATAGGGCTCCTGGCTGTCGACCGCATGGCAGTTCGGATTGACGCAGACCTGGCTGCGCGGGAACTGCACGGTGCCGCACACCTTGCACTTGCCGCCGACCAGCCCGTAGATCATGTCGCGCTTGCGCCACAGCACGCTCAGCGCCGTCTTCTTGTCGAACTCGGCGCGCATGCCCTTGTCGATCGGCAGCATCTCGTTGAAGGCGAGGAACTTCATGTAGTTCGTCTCTTCCTTGCGCCGCGCCAGCCAGCCCGACAGGCCCTTGCGCTTGGGCAGCTTGGCGTTCTCGGCCGTGACCTCGAACACCAGCACGTCGACACCCTGGCCGAAGGCAACGACCATGATCTTGTCGCCTTCCTTGGCCTTTTCGAGCGCGTCGACCAGCATGACCAGCGCATGCGCCGCACCTGTATCGCCGAGATTGGCGCCCAAGAGGTCGCGCACCGATCCCTCGCCGATGCCGCAGATCTTCGCCATCTGCTTGGGCACCGCCGGCATCAGGCTCGGCATGATGAAGTGGGTGACGTCGGCGCCCTTGAGGTTGCAGGCGGCGAGTGCCGCCTTGACGGCCGGCGGCACGATCTTCGAGTAGCCCTCGTCGCGGATCCAGCGCTCTTCCCAGCCGTAGTCGAAGTCGCTCTCGTCGCCGCGGAAGTGGTCGACGAAGTCCATCGACACCGAGTGATGGCCGACCAGCTTTGCGATCACGTTCTCGGTGCCGCAGAGCAGCGCCGCGGCACCGTCGCCATAGTTCAGCTCGTTCGACGAGGCGACGCGCGCCATCCGCTTGTCGGCCGCCGCCACCAGGGCCGGACCGCCGCCGTTCTTCGAAGCGTTGAGGCCCGCGATCAGCGCCGAGGTGCCGGCCTTTTGCGAGCCGCCGACGTCGGAGGCGAAGAGGTTCTGCTCGATCGACAATGCCGTGCCGATGACGCCGGCATTCTGGCGATCCTTGAAGGGATGGGTGGTCGAGGCGAAGTACAGGCTGCGCACGTCCTCAGGCTTGTGGCTGGTGAGGCAATCGCGCGAGGCCTCGACAGCCATGGTGATCGAATCCTCGTCCCAGTTGGCCATCGAGCGCTCGCCCTTGGCGAGGCCGCGCAAGCCGGCGGCGAACCACTTGTTGGCGTCGTAGACCGCCTGACGCTGCAGACGCAGGCGCGGCACGTACGCGCCATAGGCCACGATTCCGACCATCCGGTATCCTCCCAGCTATGAACGGGCGTTTATGTCTCCGCTCTTAGCGCGCCCCGCCGGAACGCGCGAGGTGCATTTGGTCATGGCTGCCAAGAACGTGGAATGGTGTTCCGGGCGGCGAAATCTTATTGGAATCCCGAGCGGGCCTGGAGGCCCGCGGTCCGATGAATCACCTTCCTGCCGTCGGCGGCAGCTCGCGAGACAGGTTGCGGTATCCCGCGTCGGGCGGGATGTGCAGATAGCGCTTGCCGTCGCGGGTCTCGACCCACGGCTGGACGGTGACGATCTTGCGCGAACCCGCGGCGGCGATGGCGCCGGCGACGGTCCGCCCCTCGGCCAGAAGCTCGAGATTCTTGAAGGTCGCATGCACCAGGGTGCGCTTGCCGGCGGCGGCCTCGTCGATCGCGTCCTGCGGCTTGATCCACACCGAGTCGACCGACTCCGAGCCGTCGTGCAGGGCGATCTGGTCCTCCGGCGCCTCGGCCAGGAAGAACCAGGTGTCGAAGCGCTTGGGCGCGAAGGTCGGCGTGATCCAGTGGGCGTAGGGCACCATCATCTCGGTGGCGAGCTCGAGATCCTCGGCCTCGACCAGGTCGACGATCGAGGCCTCGTCGTCGGCGAGCTTCCTGCGCCAGCGCTCCTCGATGCCCTTCAGATCGGCGGCGGCGATCACCGCGCGCTCGCCGCGCTTGCGGGCCAGCAGGATGCCGCATTCCTCGAACGCTTCGCGCACACCGGCGACGCGGAACTTCAGCTCCTCGGGCGCGATCTTGTCGGCGCCGCCGCAGCGCGCCGCGAGTCTGGGATCGCCGTCGGCGTCCTCGAGCTTGCCGCCGGGGAAGACCAGCGCGCCGGAAAAGGAATCGATCGCGTGGTGTCGCACCACCATGAAGACTTCGAGTGTCGAGTCGGGCTCGCCCGGCACCGAGGGGCGCAACAGCAGCACGGTCGTTGCCGGACGCGGCGCCGGCACATCTTTCTGTCGTTCAGTCATGCACCGATTGTCCCATAGCCGTCGCGACACTGCCAACGGCAGGGTGTATCCTGGCGGGCGGCCGTTCCGCAGGGAGAAGGAAACGATGTCTGTCACCAGCAACAGCCCGGCTCCCGGCAGCCTGGGCGAAGGGCTGAAGGCGCTGCATGCCAAGTGGGGCTGGATCGTGGCGCTCGGCATCATCTTCATGATCGCAGGCGTGATCGCGCTCGGCAGCGTCGTGATGGCGACCGTCTCGGCGATCTACGTCATCGGCATCATGATGATCATGGCGGGCGTGACCGAGATCATCACCGCCTTCAACGTCAAGGAATGGGGCAGGTTCGCCCTGTGGCTGCTGCTCGGCTTGCTCTATGTCGCAGCCGGCGTCATCTGCTTTTTCAGGCCGTTCGAGGCCGCCGCCATCGTTACCCTGATGCTGGGCATCGCGCTCATGATCGGCGGCATCGTGCGCGGCTTCCTGGCCTGGAGCGTGCGCGAGGCCGGCAGGCCGTGGGGCTGGGTCGCCCTGTCGGCCCTGATCACGCTGCTGCTGGGCATCATCATCGTCGCCAAGTGGCCCTACTCCAGCGCCTACACGCTCGGCATCTTCCTCGGCATTGACCTGATCTTCATCGGCTCGAGCTGGCTGGGCATCGGCCTCGCCCTGAAGAAGCGGGCCGCCTGAGCCCAGCGCAGCATCGGCCAGCAGATCGGCACGACGACGCTCCGCCGGACGCTCCTCCAGGATCTGCAGGCGCGCGCGCTCGCCCGCGGCGTCCAGCGCGGCAATGAGGTCGCCGGCGCCGTCCGGCGGATCGTTCGCGGCCGGGCCGCCCCTCTCCGACCAAGCGGCGCGCCGGCGGTTGCGCAGCCAAAAGATGCAGGCCCGCGTGTCGGGCGGGTGGTGCACGACGTTGCTGAGCTTCCGCTCCTTGCCGTCGTGCAGCAC
>JAEWIV010000419.1 GCA_023386865.1 Pseudomonadota bacterium
GGCGACGAGCTGGGATGCGGCCGCCTACAAGGTCGCGCCCGCCGCTCCCGCGCCGCCCAGCGCGCCGGTAACCGCCATTGCCCAGGGCTCCAGCGACGCTGCGCCGGCAGCCGTCAGCGAGGCGCCGCTGTCGCCCGTCCCGTCAGCGCCGCCGGCGGCAAAGCCCAAGAAGCCCAAGACCCACTCCGTCAAGAAACCTTCACAGCGTCGGGCGGCGCCTGCTTCCTGAGCAGGAAGGCTTCGAGGTTGTCTAGCGCCTTGAAGCCCATGGCGTTGCGGGTCTCGACCGTGGCCGAGCCCATGTGCGGCAGCAGGAAGGCGTTCTCCAGCCCGTAGTAGCCTTGATGGATCTTGGGCTCGCCGTCGAACACGTCGATGCCGGCGGCGGCGAGCCGTCCGCTCTTCAGCGCCGCGATCAGGGCCTCGTCGTCGACCACGCCGCCGCGCGCCGGGTGCACCACGACCGCGCCCTTGGGCAGCTTGGCGATGCGTTCGGTGTTGACCCACTTTCGCGTTGCCGGGGTCATCGGCGCGTTGATCGACAGGAAGTCGCAATGCGGCAGCATGTCGTCGGCATTGGCGTGGAAAATGGCGCCCTTCTCCAGGTCGGGCGGCAGGCGCGTGCGGTTGGAGTAGTGGATCTGCATGCGGAAGGCGCGCGCCCGGTCGGCCACGGCCTGGCCGATGCGGCCCATTCCCAGGATGCCGAGCCGCTTGCCGGTGACGTGCACGCCCATGAGCTGGGTGGGCGTCCAGCCGACCCAGCTGTGGCTTCGCAGCATGGTCGTGCCCTCGTGGGCGCGCCGGGCGGCGCCGAGCAGGCAGAGCAGGGTTATGTCGGCGGTGGCGTCGGTCAGCACGTCGGGCGTGTTGGAAACGACGATGCCGCGCTTGGACGCGGCCGCCACGTCGACATGCTCGTAGCCCACCGAGAAGGTGGCGATGATGCGCACCGAGGCCGGCAGGCCGGCAATGGTCGCGGCGTTCAGGGCGTCGCCCGCCGCGCACATGATGCCGGCGCAGCCCTGGGCGGCCTCGATCAGGGCGGGGCCGTCGTAGAGCCGGTCCTCAGGGTTGAGCACGGCGTCGAAATTCGCCGCCAGCCGGGCCTCGACATCCGGCGGGAAGTGCCGGGTGGCGAGAACCCGAGGTCTGCCTGTGGTCATTGGACGGTAATCCTCCCTGTGCGGCCGCCATGCCGCAGCAATGATTCTGGCAATCTCTGGGCATGGATATTACGCTGAGGTGCCCGGCTACAAGGCCTAGCCTCCTGCCATTGTCCGTTGAACACGCTTAGCTTTCGCCGTTCCCGCGCCCAGATCGCGGCCTCCTTCGCCGCCGTCTGCGCCCTTCTGTTGCTGGGCCTGTGGATAAGGGTCGCGGACGCCCAGCAGCAACTGGCGCAGCAGCAGGACGTGGTGCTGGTGCCGCATCGGGCGACCTACGACATGAAGCTTTCCGTCGCCCGTCCCAACAGCGGCATCGTCGAGGTCAATGGCCGCATGGTGCTGGAGATGGTCGATTCCTGCGAGGCCTGGGAGGTCAAGCAGCGCATCAAGCTGAAATTCCTGCGCAACGATGGCGAAGAGTTCGACACCGATTCGAGCTTCACCAGCTACGAGACCAAGGACGGCCTGCAGCTTCGGTTCAGCGTGCGCAACATCCAGGACCAGGAGGTCGAGGAGGAACTGCGCGGCCATGCCGATCTCGAGGCGACCGGAAGCAAAGGCCGCGCCTCGTTCTCGCTTCCCGAGGTCCGGAGCTTCGAGCTGCCCGCCGGCACGCTCTTCCCGACGACGCACCTCGCCCTCATCATCCGGCATGCTCGCGACGGCGACAAATCCGTGTCCTACAGCGTTTTCGACGGCGCCCGCCTGGACGGCGCCTTCACGGTGAACGCCGTGATCGGCAAGCCACCGCGCGGCGTCTCGGCGCCAGTGCGCGGCGATGTCGGTCTTCTGCGTGGTCAGCAGGCGTGGGGCGTGCGCCTTGCCTTCTTTGCCGCGGGCGACCAGGGCACGGCGAATCCGGAGTACGAGCTGGCGCTCGACCTGCTGGGCAACGGGATTGCCCGCTCGATGTTGCTCGACTATGGCGATTTCGCAGTGGATGCTCGCCTGGTTCAAATCCAAGCCCTGCCGAGGCCGCGATGCTGACTGCCCGTCTGCTGACATCCCTGTTCCTGCTGCCCGCGGCCGCCGTGCTGGCCCCTGCAGCCGCCCAGGATATCGTGCCGCATCGCGCCGTCTACGCGGTCTCGGCGCTGGATCGCGGCAAGCCGGGCACCGGTACGTCGGGGACCTATGCCTTCGAACTCCGGCTGACCTGCGACGGCTACGTCGTGAACCAACGGCTGCGGCTGGAAATGGCCGGGGCGCGCGCGGCAGTGGCGAGCGAGCAGCAGTCGCAGATGACGGAGAGCCGCGACGGCAAGAAGCTGCGCTTCGAGCACCGCACCACGACCGGCGGCAAGCAGACCAGCATCGTCAAGGGCGAGGCGCTGGTCGGCGACGACGGCAAGGGGGAGGCCCGCTTCACCGAGCCCGAGGGCCAGACCGTGGCACTGCCGCCCAACACCTTGTTCCCGGTGGCCATCGCGCGCGAGACGATCCGCCAGGCCAAGGCCGGCGAGTCGGGCTTCGACGCCCAGTTCTTCTTCGGCGAGAAGGTGAAGGCGCCGCAGTTGGTCAACATCCTGATCGGCAAGCTGCCCAAGCGCCTCGCCGACGTGAAGATCCCCGAGGGCGGCGAGCAGCTCGCCGACGGCCGCACCCGCATCTACTACCGCGCCGGCTTCTTCGATGCCCAGGCCGACGGCAAGGGGCAGGGCGAGCCTGCCTACGAGATGTCGAGCGTCACCCTCGACAACGGCATCGAGCTCTACGGCACCCACGAGGAAAGCGACGGGGGGATCGAATACCGCATCACGCGCCTCGAGGCGCTTCCCAAGCCCGAGTGCAAGTGAGCGGTCCGCACCGACGGCAACCCGCATGAGCATGACGCCGGAGCAGGCGGTCGACCGGCTGGAGGAGCTTCACGCCGCCGCGAGCGGCGCGCTGCGCGAAGCGTTGGCCCGCTTCACCGGATCGGGCGCCGTGCCGACCGCCCAGGAGCGCCAGCGCTTCCGCTATCCCGAGCTGTGCGTCCACTGGCAGCCGGCGGGCGCCGTACGCTTCACGCGCCGCGCCTGGGCGAAGTTCCAGGCGCCGGGCCGGTACACCACGACGGTGACTCAGCCGCGCTTCTTCCGCCAGTACCTGCTCGAGCAGCTGCGGCCGCTCAGCGAGGAGTTCGGCGGCATCATCGAGGTCGGCGTCAGCGACCAGGAGATCCCGTACCCGTTCGTCACCGAAGCGGGTGACGAGTTCATCCATGGCGATCTGTCGGTGGCCGAGCTCGCGCGCCACTTCCCGACGCCGGTGCTGGCCAATGTCGGCGACGAGATCGCCGACGGCACCTGGGTATCGGAGGGCAGGGGAGCCCGCCCGCTGGCTCTGTTCGACGCCTTGCGCGTCGACTTTTCACTGCGCCGGCTGCTGCACTACACGGGCACCGACTGGCGCACCATCCAGCCGTGGATCCTGGCGACCAATTACCAGCGCTACGTCGACCACTTCCTGACCTGGGCGATGGAGGAGCTGGCGAAGCCGGACGGACCGTACACCCAGCTCGTGCTGCCCGGCGGCGCGGTCGTCCGGCGCGGCGAGGACACGTCGGTGGCCGAAGCCGCCATCCTGGCCGCCCCCTGGCACCGCTTCCAGATGCCGGCCTACAACCTCTTGCGCGGCGACGGCAGCGGCGGCGTCACCATCATCAACATCGGGGTCGGCCCGTCGAACGCCAAGACCGCGACCGACCATCTGGCCGTCCTGCGGCCGCACTGCTGGCTGATGATCGGCCATTGTGGCGGGCTCCGGCAGTCGCAGACCATCGGCGACTACGTGCTGGCGCACGCTTACCTGCGGCGCGACCGCATTCTCGACGACCTCCTGCCTCCGGAGGTGCCGGTGCCGGCGTTGGCCGAGGTGCAGGTCGCCCTGCAGCAGGCTGCCGAGCGCGTCACCGGCGAGAGGGGCGAGGCCCTGAAGCGCCGGCTGCGCACCGGCACGGTGGTGAGCTACGACGACCGCAACTGGGAACTGCGCTGGACGCAGGAACGACAGCGGATAAACCACGCCCGCGCCATCGCCGTCGACATGGAGAGCGCCACCCTCGCCACGCAGGGCTACCGCCTGCGCGTGCCGTACGGCGTGCTGCTCTGCATCTCCGACAAGCCGTTGCATGGCGAGATCAAGTTGCCGGGCGCCGCCACGCGCTTCTACCAGCGCGCCGTCGGCGAGCATCTGCACATCGGGCTGCAGACCATCGACCTGCTGCGTGGCGAGTTGCACTCTTTGCACTCGCGCAAGCTACGCAGCTTCGACGAACCGCCGTTCCGGTAGTTCGCGTCTCGGCTTCACGGTCCCTCGCTGCGGACCCTTCGCCTACGCCGGCCACAGCCAGGCCGCGCCGCGCACGCCGCTCGAATCGCCGTGCAATGGCGGGCGCAGCTTCGTCACGATGCGGTCGGGCTCGGAAAAGATGTAGTCGCGCCACAGGTCCGGCACGCGCCGGTAGAGCGCGTCGATCCTGGAGAGCCCGCCACCCAGCACGATGACGTGCGGGTCGATCAGGTTGACGACATTGGCCAGCGCCCGCGCCAGGCGGTCGCAATAGAGCTCCAGGCTCTCCGTCGCCGCGCGATCATCGGCCCCGGCGGCGTCGGCGATCTCGGTTGCCCGCAGCCTCCGTCCGGTCTTCTCGGCGAACTGCCGCTGGAAGGCGGGCCCGCTCAGCCATGACTCGACGCAGCCGTGCCGGCCGCAATAGCAGGCCGGGCCGGGCCGCTCGTCGTCGCGCGGCAGGGGAAGGGCATTGTGGCCCCATTCGCCGGCGATCGCCTGGGCGCCGCCGAGCGGCTTGCCGTCGACGACGATGCCGCCGCCCACGCCGGTGCCCAGGATGACGCCGAAAACGATCGGCGCGCCACGGCCTGCGCCGTCTGCCGCTTCGGAGACGGCAAAGCAGTTGGCGTCGTTAGACAGGCGCACCTCGTCACGCTCCAGGACGCGCTTCAGGTCGCGATCGAGCGGGCGGCCGTTGAGCTGCGTGGAGTTGGCGTTCTTGATCACGCCGGTGGCGGGTGAGATCGCACCGGGATGGCCGACGCCGACGCGGCAGCGCGCGCCGACCTCGGCTTCGAGCCTGCGCACGACGGCGGCCACGCCCTCGACGGTCGCTTCATAGCTGGCTGTCGGTGTGGCGACGCGCACGCGCGCGCGTTCATTGCCGCTGTCGTCGAGCACGATGCCTTCGATTTTCGTGCCCCCGAGATCGATGCCGATGCGCATGTCCCCACTTCACAGAAATCGCGCGCGAATGTCGATGCTGCTCTCGACACCGAGCGCCTTGAACGTCGTGGCGAGCCACGAGGTTGCGGCCTTGCGGCCGAGGCCGAACAGGTATTCGAGGAAGGCCGGCTCGATATTGAACTTGCTGACCGAGCCCAGCGGCGCCAGCGACGCGGCATCGGCGATGGAGTGGATGAACAGCCGCTTCAATCGTTGGGCGAATTCGCCGGTCACGGCGCCCTCCTGGATGAGATCCTGAACGAACGCGATGGCGCGCATCTCCGACATCAGCGCGCCGCCGAACGTGATCTCATTCAGCCGATCGGCGATCTCGGCGTTGGAGCGCGGCACCTCGGCGCGGATCGGCGGATCGACCTCGATCAGCACGACGTCGCGGCTGTCGCTTTCGTAGATGAACGGCCAGATCGGCGGATTGCCGCGGAAGCCGCCGTCCCAGTAGGGCACGCCGTCGATCACGACCGCATCGTGCACGTTGGGCAGGCAGGCCGAGGCGAGCAGGGCGTCGATCGACAGCTCGTCGCGCCGGAAGATGCGAACCTTGCCGGTCTGCACGTTGGTCGCGGCGATGAAGGCCTTGATCTCGCGGCAGGCTCGCACCGCCTTCTCGTCGAAATGGCGTCGCAGGAGCTCGCGCAGCGGGTCGAACTTCAGCGGGTTGCGCTGCCAGGGCGTCAGCGTCCGCTGGATCAGGTCTGCCCACAATGCGCCCGGCGAATCGTCGAGGTTCCAGTTGCCTTTCAGGCGGTCGAGCGGCGTGCGCTGGATGGGGCTTGCCACCGACAACGTGCCGAGCTCCGTCCAGAAGGCGCGCAGCGCCCCGAGGCCGTAATAGAGCAGGAACAACTGGGCGAGCAGCGGCGAGCCGCGGAAGAAATAGATGTAGGCGCCGGTCGACCATCGAAGCGGTCGGTTGTCCGACAGGCGTGCAAGCGCCAGCATCAGCCCGAGAATTCCACCGAGCGTGAAGGAGATCGCCACCAGCTGCGCCGTGACGCCGACGCCTTCGAC
>JAEWIV010000421.1 GCA_023386865.1 Pseudomonadota bacterium
GTCGTGACCTAGTTCGGCGTCGGCGCGTCGGCGTCGAGCAGCTTCTCGCGCTTCAGCTCGCTCCACAGCTCGACCGGGATCTTCACCGACAGCCGCGCGATGTTCTGCTTCACTTCCTTGACGCTGAGCGCGCCGGGGATGACGGCGCAGAGCGCGGGATGGAACAGCGGGAACTGCATGGCCGCGGCGCCGAGCTCGACGCCGTGGCGCTTGCACACCGCCTCGATCTTCTGCGCCTTCTCGATCAGGTGCGCGGGCGCCGCGACATAGTCGTGCGTGGCGCCGGGCTTGACCCCGCCGGTCAGGATGCCCGAGTTGTACGGTCCGCCCAGGATGACGGAGACGTTGCGCTTGACGCACTCGGGCAGGAACTCCTCGAGACCGCCTTGCTCGAGCAGGGTGTAGCGGCCGGCCAGCAGCATGCAGTCGAAGTCGCCGGCCTTGATGAAGCGCAGGCTGGTGTCGGATTCGTTGATGCCGACGCCGATCGCGCCGATGACGCCGGCCTTGCGCAGCTCGTCGAGCGCCTTGAAGCCCGAATCCATCACCGTCTTGAAGCGCTCGTCGAGGAGCTTGCGGTCCTTGATGGTCCAGAAGTCGACGTCGTGGACCAGCGCGATGTCGATCTTGGCCAACCCCAGCCTGAGGTGCGAGTGCTCCAGCGAGCGCATGACGCCGTCATAGGTGTAGTCGAACACCGGCGAGAAGCCGGGCAGGCCGTTCTCGCGGAAGTCGGCCGGCTTCTTCTCGCCGGGCTTCATGGCGTGCAGGATGCGGCCGATCTTGGTCGACAGGACGAAGTCCTCGCGCGGCTTCTCGCGCAGCGCGGCACCCATGCGCAGCTCGCTGCGGCCATAGCCATAGAACGGGGAAGTGTCGAAGTAGCGCACGCCGCCTTCGTAGGCGGCATCGGTCAGCGCCATCGCCTCGGCGTCGGAGATGGTGGCGCGAAAGCCGCCCATCGGCGCACCGCCCAGGCCGAGCGTGGTGACTTCGAGCTTGGTCTTGCCGACGCGGCGCTTGGGCAGGGTGGTCATGCGGCCTCCTGGGACGCCGTCGGCCCCTCGCTCCGGGTGGTCGTCCGGCGCATGTCGCGCACGATGGTGAGATCGTCGAAGCGGCGCACGCGATGCATCGTGGCGCGATTGTCCCACATCACGAGGTCGTGCCGCGTCCAGCGATGCGAATAGACGAACTCGGGCTGGGTCGCGTGCTCCATCAGGTCGCGGATGAAGGCCATGGCCTCGGGCTGCGGCCAGCCGATGATGGCGCCGATATGAGCCGACAGGAACAGCGACTTGCGGCCCGAGCCCGGATGGGTCCGTACCAGGCGATGGCGGACCGGCTTCATGGCCACGCGCTCGTCGGGCAGGAAGTCGGTGAAGCCGAGCTGGCCGCGCGAATAGATCAGCGAGTGCTCGCAGACGAGATCCTCGATCTCGGCCTTGGTGCGGGCGTCGAGCGCATCGTAGGCCGCGCGCATGTCGGCGAACTCGGTATTGCCGCCCGCCGTCGTCACGATGCGGCCGCTCAGGATCGAGTACTTGGCGGGCACGACGCGGAAGGAGGCATCGGAGTGCCACAGCCGGTTGCCGAGCGCCGCCATGCGCCGCTTGTTGTCGCGCGCGAGCTTCTCGCCGGACTTGTCGAGGTTGGAAACGTCGGCGAAGGCGGGGTCGAGCCGCAGCTCCGAGTTGCGCACCGTCGAGTTGGCGCCTTCCTCGAGCGGCCCGAAGTTGCGCGTGAAGGCGAGCTGCTGCGGGTCGCTGATGTCCTGGCCGGGCAGGACGAGCACGGCGTACCGGTTCATGCCGGCGTCGATCGCTTCGACTTCTTCGGCACCGAGCGTGCGTCGCGCGTCGATCCCGGTCAGGCGCGCCCCGATATGGCGGGTCAGCGGAGTGATTTCGATCTGCATTGAGCGACCATATTCCGCCGCGCCGACGTTGGGGAGGTGGCGCGACGTGCCGGTGGGGTCGTATGCAGCAGAAGCAATGCTCAGGGGAGGTCGAGCAACTCGGGGGCTACGAACACCGCATCGGCCCATCGCAGTATCGCGTGGTTGGCCGCATGGTGCCGCTGTTCGTAGATGCCTTGCAGGGCATAGCCCAGTGACCGCAGGTGGTCGGCGATATCCCAGAAGGTGGGTTGGTCGCGGTACAGCGGCTGAAAGAGAACCTCCAGCGCGATCAGGCCGATGGCATGGCGCTGCAGGAGCCCTTTCGCGCCTCGCAGGGCCAGAAGCTCGGCGCCCTGGATGTCCATCTTGAGGATGTCCAGCCGGTCGAGCCGATGTTCGGCCACGAGCGACTCCAAGGTCACCGCGCGGACCTCGATCGGTGCCCGCGTTTCGACCGGCGCATCGTAATAGCGCATGTCGCCGACCTCGAGCAGCGAGTGCGCTCCGCTGTGCGACGTCACGCGCAGGAGCACGGTACCGTCCGTTTCCGCGAGGGCAAACGGCAGCAGTTCGGCGCGCTCGCCGAACCGTGCAAGGGCCTCCTTCGCCGTGGCGAAGTTCTGGGGCTCGGGCTCGAGGGCGATGACGCGGCTGTTGGGGAAATGCTCCAGGTATTCGATGGCCGTGTGGCCGTTGTGTGCCCCGGCATCGACGACCGACAGCGAAGGCGCGCTTGCGAAGATGCGGATCTGCGCCGCGAGCAGCTCGGGCGGTTGCGGGCGCGTCGGCCCGGGCTCGCTCGACGTCGGCGGTGCGCTCGCCTTTCTTCGGAACATGCAGCAACCTTATCAGATGTCGCTATGACGATCGTGGCGTGCCGCGCCACCGTGCCTCGACGCTCATGACCTTGAAACGCGTCCGCATGCCGTCGGGGGCGACGGTGCGGAACACGATGGCCCGGACCTCGTCCGCTTTCGCTGCCATGACGATGCATTGACGGGCCGGCATGGCCGCCACTGTCCGCTCCGGGGCGCAGAAGCTCGACGAATCGGTGCCGGCGAGGGCGATGCCGAGCTTGCCGTCGATGACCTCGACGCCGATCTCGAGGGTGACGATGCCCGCTGGCGGAACCGGGCCGAGGCCGAGAACCAGGGCGTAGCTCCAGGCAGTCTCGGGCGTCTCGATGAGCACGTCGGCGATGTCGTTGAAAGTGAGGCGGTCCTCTCCGCCCAGCAACGCTCTCTTGGCGCGGGCGATGAGGTCCCGGGGCGCCCGACGCCTGGCTCCGCCTTCCTGTCGTGCGACGGTGATCCCCGGCTGCACGTCGACCTTGTCGATGAGGGAGGGTCCCACCGGCTGGCCGGCCGACGCCGGCATGGTCTCGTCGAGGCGCAACGGCGGCGGAAAGACCAGCTCCAGGCTCGACGCGGCCGTGGACGCGGCAGTGCCGTTGGCGTCCCGCTGAAGCATGAAATTGTCGTTGTCGAGGACCACCGCCTTGCGGTAGCCGCGTCGTGCTAGCCAACCCAGCGCCTCCCCGACGCTCTGGTTGCGCTTCGCCAACGCATGGTTGAGTTCGACCACGACGACGGGATTCCGTTCGGCCAGCGTCCGCTCCGCGCCCCTCAGGACCTCGAAGTCGAAGCTGTCGACGTCGATCTTCAGGCAGTCGACGCGTTCGATGCCTTGTCGGGCGATGAAATCGTCGACCGTGTAGAAAGGATAGGTCCTGACGTCGCCGTCCGTTCCCCACAGCCGGTAGATCCGGTCCTCGCGCTCGCCGGTCGTCGCCGCCAGGGCGACCTGGTGGACCTCGGCATTCTCCACCTTGTTGTGCCGAAGGTTGGCGCGCAGCATTTCGGCCGTCGCGGTCGGCTCGAAGGC
This sequence comes from Pseudomonadota bacterium, assembly GCA_023386865.1. Classification (GTDB taxonomy): domain Bacteria; phylum Pseudomonadota; class Alphaproteobacteria; order Reyranellales; family Reyranellaceae; genus Reyranella. The sequence goes on from JAEWIV010000421.1 coordinate 3,785, forward strand.
GAGGACGCGCCCCTTCGGCGCCAGCTGGGAAAACAGGATCGTGTAGTAGCCGACGTTCGCCCCGATATCGAAGATGCACCAATCCGAGCGCACGTGATCGACGAACCACCGCTTCGTCTCGAGTTCGCAATAGGGATAGTAGTCGCGGAATTCCCCGTAGTACGCGACCAGTTCGATGGGACTTCTGCCCGGGATCGTCGTTTCGACCGGATCCGGCATGCCGCGCTCGCCTTTCATGTCGATTTCCGCTCGCCGACGAGAATCCAGCTGTTGCGGATCCAGTACAGGCGGTCGAACAGCGGCCGCCAGCGTCCGTAATTCTCGACGACCGCCTGCACGACGCCGAGCGGCGCCAGATTGCGCGACAACGCCGTGGGATCGGGACAGAAGTCGTGCCACACGCACAGTCCGCCGGGACGCAGCACGCGCAGCGCCTTGTCGGTATCGTTCTCGACGAGGTCGGGCGTGTGTCCGCCGTCGATCAGGACGGTGTCGAAGAAGTCGGCCGCGAATCTGCCGGTCTCCAGGTCGCGACTGTCGCACAGAAGCTGATGCACGCGCGGCGCGAGGCCTGCGGCTCGATAACGCCAGCCGATGTTTCCGCCCGCATCGGACGAGGCGTACAGCGATTCCCCGTCACCGCCGGCCTCGCCTTGCGGCAGGTTGACGGTCCATATCTCGGCTTCCGTGCTCTGCCCGACCAGGGTCGCCCCGAAACCTTCCCACGTCCCGAACTCGAGATGCCGTCGCGGCTGCCACAGGCGCCACAGGTACTCCAGGATGGGAGCGTCATCGGTCTCCATCTTCCAGCGATCGAGCGGTGTGTCGTTTCCGGCCGGAGGCCAGCCCGCCGGTGGCGGTCGCCCGTGCAGGGACGGCAGGTCTTCCACGTCGACGATGCCGATCGACCCCGCCTGGCCGTCCTGCCGTGCCCCGGCGGCGAAAGGTTCGTCCCACCAGCGCCGAGCCCAGGCGACGAGACGGCCCAGCTCCATGATGTCGATGCTCTTCACCGACGGTTGCGCCCAGGAGGCGACGAAGACGCCCTCGCCCGGCAATTGATCGGCGACCGGATCGAAAACGTCGAACTGCGTGGGCCGTCCCGCCGGGTCGACGTTGCGAAACACCAGGAAGCGGGCCTCCGACGGTTCGTCGACCCAGATCCTCGGACTTTGGATACCTGGTCCGGCCGGGATCATCCGTTCCCTCGACGTGTAGGTCGAGCCGTCCCCTTTCGTAAGGCCGATGCCGACCTTTCCCTCATGGACGCGGACCCGGCATTCCACCTGGAGCCCGTCGCGGGCCGGCCAATGGCGAAGGCGCTCGGCATCGACCTCCATCGCGACGGCGTTGTTCCAGCGTCCGCGGGGCGTCGTCACCGTGAGGGAAGGCGCCGGCGGCAGCCACGGCATGAGGGTCTGCAGGATTCGCCTCGGCCACGGGAGCCTCTTGCCCGACGCTCCATCGAAGAGCCGGGGCTTGCTGCCGATGAGTCCGTTTATGCGCATTTCCGGGCTGGTCCATTGATTGATTTCATTACAAAGGCAGACGGGATCGTGCGCCCTTGATCATAGGGCGCTTCGGCTTCATGCTGGTAATGCATGAGCATTTCAACGCTGACTCAGGTGCTTCCACGTGTCGGGACTTCACGCTCAGACTGACGTAGTGGTCGCTTCTGTCTCACACACGGCTTTGGAAGCTTGGCGTAAGATCATCGGGTTTGTCGGCCTCGACTGGCGCCCGCGTCCGGCGGGATCCGATCCGGAAGTCTGTTATCTGCACGCCGTCGCTCGCATTCGCACCGACCCCCTCGAAATGTCGGAACGACGATTGTCGCACCTTCTGGAAGCCAATCCGACATCTTTCTACGCCATGGAAGAGCACGGGGCGATCCTGGACAAGCTGGGGCATCGCAAGACGGCTTTGGCGAGCTACGATCTGGCAAGAAAGGGTCGTCAGCGGGCAAGGCAGGGGATGCCTGACCGCCCCTATTTCTTGCGTCATTGCACGACGTCGGTAGCCGAGATCCATGGCTATACGAACGTGCTGAGGGCGGGCGCTTCCAAGCGAGGCGCCTTCGTCCATGTCGCACGCGGACATGCCTATCTGTCGACGGGACGGCCGCGGCTCGCGCTTCTCGACTACGAAATGGCACTCAAGCTGAAGCCCGATCAAACCCAACTGTTCGTCGCGAAGGGCGAGGCGCTGGCGGCCTTGGGCCGGCATGGCGAGGCCTTGCGTGCGCTCGATCGGGCCGTTGCCGGACGCCCCAAGGATGCGGAAGCGCGCGGCAGCCGGGCCTGTGCGCTGATCGCGCTCGGACGCATCGCCGAAGCCGATGCCGACTGGCTGAAGCAGCTCGAGCTGTTGCCTCGGGAGCGCCATGACGCGCGGGGCTGCGTGTTGCTGCGGCTGGGCGACTACCGGATGGCACTGGGCGAGCTGGAGCAGGCCGTCGAGAAGAACCCCGACGATCCCTGGTTGCACCTTTACTACCTGGGCGCGGCTCGACGTCTCGGCGCCCCCGCCCAACCGAGGCTTGGCGCGACGGATGTCTGGCCTGGGCCCCTGATCGGCCTTCACAGCGGGGCGCTCGGTCCGGCCGAGATCTTGCAGCGCGCCGACGTCCCGCAACGTCGCGCCGAGGCGCTGTTCCAGCTTGGCGTATGTGCGTCCGACCGCATCGAGGCGCGGCGATGGTTGAGCCAGGTCGTCGAGATCGCGCGTCCCGACACGATCGAGTATTCAGCCGCGCGACATGAGATCGAGCGGGCTCGCGCCGGTTCGTGCGCGACCGGCATCGTGACAGCAGGGGCAAACCAATGATGATCGGCGCCATAGCTACCGTGGCGGTGTGCGCGTTGCTGTGTTCTGGTCTCGCCACACTCGGCAACCACGCGATCGCCCGGGAATTCCGCGACTTCGACCTCAGCAAGAATACCGAGATGCTCGTCGATCCGGTGATTGCCGTGCGCTACGCCGAATATCGTCTGGCGACCAACATCTTCTATCGCCAAAGCCTGGTGCTGTGGACGGTGCTCGGTCTGCTGCTCGCCTACATGCTCGTCGCAAACCTAGTGGGCGCCTGAAGGCATCGAGGCGCGGCTCAGCGCAAGGCTGCCGCGATATTGCCGCCGTCGACCGTGACCACCGCGCCCGTGGTCTTCGTCGCCTTGGCCAGTGCAACGAAGGCCTGGGCCACGTCGGCCGCGGTGACCTCGAGGCCGAGCAGGTTGCCGCCCATGTAGTCGGTCTCGCTCAGTCCGCGCTTCTTGGAGCGCTCGGCAATCATCTGGTCGGTCAGCAGGCCCGAGCGGATGCGGTCGGCATTGACGGCATTCGACCGGATGCCCTCGCCGCCATGGTCGAGAGCGTACTGTCGGCTGAGGAACATCGTGGCGGCCTTGGGAAGCCCGTAGGGACCGAAGTCGGGTCCCGGGTTCACCGCCTGCTTGGAGGCGTTGAACAGCAGGCAGCCGCCCAGGCCCTGGGCGCGCATGATGCGCACCGCGTTCTGCGCCACGCTCTGGTGCGCCCAGAAATTCAGCTCGAAGCTGTCGCGCAGGGTCTTGTCGTCGACGTCGCCGATGCGGCCCTGCCAGGCCGCACCCGCATTGGACACGACGATGTCGACGCCGCCGTAGGTCGCCGCGACCGTGTCGAAAGCCGCGCGAACCTCGCTGGGATTGGTGACGTCGCAGGCGATGGCGCCCTTGAGCTTGCCGACGTCGCGGTCGAGCACCACGACCTCGGCGCCCTCCCTGGCGAAAGCCGCCGCCGTCGCCGCCCCGATTCCCGAGGCGCCGCCGGTGACGACGACGATGCGCCGCGCCAGCGGCTTCTCCGCCGCCGCGCCGAGCTTGGCCTGCTCGAGAGACCAGTACTCGATGTCGAAGATGTCGGGCTCGGGGATGCATTCGTAGGTGCCGAGCCGCTCGGCGTCGGCCACCACCTCGACCGTGGTCTCGGCGAGGTCGGCGGCGATCCTGGCGTCCTTCGACGTGTTGCCGACTCCGAACAGGCCCAGTCCCGGCACCAGCACGACGCGCGGCATCGGGTCGAGCTCCTTCTTGCCCGGCATCTGTCGCACGTTGTGGCGCTGGAAGTAGGCGTGATAGTCGGCGGCGAACCTGTCGAGGGCGGCCTGCGCGCCTGCTTTGAAGGCGTCGAGCTTGCCGGCCTCGGGCGCCGGCACGACCAGCGGCACGCCCTTGGTGCGGATGGCGTGGTCGGGCGTCACCGGGCCCTGCTGGCTGTAGCGGCCGATCTCCTTGCCGCCGACATAGGCCAGGATCTGCGGGTTGGTGCGGAACTCGAACACGAAGCGCTGCGCCGCTTCGCGACCGCCGTCCTTGGCCGGCAGCGAGATCAGGCCGCGCAGGATCGGCGCGACGTCGGCAGCCGTCGCGATCTTTCCCGGCAGCGTGGCGCCGGGGAAGATCTTGCGCGTCTCCTTGGCAAGACGCTGCTCTGCGAGCGTCACCAGATCGATCATCCGCACATAGGCTTCCTCGGCCGTCTCTCCCATCGAGAAGATGCCGTGCTTCAGCAGGATCAGCCCCTCGACCTCGGGGTTTGCCCGGGCCACCTCGCTTGCCTTCTTGGCGAGCGCGAAGCCCGGCATGATGTAGGGCACCAGGGCGGCGCGCTTGCCGAACAGGTCGGCCGCCAGCGCCTCGCCGTCGGGCTGGTCGGTCAGCGACAGCACGGCGTTGGAATGCGTGTGGTCGATGAACTTGTGCGGCATGAAGGCGTGCAGCAGCGTCTCGACCGAGGGGTTCGGCGCCTTGCTGTCGAGAAGATTGCACCGCTGGACGTTGACCATGTCCTCGTCGGACAGCGCCTGCAGCCCGATCAGCTCGCGCAACGGTTCCAGCCGCACCGCCGGCAGGCCGGGCGCCTCGATCGTGCCCATGTCCCAGCCGCTGCCCTTCACGCACAGCACCTCGACCGGCCGGCCGGTGATGTCGGCGACCTTGGTCTTCACCGACGTGTTGCCGCCGCCATGCAGCACCAGCCTCGGCTCGCCGCCCAGCAGCCGCGTCGTGTAGACGCGCAGCGCCAGGTCCTCGCCGATCCCCTTGGCGGCGTGCTGGGCGATCGCGGCCTTGGCGTCGCCGTCGGACCAGAGGTTTTGCATCGGTTCTCCTGCTTTCGTTGCGCCCGGGTGCCGGTCCTACCCGTGTGAAATCACGATCTTGCCGAAGTGGCTCTGGCTCTTCATGTGCCGATAGGCGTCCTTCGCCTGGGCGAAAGGAAACACTTTGTCCATGACGGGTTTCAGACCGTTCGCCTCGATGGCACGGTTCATCGCCTCGAACATCTGCCTGTTGCCGACGTAGAGTCCCTGGACCCGGAGGTTCCGCCGCAGGATCGGCATCGGATCGACTTCGGCGCCTGCCCCGGTCAGCAGGCCGATCACCGGGATGCGGCCGGCGATGCGCGTGGCCATGAAGGAACGCGGCAGGGTGCCGGCGCCGCCGACCTCGACGGTGATGTCGACGCCGCGGCCGCCGGTCAGGCTCACGACCTCCTTGTCCCAGTCGGGCGTGGCGCGATAGTCGACCACGGCCTCCGCTCCCAGCTGCCGCAGCCGCTCGGCCTTTGCCATCGAGCCGGAGGTCGCGATCACGCGTGCGCCGAACATCCGGGCGAACTGCAGCGCGAAGACCGAAACGCCGCCGGAGCCAAGGACCAGGACCGTGTCGCCCGCCTTGATCTCGCCGATCTCGACCAGGGCGTGCCACGCCGTGACACCGGCACAGGGCAGGGTGGCGCCTTCCTCGAAGCTGAGGTTGCCCGGCAGCCGCACCACGCCGTCCTCTTCCAGCACGGCAAGCTCGCTCAGCATGCCGTCGATGGCGCCGCCCATGGCCGAGGCCTGCGCCGCCTCGTCGATCGCCCCGCCCACCCACTTCTGCATGAAACAGCCGGCGACCCTGTCGCCGGCCTTGACCCGGGTCACGCCGGGACCGACCGCCAGAACTTCGCCGGCGCCATCCGACAGCGGGACCAGGTCGGGCTTCGGTGCGGCACGCGCCGAGCTGCCCTCGACGGTGATCAGGTCGCGATAGTTGAGCGAGGTCGCGCGGACCCGCACCAGCACCTGCCGCGGCCCGGGCGTCGGGTCCGGCCGCTCGACCGGCGTCAGCGAGTCGATGCCCTTGGGCGAGGGGATGATCCAGCACTTCACGGCGGGGTGCCCTTCAACTCGATGATCGTCTTGGCCATGACCGCCTCTTGGTCCCAGGGGAACAGGATCCAGGTGTCCTGACTCACCTCCGTTATGAAGCTGTCGACCGTCGGCCGGCCGGCCGGCTTGGCGTAGACCGTGGCGAAATGCGCCTTGGGCAGGATGGCGCGCACGGCCCGTGCGGTAACGCCGGTGTCGACCAGGTCGTCGACGATCAGCCAGCCCTGGCCCTGGTCTTTCTCGGCCGAGGTGCCCTTGAGGAGGTCGACCTTGGCGCCGCGCTCCATGCGGTCGTAGGTCGAGCAGCAAACGGTGTCGATCAGCCGCAGGTTCAATTCGCGGGCGATGATGGCCGCCGGGACCAGCCCGCCGCGGGTGACCGCCACCAGCCCCTTGAACGGGCCGAGATCGGCCAGCCGCCATGCCAGCGCCCGGGCGTCGCGGTGCAGTTCCGTCCACGAGACGGGAAACATCTTGTTGTAGCCCGCGCTGCTCGCCATGCGATTTCGTCTCCCGCCCTGTCCGGTTTGGCTTGCCCCCCGGAAGACGCTGAACTAACACCTTCGACCGACGCAATGAAGATCGGTCGAACGGCCGCTCGGGGAACAACAGGGACGGAGTTCGCAAGGACATGGGATTTGAATTGACCCCCGCCTTCTGGAGCGGCCTCGGACAGATCATCCTGGTCAATATCGTGCTCTCCGGCGACAACGCGCTGGTCATCGCGCTGGCCTGCCGCAACCTCGAGAAGCGCCATCAGCGGCCCGCCATCCTGGCGGGCAGCGCCGGCGCCATCGTGCTCCGCATCATCTTCGTGCTGATCGTCGATCAGCTCCTCAAGATCGGCTATCTCAAGCTGATCGGCGGCCTGCTGCTCCTGTGGATCGGCGTCAAGCTGGTGCAGGGGGAAGAGGAGCACGGCGACGGCGTCAAGGCGGCCGGGTCGCTGTGGTCCGCCATCCGGACCATCATCATCGCCGATGCGGTGATGAGCCTGGACAATGCGATCGCCATTGCCGCCGCCGCCAAGGGCGACACCGTGCTGATCATCGTCGGCCTCTTGATCAGCATCCCGCTGATCATCTTCGGCGCGACCTTGATCATGATCCTGCTGAACCGCTTCCCGATCATCGTCATCGCCGGCGGCGCCCTGCTCGGCTACATCGCGGGCGAGGTGCTGGCGACCGATCCGGCCTATGCCGACAAGCTCGCGGCGGCCCTGCCTCACGCCAAGACGATCTTCGAGGTCGGCTGCGCCGTCCTGACCGTCATCGTCGGCTACTGGTTGCAGAGGCGCGCCAGGGCGAGGAAGCATGCCGAACCGGTCGATCTGGCCGCCGAAGGACGAAAGGAGTAGCCGCCATGGCGAAGATGAAAGCCATCCTCGTGGCGGTCGACGGCTCGGCCACCTCCGACCGCGCCGTGCGCCATGCCTGCGATCTGCTCGAGGCCGGCCTCGCCGCCGAGCTGCACCTGCTCAACGTGCAGCCCAACCTGGGCGGCGCCATCTCGACCTTCGTGTCGAAGGAGCAGATCGACGCTCATCACCGCGAGGAGGGCCAGAAGGCCCTGGCCACGGCGATCGATATCACCAAGAAGGCCGGCATCGCCGCCAAGGTCCATATCGGCGTCGGCCGCCAGGGCGAGATAGCCGACGACTTCGTCGCCAAGCTCGGTGCGGGTCTGGTGGTCATCGGCACGCGTGGCCACACCGGCCTCGCCGGCGTGCTGCTGGGCTCGGTCGCCCAGGACGTCATCGCCCACGTCAAGGTGCCCGTCACGTTGGTGAAATAGGCTCGGTTGTTGGCAGCCCGGTGAAGGCGTAAAACCGCCCCGCACGCTTGAGGAGGTCGAGTGGCGGAGCAGTTGTGGCGACGCGAGGCCCTGGCGCCGTACGCCACCCTGCCGTGGCAGAGCCGCGGCCGCCTGCATGCCGAGGGCGAGGATCCCTCACGCAGCCCGTTCCAGCGCGACCGTGACCGCATCATCCATTCGACGGCGTTCCGCCGCCTGAAACACAAGACCCAGGTGTTCGTCTATCACGAGGGCGATCACTACAGGACGCGGCTGACCCATTCGCTGGAGGTGGCGCAGATCGCCCGCACCATCTGCCGCACGCTGCGCCTCGACGAGGATCTCGGCGAGGCCGTGGCGCTCGCTCACGACCTCGGCCACACGCCGTTCGGCCATGCCGGCGAGGAAGCGCTGCATGCCGCGATGAAGCCGTTCGGTGGTTTCGATCACAACGCCCAGACGCTACGCATCCTCACCAAGCTCGAGGAGCGTTACGCCGAGTTCAACGGGCTCAATCTCACCTGGGAGACGCTGGAGGGAGCGGTCAAGCACAACGGTCCGTTGCTCGACCGCGCCCGCACGCTCGCCGACCTGCCGGCCGCCATCGTCGAATACTGCCGCGACCACGATCTCGAGCTCGAGGGCCATGCCGGTCCCGAGGCGCAGGTCGCGGCGCTGAGCGACGACATCGCCTATAACAACCACGACATAGACGACGGCCTGCGCGCCGGCCTGTTCGGCGTCGCCGACTTGCTGGATTTGCCGCTGGTCGGCGAGATGTTCTCGCTGGTGTCGCAGAAATACCCCGGGCTCGACGAGACACGCCTGGTCCACGAGTCGGTGCGCCGCGTCATCAACGCCATGGTCGAGGACGTGATGGCCGAGACGAGGCGCCGGCTGGCCGACGCGGCGCCGAAGTCGGTCGCCGACATCCGCGCGCTCGGCCGCCCCGTGGTGGCCTTCTCCGAGCGCATGGCCGAAACCGACCGCATCGTGAAGAAGTTCCTCTACGGCCGCATGTACGAGCATTGGCATCTCAACCGCTCGCACTCCAAGGCGCGCCGCGTCGTGATGGACCTGTTCGGTCTCTTGTTCGCCGAGCCCAACTGCCTGCCGCCGCCGTGGCGGGAACGCGCCGAGGCTGCCGAACGGCCCGCCCGCGCCCGCATCGTCGCCGACTACATCGCCGGCATGACCGACCGCTACGCGCTCGACGAGCATCGGCGGCTGTTCGATCTCTATAACTAGGGTCGAGACTCATTAAACCCACCATACGATAGCAGCCACGAGGCAGACCGAGGCGAGGAAGTTTCGAGCTAACCTGTCGTAACGAGTGAAGATGCGGCGGAAGTCCTTGAGGCGGCCGAAAGCGTTCTCGATGCGGTGTCGTTGC
>JAEWIV010000122.1 GCA_023386865.1 Pseudomonadota bacterium
GGTCCGATCCGATCGTGAGCGCGGCCGCTGTGGCGCCGCCGGCGCCGGTCGCAGCTCCACCGCCGCCGGCGCCGGTCGCTGCGCCGCCACCGACGGTGGCTGCGACTCCCGCTCCGGTCGCGGCAACACGTCGGGCCGATCCCAACAAGGCGTTCGTGCCACCGCCGGGCTGGACGCCGCCCGGGCGGTCCGATCCGATCGTCACTACGGCCGCTGTGGCACCGCCGGCGCCGGTCGCTGCGCCGACACCGCCGCCAGCGCAGGTCGCTTCGCCGGCACCGCAGGCGGCTGCGACTCCCACTCCGGTCGCGGCAACACGTCGGGCCGATCCCAACAAGGCGTTCGTGCCACCGCCAGGTTGGACGCCGCCGAGTCCGGCGGTCGCTGCCGTCGCACCTGCACCGACTGCTCAGCCCCCCGTACCGCCGCCGCCGGCGCCGCCCGCGACCACGACGGCTGAACCGACGCCACCTGCAGCTGCGCCGGCACGGTCTGGCGATCTGCACAAGGCTTTCGTGCCGCCGCCGGGCTGGACGCCGCCCGGAGCGGCCGTTGCGCCGCCGACGCCTGCCGCTCAGCCAGCGGTAGCGTCGGCCGCATCCTCGGCTGATCTAGCCACTGCCCAGATGGCCGCGATGGTCGCGCCACCTGCGCCGGCGCCTCAACAATCCGACACGCCGTCCGCCAAGCTCCCGTCCGGCGGTAACGCACAGGTCGCCGTCATCCAGTTCGGCAGCGGCTCTGCGAGCCTTGCCAGCAACGACCTCGCCATCCTCGAGAAGGTGGCGGAGATGCAGAGGACCAACCGCGCCACGGTGCGCATCGTAGGCCATTCGCAGCAGGACGCGTCGGGCTCGTCGGCCGACCAGGCCGCGCGCGCCAACTACGAAATCTCTCGCCAGCGCGCGCTCGCCGTCGCCACCCAGCTGGTGCGGCTCGGCGTGCCGGCCAGCCGCATTGTCGCCGAGGCGGCGTCGGACGCCGTGCCTGCCTTTGAAACCACCTCCGCCCGCGGCATCGCCGCCAACCGTCGCGCCGAGATCTTCATCGATTTCTAGCGGCCAAGGAAACGACAATGGACGATTCGGAATTCCACCGGCTGAAGCGCCTGCCGCCTTACGTGTTCGCGGAAGTGAACGCCATGAAGGCGCGCGCCCGGGGTGCCGGCCAGGATGTGATCGACCTCGGCATGGGCAATCCCGACCTGCCGACCGCGCCGCACATCGTCGCCAAGCTGGCCGAGGCCGCCGCCAACCCGCGCGCCCATGGCTACTCCGCCTCGCGCGGCATTCCCGGCCTGCGCAAGGCGCAGGCGGCGTATTACGCGCGGCGCTTCGGCGTCGAGCTGGATCCCGAGAGCGAGATCATCGTCACGCTCGGCTCGAAGGAGGGGCTCGCCAATCTCGCCCAGGCGATCACCTCGCCCGGCGACATCGTGCTGGTGCCCAACCCCAGCTATCCGATCCATCCCTACGGCTTCATCATCGCCGGCGGCTCGGTGCGCCATATCCCGGTGCCGGACAGCACGTCGCTCGACGAGTTCCTCCCGGCGCTCGAGCGCGCCGTGCGACACACGGTACCGAAGCCGATCGCGCTGGTGCTGAACTATCCGTCGAACCCGACGGCACAGGTGGTCGATCTCGACTTCTATGCAGCAGTCGTCGACTTCTGCAAACGCCAGGGCATCTGGATCCTGAGCGACCTCGCCTATGCCGAGATCTACTTCGACGGCGTGCCGCCGCCGTCGGTGCTGCAGGTGCCGGGCGCGCGCGATATCGCCGTCGAGTTCACGTCGATGAGCAAGACCTACTCGATGGCGGGCTGGCGCATCGGCTTTGCCGCCGGCAACAGGACGCTGATCCAGTCGCTGACGCGCATCAAGTCGTACCTCGACTACGGCGCCTTCACGCCGATCCAGGTGGCGGCGACGGCGGCGCTGAACGGCCCGCAGGACTGCATCGCCGAGGCACGGAACACCTACAAGGAACGACGCGACGTGCTGATCGAGGGCTTGAGCGCCGCCGGCTGGAGCCTGCCTCCGCCGTCGGCCAGCATGTTTGCGTGGGCGCCGATTCCCCAGGCGTTCGCCGAACTGGGCTCGCTCGCTTTCTCCAAGCTGCTGCTGACCCAGGCCAGTGTCGCAGTGTCGCCCGGCCTGGGCTTCGGCGAGCACGGTGATGCCCATGTCCGCATCGCCCTCGTGGAGAACAAGCACCGCATCCGCCAGGCCATCCGCAACGTCCGCCAGGTGATGGCCGACCCTGGACGTGCCATCGACCTCTACCTGCGCGGTGTGGGGGACAACGTCACGCCATTGAAGGCTCGCGCCTGAGCGAAACCTGTCGTATCAGGCGGCACCATGAAAGCTCCACTTAGAATCGGCATCGCCGGCCTCGGCACCGTTGGCGCGGGCGTCGTCAAGCTCTTGGCCGAGCATGGCCGGCTGCTGTCGCTGCGTGGCGGGCGGTCGCTCAAGCTGGTCGCCGTCAGCGCGCGCAGCAAGGCCAAGAAGCGCGACATCGATCTTTCGGGCGTCCGCTGGGAGCGTGACCCGCAGGCGCTTGCGGCCGCGCCGGACATCGACGTCGTGGTCGAGCTGATCGGAGGCTCCGGCGGGGCGGCGCGGCGCCTCGTTCAGAGCGCGCTGCGTTCGGGCAAGCACGTCGTCACGGCCAACAAGGCGCTGCTCGCCATGCACGGCACGGAGCTTGCCGCCCTGGCCGAGAAGAAGGGGCGCATCCTGTCGTTCGAGGCGGCGGTTGCGGGCGGCATTCCGATCATCAAGGCCCTGCGCGAGGGGCTGGTCGGCAATCGCGTGCGGCGGCTCTACGGCATCCTCATCGGCACCTGCAACTACATCCTGACGACCATGCGGGAGACCGGCCGCGACTTCGACGTGGTGCTCGCGGAAGCGCAGGCGGCGGGGTACGCCGAGGCCGACCCGAGCTTCGACGTCGACGGCATCGATGCCGCGCACAAGCTCGCCGTGCTGACGGGTGCGGCGTTCGGGGCGAGGGTGAATTTCCCCGGCGTGTATGTCGAGGGCATCCGTCGTGTCACCTCGATGGATATCCGGTTCGCCGAGGAGCTGGGCTTCCGCATCAAGCTGCTCGGTCTGGCGCGGGACACGCGTTACGGCATCGAACAGCGCGTTCATCCATGCATGGTCTCGCTCGAGGCGCCGATCGCCCACATCGAGGGCGTGTTCAATGCCGTGGTCGTCGACGGCGACTTCGTCGGGACCACCATGTTCCAGGGCCGCGGAGCCGGGCAGGGGCCGACGGCCTCCGCCGTCGTCGCGGACCTCGTGGACGTCGCGCGAGGGCGCGAGATGCCGGCGTTCGTCGTCCCGGCCGAGCGCCTGGCGGACAAGAAGGCGGCACCGATGGATCGCCATCAAGGCGCCTACTACGTCCGGCTGATGGTGCAGGATCGTCCGGGCGTGATCGCCGCCGTCTCGGGCGCGCTCGCCAAGGAACGTATCTCGGTAGAAGCCATGCTGCAGCGCGGCCGCTCGGACGGTGTAGTGCCGGTCGTCCTGACCACGCACGTCACGGAAGAGGCAGCGATGCAGCGCGCGCTCGGCCGCATCGCCAAGCTCGGGACTGTGGCCGAGGAGCCCTGCCTGATCCGCATCGAGGCATTTTAGACGGCGCACGAGCACGCCGACGGAGGAGACGATGGCCAACGACGTGAAGCTGGACCGCAATCTTGCGCTGGAAGTGGTGCGCGTCACCGAGGCGGCGGCGCTCGCCGCCTCCAAGCTGATGGGCCGCGGCGACGAGAAGAAGGCCGACCAGGCCGCCGTCGACGCCATGCGCACCTCGCTGAACTCGCTCGCCATCGACGGCACCGTGGTGATCGGCGAGGGCGAGCGCGACGAGGCGCCGATGCTCTATATCGGCGAGAAAGTCGGGCTGGGCCAGGCCGGCGCGCCCAAGATCGACATCGCGCTCGATCCGCTGGAAGGCACGACCATCACCGCCAAGGGCCTGCCCAACGCACTGGCCGTCATTGCCATGGCCGAGCATGGCGGCTTCCTCAACGCGCCTGATGTTTACATGGACAAGATCGCCGTCGGCGGCGGCCTGCCCGAGGGCATCGTCGATCTCGACAAGACGCCGGCCGAGAACCTGAAGGACCTCGCCAAGGCCAAGAATGCCGAGGTCGCCGATCTCGTGGTCTGCATCCTCGACCGACCTCGCCATGCCGAGCTGATCGCCAAGGTGCGCGAGGCCGGCGCCCGCATCATGCTGATCGGCGACGGCGACGTGTCGGGCGTCATCGCCACCTCGACCGGCGATTCGGGCATCGACATCTACATGGGATCGGGCGGCGCGCCGGAAGGCGTGTTGGCGGCGGCGGCGCTGCGCGCCATTGGCGGCCAGATTCAGGGGCGGCTCCTGTTCCGCAACGACGACGAGAAGGCGCGGGCGCGCAAGTGGGGCATCACCGACCTCAACCGCAAGTACTCGATGCTCGACATGGCCAAAGGCGACGTGATGTTCGCCGCCACCGGAGTCACCTCGGGCTCGATGCTGAAGGGCGTGCGCCGCTTCGGCAACGGGGCGGAGACGCATTCGATCGTCATGCGCTCGAAGACCGGTACGGTGCGCTGGGTGTCGGCCCATCACAATTTCACGATCAAGACTGGTCTGCCGAGCTGGGCTTGATCATCATGGAGGCATGCGGGCCGGAATCACTGCCTGTGCGCTGACCGTGCTGGCCGCCACGTCCGCGGGGGCGGTCGAGGACGGCTGTCGCAGGTTCGACTGGCCGGTGAACCGCGAGATCGAGCTGTTCAACGAAGGTTTCTTCGCCGATGTCGAAAGCGAATCGGCACTGCCCAAGGACGGCGCCTTCTCGATGTTGCTGCGCCCGGTCGCGCAGGTGATCTATACCGTGCCGCCCGAACGCGGCCGCGACGGCGGCTATGGCGGCGTCGTCACGCTGGAATGGATCGCCGCCGGCCGCTACCAGATCACCATCTCGGGTGATGCCTGGGTCGACGCCGTGCAGAACGACAAGCGTCTGCCGATGCTCGCCTCGACGACCCGCGACGACTGTCCCGGGATCCGAACCAGCGTGCAGTTCGAGATCAGGAGCCTGCCGCTCACGCTGCAGTTCGGCGGCGCCGTGGTGCGACGGTTGAACGTTTCGGTGCTCCGTGTGCGCGAGAAGTATGGCATCGACGCCTGGCGGCCGTAGGCGGGCGAGCCCTGCCGCGGCGGCGCGCCTGAGGGAGCGTCGTCATGCACCGTGCAGGTTGCGGAACGTCACCGAGTAGCGTAGCGCGCTGACCGGCGGAATGCTGTGCTCCCATTCCGTGCGCGCGCTGCCGCGCAGGACATAGGCCGATCGCGGCTCCACCTGCAGCGACCGCCGTTCCCAGGAGGCGCCAACGCGCCGACGCAAGCGAAGCAGGCATGGAGACAGGAACGAGATCGCGACGACGTCCTGGAACATCGGTTTGTCGCGATGCCAGCCGATCGGTGCTCCCGGTCCGTATTCCGTGACCAGCGCCTGCTGCAGGCTTTGCGGAGCGAGTCCGGCGATCTGCGCGGCACGCTCCCGCAGCGGCAACAGGGGCTCGGGCAGGTTCGCCGCGCGGCGGATTTGCCGACCTGCATAGTCGTAGCGCCAGCCGAACGCGACGATCCGTCGGCGGCCGACGAAACCACGGAATTCGAAGGGCGCGAAAGGCAGCAGGCCGAACCATTCGGCGAAGCGCCGTTCCTCATCGGGCGAAATGACGTCCTGGCGATAAACGAAGCCTTCGGGCATCGCCTGCTCGGCCTGGACGGCAAACAAGTCGGCTTGCCGTTGCGCGTCGGCCACGATGCTTACCCCGCGAGTAGGCTGGCGGCGACAGTCATCAGGGCAACGAGGGAAGAGACGCGAGAACGCGCATGATACCGACCTCTCGTGGGCTATCGACGCTTGCGGGCGTGTTCGGCGAGGCGGCTGGTCCAGCGGCGTTGCTTGCCGATGCTCGGCAGCCCGACCGATCCGCACTGTTCGCAGCGGAAGCGGGCGCCGGCGATGCGGCGGTTGCGCAGTCGTGGGTCAGTGCCGTCGATCGTCCGTCGGTGGCCGCAATTCGGGCACGTGACCTCGACGGCAAGCTCGTCGCGGGCGAGGTCGCCGAACGTCGTGCGCGAAGTGGCCAGGACCATGACTCGTAAATGGGACGCGCGCCGCGCGCCGGCTAGAGGTTGTCAGGCTTGGTCCGAGAGGTCAGCAAACGGCTGATGTCCGCGGCCGCGGTGTCGCCGTCCCATTTGACCGGCCTGTCGAGGCCGGCATAGCGCTGCAAGCCGAGTTCCGTGAGACGCAGGGCGCCGTCGACTTCCTCGACGAGGGCAAGCTGCTCGAGCCGCCGAACGTGTTGCAGCGGTAATTGGTCCTTCAAACCGAAGCCCAGCGCCACGCGGCGAAGCGTGATCTCCTCGTTCGGGCTGAGCGGTGCGAGCATACCACGCATGCCTGTCCTGCCGTGGCGGGGGCCGGGGGGCCACCCTTCACAGGGCATGAACGCTTCACGGTGCTGTACGTTCCCTCGCCTGCTCGTCGATCCAGCTTCTGGCCTGCCGCAGGTTGGTGAACACCCTGATCGGACGTTCGGCCGACGCCAGCGCGCCGAGCAAGCGGGCGAACGTGATGGTCTGCTCGGGGGTGCCGACGAGCGCCAGGGCACCCATCATGCCCTGATCATGGTACTCGCGGACCCTGGCACACAGCGACAGCATCTCGTCGGGCGTCATGGTGGGGATGGCGGCGCGGCCATCGAACAGCTTGCGATAGGACATCGCCCGTGCCCCTGCCATCGCCTCCAGGAGGCCGACGGCGTCGCTCAAGGATACGTTGCCCTCCGCTACTCCTGTGAACAGTCGGGCCTTGGAATCGATCGTCCAGTACAGGGGCATCAGTTCGGCGGTCTCCAAGCCGCCGTCGGGCAGGCACACATTGCGCCGACCATACCATTGGCGAGCCCGGTGCCGTCTATATCGGTCGAACGAAGGGTGCTGCGATATCGTGCGACCGTAGCTCCTGCTCTCATGCTGCCTGCGCGGTCGCGATCCGCTGTCCACAGCGGACTGGGGTAAGGTGGTGCATGTCCTCGGAATTCCGCGCTGCACGCACAGCCTTCCTCGGCGTCGAGCGCTCCGTGACCGGCCGGCGTTGGGCGGCCCGCCTGGGTGACGAGCGGATGGCGCTCGCCATGGCGCAACGCCATGGGTTGCCGGATGCGATCTGCCGCCTGCTGGCGGCGCGCGAGGTCGATCTCGAAGGCGTGCCCGATTTTCTCGAGCCGACGCTGCGCAAGTTCCTGCCCGATCCGTCGCATCTCAAGGACATGGATGCCGCCATCGCCCGCGTCGTGCGGGCCGTTCGCGAGGGCGAGAAGATCGTGGTGTTCGGCGACTATGACGTTGATGGCGCCACCTCGTCGGCCCTGCTGGCGCGGTTCTTCCGCGCCGTCGGCGGCAATGCCTCTGTCTACATCCCCGACAGGCGCAAGGAAGGCTATGGCCCCAATGCGCCGGCCCTGCTCAAGCTCAAGGAGCAGGGAGCCGCCGTCGTCATAACCGTCGATTGCGGCATTACCGCCTTCGAGCCGCTGGCGGAGGCAAAGCGCGCCGGCCTCGACCTGATCGTCATCGACCATCACATGGCGGAGATCGCATTGCCGCAGGCGGTGGCCGTGGTCGATCCCAACCGCCTGGACGATGCCAGCCCGCACAAGCAGATGGCTGCGGTGGGCGTGGCATTCCTGCTCGCGGTCGGTGTCAATCGCGCGCTGCGCGACGCGGGCTGGTACGGCGCCACGCGTGCCGAGCCGGACCTGCGCCGGTGGCTCGATCTCGTGGCCCTGGGCACGGTGTGCGATGTCGTGCCGCTGACCGGCGTCAACCGGGCGTTGGTGCGCCAGGGCCTGCGTGTGATGGCCGACCGCAGTAATATCGGCTTGGCGGCGCTCGCCGACGTGGCGCGCCTGAACGAGCCACCGGGTGCCTATCATCTTGGTTTCATGCTGGGGCCGCGCGTCAATGCCGGAGGCCGCGTCGGACAGGCCGATCTCGGCGCGCGGCTGCTGGCCAGCGACGATCCGGAGGAAGTCGGCGCGCTGGCGCTGAGGCTGGACGAGTTCAACGCAGAGCGCCGCGCCATCGAGCGCGAGGTGCTGGACCAGGCCATCGCCCGCATCGAGGGCCTGTACGGCCCGGACCGCAAGGGCCTGCCGTCGGCGCTCGTCGTCGAAAGCGAAGGCTGGCACATCGGCGTCATAGGCATCGTGGCCAGCCGTCTCGTCGAGCGTTACGGCCGGCCTGCCTTCGTAATCGGCATGGACCACGACGTCGGCAAGGGATCGGGCCGCTCCGTGAAGGGCGTCGATCTCGGCGCGGCGGTGATCGCGGCGCGACAAGCCGGCCTGCTGGTGAACGGCGGCGGGCATGCCATGGCCGCCGGCCTCACCGTGGCCACGGGGGCGGTAGCCGCCCTGGCCAAATTCCTCGATGAAAGGATCGCGCCGCAGCTCGGCGCAGCGCCGGCCGTCCGCGAGCTCGGCAGCGACGCCGCGCGGGCGCCGGGGGCGGCGACCCAGGAGCTGGTCGCCATGATCGAGCGGGCGGGGCCGTTTGGGGCAGGCAATGCGCTGCCGCGTTTTGCCGTCACCGCGGTGCGGGTCGGTCACGCGCAGCCGGTGGGCGAGGGCCATGTGCGCTGCTCTCTGGTCGGGGCCGAGCGCGGCCGGGTCGATGCCATCGCCTTCCGCGCCGGCCAGACGGCGCTCGGCCCTGCGCTGCTCGATCCGGCCCGGCCCGTCCTGCATGTCGCGGGTGCGCTGCGCATCGACCGCTACGGCGGCCGCGACAGCGTGCGCCTGCAGATCGACGATGCCGCCCCCGCGGCGGGGTCAGTGCTGGCTTGATTTGCCGGCGGCGAGCCGCTACATGCTGCCGCTCTTTGCCGCCTCGTCCCCATCGTCTAGAGGCCTAGGACACCAGCCTTTCACGTTGGTAACACGGGTTCGAATCCCGTTGGGGACGCCATTTCCGCGCAAGAGAGCCTGCTGTCGGGCTGTGGCCAAGACCGAGCGGGGGACGGGCCCTGCGCAATGTCGCGCCTGCGCGCCGCATCATCCTCACCTCTCGGCGATCCATTGGTCGATCGTGCGATGGGCAACGAGCCGCCCGAGGCTCGCTTCGGCACCACGCCGTCGCAGTGTCTCGGCGATGCCGTCGTGTAAGCCGGCCAAGCGCACGGCAATGCCACGATGACGCATCGCGTCGCCAAAGCCCCGCAAGCTGGCCAATGCGGTGAGGTCGATCCGCGACACGCTGGAGCAGTCGATGACGATCATCCGCAACGGCTTGTCCGCATGGTCCACGATCTCGAGCAGATGCCGGCGGATGCCCTCGGCGTTGAGATAAATCCAGTCGCCGAGGTTGCGCACCACCAGGACTGAAGGCGGCACCTCGGCCAGCGGGTAGCGGGCCTTGTTCATGTACTGTCCGGTCCCGGGATCACGCCCCAGCACTGCCACGTGGGGCCGCGAGCTGCGGGCCAGCAGCATGACGATCGAGCCGACGGCGGCAAGCAACAGCCCGTCGAGGGGCCCCAGCGCCAGCACCCCGATCAATGCCAGCAGGGCGATCGCAAACTCAGTATACGACGCCGCTTTGAGTTCGCGCAGTTCTTCCGTCTTCACCAGATGCTTGGCCGCCATCAGAATGATCGCCCCGAGGACGGGTTCGGGCAGGTCGCGGAACAAGCCGGTGAAGAAGCCGACCGTCAGCGCGACCACCGCCGAGGTCACCACGAGCGAGAAGGGCGAGGTCGCCCCGTTCATGTCGTTCACCGCGGTCTGCGACATCCCGCCGGTTACCGGGAAGCCGCGCACGAGCGAGGCGGCCACGTTCGACATGCCGATCGCCGTCAGCTCCCTCTCGGGATCGATCTCGTATCGGTGCTTCTGGGCGAAGCTGCGGGCGACGGAAATCGCTTCGCTGTAAGCCAGCATGAAACAGGCGAAGGCTGTCGGCAGCAGCGAGCGAAGCTCCTGGAGCGACACGTCGGGAAATCCGAACGTCGGCAGGCCCTGCGGCAGCTCGCCGACGAGCTTCAGCCCATAACGGCCGAGATCGAACAGGCTCGTGGCCGCGATGGCACCGGCGACGACGACCAAGGTGGTCGGACGCCCCGGCAGGGCCCAACCCAGCAACAGGAAGAGCACGATCGCTGTCGCGCCGACGGCCAGGGCAGGCGGCGACACGTCGCGCAACGACAAGGCGACATCGAGCAGGCGGTCGACGAAGTTGCCGCCGCCGCCTTCCAGCCCGAGCAGCTTGGGAAGCTGAGTCGACGCGATGTAAAGGGCGGCGCCGGTCTTGAAGCCGGTGAGAACAGGATCGGAGAAGAAATAGGCGAAGTTGGCCAAGCCGAGGTAGCGACCCCCGACCGCAATGACGCCGACGAGCAGCGCTATGGCGGCGCCCAATGCCACCGCTCGCTCTGGATCGCCGCCGCCCAGCAAGGCGAGGTTCGCGGCCACGGCGAGGGCCAGCGCCGAGCTCGGTCCAACCGCAAGCTGGCGGCTCGTCCCGAACAGGGCATAGGTCACGCCCGCGGCAAGGTAGCAGTAAAGACCGGATACCGGCGGCAGGCCGGCGAGCGATGCGTAGGCCAGGGATTCGGGAATGACGAAGGCGGCGAGCGAGAGGCCGGCGATTCCGTCCGGGCCGAGACGCTTCAAGGAATACGAACCGATCCACTCCGCCAGCCGAGGCATGCTCGGGAATTGCATCATTGCACTCCTTCGCGGAGACGGGCTTGCAACAGGCTCGCGAGCAAAGTTGCGTCGAAGAAGGCGAATGAGGTTTGATCCAGGTCAACAATGATGGTTCGGCATTCTGATAGCCAAACCTACGTTGCGGGCGCGGGGAGCAGTGCATGAGAGCACGCGATGTGATGTCGACCGAGGTGACGACGGTGACGGAAAGCTCGCCGCTCGTGGACGCGGTCAAGCTATTGATCAATGCGGGTGCAAGCGCCGTTCCGGTCGTCGACGACAACGGCCACATCGTCGGTGTGCTGAGCGAGTATGACGTCATCCAGCGCATCCTCGAAGGCGACGGCGGCGTCGATCTGCAGGCCCATCTCGAAGGGCACGGTGCCTTGCCCGAGGCCTATGAACGGGCGCTGGCCGGGCCAGTGTCGACTCTCATGACCAAACCGGCGATCTCGGCCACCGCAGACGCCCTGCTGAAGGACGTCGCGGACCTGATGGTGAAGCATCGGGTCCACAACGTACCCATCGTCCGCGGCACTCGCGTCGAAGGAATCGTGAACCGCGTTGCGCTGGTGAAAGTCCTGCTGTCGCGGCCGGTGAACGGCGGCGCGGCGGCGACGCCGCCCACGACGGTCGAGATCGATGACGAGCAGTTGCGCCGCGACGTCGTGGCCGCCATCCGTCGGCTCGGCCTGCCGCTGGCTGGCGGATTCGATGTCGTCTCCCGGCGTGGCTCGGTCCATCTCTGGGGCTACGCCTTCAACGAGGAAGATCATCGAAACTATTGCGCCGCAGCCGCCAGGGTTCCCGGCGTCACGGCCGTGCACAGCCACATGCAGGTCCGAGCGCCGCGCGCGGGCGAACCGCTTCGCTAAGGCACAACTCGTCGCGCGGGATGTGCCGGCCGCCCTTCCGACGATGGTAGCATCAATCGATGTCCACGACTTTCGCGAACGTCGGACTCTCCGAGCAGGAGGCCGCGACCCGGCTGCGCGAGGAGGGGTTCAACGAGCTGCCATCCGCTGATCGCCGCACGATCCTGCGGATCGTCGGCGACGTGGTGCGCGAGCCCATGTTCGCCCTCCTGCTTGGGGCGGGTGCCGTCTATCTCGTCCTGGGAGACCTCGGCGAGGCCCTGGTGCTGCTGGCCTTTGCGACGCTCTCCGTCTTCATCACCGTGATCCAGGAGACCCGCAGCGAGCGCGTTCTCGAGGCGCTGCGGGACGTGGCGAGCCCGCGTGCTCTGGTCGTGCGGGGCGGCCAGCGCCGCCGCATCCCCGGCCGCGAGGTCGTGCGCGGGGACGCCATCGTGGTGCTCGAAGGCGATCGGGTGGCTGCCGACGCGGTTCTGCTCACGGCGCGCGAGGTCATGGTCGACGAGTCGCTGCTGACCGGCGAATCGGTGACGGTGCACAAGCTGGCGGCAGCGGCTCTGCAACCGATGGAACGGCCCGGCGGCGAGAACACGCCGTTCGTGTACTCCGGCACCCTGGTCGTGCGTGGCGAGGGGCTGGCCATCGTCCAGTCGACCGGCCAGCGGACCGAACTCGGCCGAATTGGCCAATCGCTGCACCGGATCACGGCCGAGCCGCCCCGGCTGCAGACCGAGACGCGAGCCCTGGTGCGGGTTTTCGCCGCCATCGGCATTGGCGCCAGCCTGCTGGTGATCGCCATCCACGGCTCGATCTACGGCGACTGGCTGCAAGCCGTGCTGGCCGGCATTGCACTCGGCATGTCGATGCTGCCGGAGGAATTCCCCCTGGTCCTGACGGCCTTCATGGTCATGGGCGCGTGGCGCATGTCGCGCGCCCGCGTCCTCACGCGCCGGGCAGCGGCCATCGAGATGCTGGGCGCAGCAACCGTTCTGTGCACCGACAAGACGGGGACCCTTACCGAGAATCGCATGTCCGTCGCCGAGTTGCGGACACCGACGCAGCAGTGGCGCCGCGCCGCCGGAGAAGCCGTCCCGGAGAACATGTCGGCGATGACCGAGGCGGCAATGCTCGCGAGCGCGGCGCAGCCTACCGATCCCATGGAAAGGGCGATTGCCGAGCTGGCCGCGGGGCGGGTCGGAAACCTCTCCGCTCCGTACGCCGGCCGGACGCTCGTTCGGCATTACGGACTGAGGCCTACCTTGCTGGCGATGACCAACGTCTGGAAGCACGACGACGGCGCAGGCTGCAGCATCGCGGCCAAGGGCGCACCGGAGGCCATCGCCGCCCTTTGCGGGCTGGGCGAGGAAGAAATCGCCTGGTTGCGGCAGGCGGTCGACGAGATGGCGGGCCGCGGCATCCGCGTGCTGGGCGTCGCCAGTGCGCGGCATGGTGACGATGGGCTCCCGGAGTCGCCCACCGCGTTCAAGTTCGGCTTCCTGGGCCTTGTCGGCTTCAGCGACCCGCTGCGTGCGAACGTGCCCGCGGCCATCGCCGAGTGCCGGTCGGCCCACGTCCGGGTCATCATGATCACGGGCGACTATCCGGCGACGGCGCAGGCGATCGCGGAACAGGCCGGCATCGATGCCGGCACGCCGATCGACGGGGCCGAGCTTGCGAAGCTCGACCAGGCCGCTTTGCGCGAGCGCCTGGGCTCATCCAATGTCTTCGCGCGCATCATGCCTGAGCAGAAGCTGGGCATCGTCGAGGCGCTGAAGGCGGAGGGCGAGGTCGTCGCCATGACGGGCGACGGCGTCAACGACGCGCCGGCCCTCAAGGCGGCGCATATCGGTGTCGCCATGGGCGGCCGCGGCACCGACGTGGCCCGCGAAGCGTCGTCGATCGTCCTGCTCGACGACGATTTCGGCTCGATCGTGCGCACCATCCGCCTCGGCCGACGCATCTACGATAACCTGCGCAAGGCGAGCGCCTATATCGTGGCCGTGCACGTCCCGATCGCCGGCTTGGCGCTGTTGCCCCTGCTGTTCGGCCTGCCGTTCATGTTGTCGCCGATCCATATCGCCTTTCTCGAGATGGTGATCGACCCTGCCTGCTCGATAGTCTTCGAGGCCGAGAAGGAGGAGCGCGATCTCATGGACCGGCCGCCGCGGCACGCGGACAGCCGCCTGCTGTCGCCCGCCATGGGGATCTGGAGTCTCCTGCAGGGGACGCTGGCACTTGCCGCCGTGACCGTCGTGCTGCTGGCTGGAGCTGCCCGCGGCATGCCGGCCGATGAGCTGCGGGCGTTGTCGTTCACGTCTCTCGTGCTGGTCAATGTCGGCTTGATTCTCGTGAACCGGTCCTTCTCCTCGTCCCTGGTCGTGGCGTTGCGTCGGCCAAATCGCTTCCTGTGGTTTCTGCTGGCCCTGGTCGGCGCGCTTCTGACCGTTGCGCTCACCTGGCCGCCGGCCATGGCTCTGTTCCGCTTCGGTCCATTCCACCTCCATGACCTCGGGGTGGCGGTTGCAGCTGGCGCCGCGGTTCTGCTCTTGATAGAGGCGATCAAGCCGTTCTGGCGTGTAAGCTTTCGGTCGTAGAGCGTTCCCCCAAATCAAACTGCTCGCCGTCCGCCATATCGGTCCAAGTGACATTGGCTGCGCTGCATGGTGGTATCGCCGCCGGTCGAGGCGATACGAGGGAGAGCAAAATGCCGTCGCGTAGAAGTCTGGTCGTCGGGTTGCTGCTTCTGGTGCCCTTCGGCATCCAGGCGCAGGGGGCGGGTTTCGTCGGCAACTGGCAGGGCGAGGTGCCCGGGATCGGGGCGGTGCGGCTGATCATCACGACCGTCGGACCGAACGGCCTCGTGGCCGGCCGCATGGAGTTCGACCTTCAATCCTTCGTCTCGACCTTTGCCGACAAGCACGACTCCGCGAAGAGCACGAATCGCGGTGTCGTTTCCGGATCGCAGCTCGTCATCGATGCCGCGCTGGGCGGCCGCTACGAGCTCAACCTCGAGGGCAACCGCCTGAGCGGCTTCTATACGCGCGGCACGACCTATCGCGTGCCGGTCAGCTTCACCAAGTCCTGAGAAGCGGCGCGGCGGCATTCCGCTCTGATCTGTGTTTGGGACATGTGTTGAGATGACGAATCCGGCTTCTCCGTTGGAGCAACCGACGGCGCGCGACCCGGCGGCACGGAGGCTGACGCAGTGGCTTCCCGGGCTTGCCACGCTGCGCGAATACCAGATCGCCTGGCTGCGCCACGACATCGTTGCCGGGGTCGTGCTGACGACGATGCTGGTGCCCGTGGGCATCGCCTATGCCGTCGCTTCGGGCGTGCCGGGAGTGTACGGGCTCTACGCCACCATCATCCCGTTGCTCGCCTATGCGGTGTTCGGGCCGAGCCGCATTCTCGTGCTGGGGCCGGATTCGTCGCTGGCGCCGATCATCCTCGCCGTCGTGATCGCGCAGTCCGCGGGCGATCCCGGGCGGGCCGTTGCCCTTGCCGGCGCCATGGCGATCGTTTCGGGCCTGATCTGCATCCTGGCGGGGATCCTGAAGCTGGGCTTCATCACGGAGCTGCTGTCCAAGCCCATCCGCTACGGCTACATGAACGGCATCGCGCTCACGGTGGTGATCAGCCAATTGCCGAAGCTGTTCGGCTTTTCCATCGAGACCGATGGACCTCTCCACAGCGTCTACGAAATCGTGAACGCCATCGCCACCGGCAAGATCAATTGGACCGCGTTCGCGATCGGCGCCGGAGTGCTCGCGACCATCCTGGTGCTCAAGGGGAGCAAGCTGCTGCCGGG
>JAEWIV010000139.1 GCA_023386865.1 Pseudomonadota bacterium
CGGCCCCGGGGCCCCCCCCGCCGCCGGTCCTGTAAAACGAAACAGGGCCGCCCAGCGGGCAGCCCTGTCATCGGCAATCGGCGATCGTTATTCCGGCTTGACGCCGGCGGCCCGCACGGCGGGCACCCACTTGTCGATCGAGGCCTTGAGCTGAGCGCCGAGCGCCTCCGGCGTCGCCTCCTTGCCCTCGGGCAGGTCGACGGCGAGCTCGGTCAGGCGCACCTTGACCTTCTCGTCGGACAACGCGGTGACCAGCGCCTGGTTGAGCTTGGCGACGACGTCCTTGGGCGTGCCCTTGGGCGCGAAGAAGCCGTTCCAGATCGTGACCTCGTATCCCTTGAGCCCGGCCTCGTCGATGGTCGGCACGTCGGGAAGCTGCGACAGCCGCTTGGTCGTCGACACGCCCAGCGCCCTGATGTTCCCGCTCTTGATCTGCGGCAGCACGTTCACGGCCTGATCGACCATGTAGTCGAACTGCCCGGACACCAGGTCGTTCAGCGCCGGCCCGGTTCCCTTGTAGGGGATCTCCAGCACGTCGACCTTCATCATGCTGTTCAGCATCAAGCCGCCGAGATGCGAGGCGGCGCCGATGCCGGCCATGCCGTACTGCACCTTCTTCTCGTTGGCCTTCACATGGGCCTGGAACTCCTGGAAGGTCTTGGCCGGCAGGTCCTTCTTGACCACCAGCACCATCGGGTTGGTGCCGCCGAGCCCGACCGGCTCGAAGTCCTTCTGGCTGGCATAGGGCAGCGACTTGTAAAGCGCGATGTTGACCGCGAGCGTGCCCATGTGGGTGAAGGCGAGCGTGTAGCCATCGGGCGCTGCCCGCGCGACCTTGGCGACGCCGATCGTGCCGCCGGCACCGCCGACATTCTCCACGATCAGCTGCTGGCCCAGCGCCTCGCCCATGCGCTGGCAGAGGATGCGGGCGAGCGCGTCGGTCGGACCGCCGGCCGCGAACGGCACCACGACGGTGATTGGCTTGCTCGGGTAGGCCTGGGCCATGGCGCCAAGCGGCAGGGCCGCAAGGCCGGTGGCAGCGACGCCGCCCAGCAGGACGCGTCTTTTCATCATGATCTCCCTGAAAAGGTGCAACTGCGGGCGCAGCTACACCGTCTTCACGAGCTCTGCAATGGCCGCACCCACGGTCTTAGTGTCGCCATTGCCCCCCAGGTCTCGCGTCCGGGGCCCGCCTTCCACCAGGGAGGCGGCGATCGCCCGTTCGATGGCCTCTGCGGCCTCGGGGTAGCCGAGATGTCGCACCATCATGGCTCCCGACCAGATCTGGCCGATCGGGTTGGCGATCCACTTGCCGGCGATGTCCGGGGCCGAGCCATGCACAGGCTCGAACATCGAGGGGAACTTGCGCTCGGGATTGATGTTGCCGGACGGGGCCACGCCGATCGAGCCGGTGAGCGCCGGGCCGAGGTCCGACAGGATGTCGCCGAACAGGTTGGAGCCGACCACCACGTCGAACCAGTCGGGATTGCGCACGAAGTGCGCGGTAAGGATATCGATGTGGTACTGGTCGGCCTTGATGTCGGGATAGTTCTTCTTCATCTCGGCGAAGCGCTCGTCCCAGAACGGCATCGTGTGGATGATGCCGTTGGACTTGGTGGCCGAGGTCACGTGCTTCTTCTTCGTCTTGCTGGCGAACTCGAAGGCGAACTTCAGCACGCGATCGACGCCCTTGCGCGTGAAGATCGCTTCCTGGATGGCGAACTCCGCGTCGGTACCCTGGAACATGCGGCCGCCGATCTGGCTGTACTCGCCCTCGGTGTTCTCGCGCACCACCCAGAAGTCGATCTCGCCCGGCTTGCGGTTGGCGAGCGGCGAGGGAACGCCCTCGAACAGGCGCACGGGACGCAGGTTCACGTACTCGTCGAAGTCGCGGCGGATCGGAATCAGGAGACCCCACAGCGAGACGTGGTCGGGCACGCCCGGCCAGCCGACCGCACCGAGGAAGATGCTCTCGAAAGCCTTGAGTTGATCCATGCCGTCGTCCGGCATCATCTTGCCGGTCTGCAGCAGGCGATCGCACGACCAGTCGAAGTCGGTGAACTCGAGCTGGAAGTTGAAGCGCCGCGCAGCGGCTTCCAGCACGCGCACGCCTTCGGGCAGAACTTCCTTGCCGATTCCGTCTCCCGGAATGAGCGCGATCTTATGCTTGGCCATGCCTTTCCTCCTGCGGCGCCCCACGACGTATAATGGACGGGCGTTCAGGAGCAAGCCCAAGAGGCAGCGATGACCTACGACCTCAAGATCACGCACGGCACGATCGTCGACGGCTCGGGCAAGCCGGGCTTCACGGGTGACGTCGGCATCAAGGACGGCAGGGTCGTGGCGCTGGGCAAGGCCGATGGTGAGGCCGCGGCGACCATCGACGCCGCTGGCAAGGTGGTGTCGCCGGGCTTCGTCGACGTGCACACCCATTACGACGCCCAGATCCTGTGGGATCGTATGCTCAGCATCTCGCCCTGGCATGGCGTCACGACCACGGTGATCGGCAATTGCGGCTTCGGCGTCGCGCCGACCAAGGCGATCCACCGAAAGCTGATCATGCAGACCCTCGAGAAAGTCGAGGGCATGAGCCTCGAGGCGCTCGAAGCGGGACTCGGCACCGACTGGCCGTTCGAGACCTTCCCGCAATATCTCGACGCGCTGGAGAAGCGCGGCGCGGCGATCAACATCGCCGCTCTGTTCGGCCACACGCCGCTCAGGCTCTACGTCATGGGCGAGGAGTCGACCGAGCGCGCCGCCACCGCCGACGAGATCGCGAAGATGAAGAGGCTGGTGCGCGAGGCGATGGAAGCCGGCGCCATCGGCTTCGGCACGTCGGTGTCGGTCAGCCACAACGGCTATGCCGGCAAGCCGGTGCCCAGCCGCCAGGCCACCGTCGAGGAGATGGACGCGCTGGTCTCGGTGATGGGTGAGATGAAGCGCGGCCTGATGCAGATCACCATCGGCCGCGATTTCTCCACTCGCCACATGGCCGAGGTCAGCCGCAAGTACAACGTGCCCGTCACCTGGACCGCCCTGCTCTCCTACCTCTACGGGCCGGGCGGCCATCGCAAGCAGCTCGACCTCGCCGCCGAGCAGCGCAGGTCCGGCGCACTGGTGATCCCGCAGGTGAGCTGCCGGCCACTCAACTTCGAGTTCACCTTCGCCGAGCCGTTCATCTTCGACGTCATGAAGTTCATGAACGAGCTCGCCGTGGAGGAGGCCACGACGCCGGGCACACGCCGCCGCGCCTATGCCGACCCGGCGTGGCGCGAAAAGCTGCGCTCGGAAGTGACGCCCCTCTTCCGCAACTGGTGGGACCGCGTGGTGATCGCCTGGGCGCCGTCGGCGCGCGAGCTCGAGGAACAGCCGCTCGCCGAGGCAGCGCGCAAGCTGGGCAAGGACCCGGTCGACCTGGCGCTCGATCTGGCGCTGGGGAGCGACCTGCAGGCGCGCTTCCGCATGGCCGTGATGAACTTCGACGAAAAGGAAGTGGCCGAGCTCATCACCGATCCCCACACCGTGATCGCCCTGTCGGACGCCGGTGCCCATGCCAGCCAGCTTTGCGACGCCTGCTACTCGACGTATTTGCTGGGTCACTGGGTGCGAGAGAAAAAGACGCTCACGGTCGAGCAGGCCGTGCATCACCTGACACAACGGCCTGCCGAGATGTTCGGTATCACGGATCGCGGCCTGCTGGCCGAGGGCAAGCCGGCTGACGTCGTGGTTTTCGATCCCGCGACCGTGGCGCCGGGCCCGCTGAAGCGCGTCTACGACCTACCGGCCGGGGCCGACCGGCTGGTGTCGGAGGCGAGCGGCATCGAGGCGGTCATCGTCAATGGCCGGCTCATCCGCCGGCACGGCAAGGACGCCGTCGCCGCCGACGACAAGCTGCCCGGCCGCGTGCTACGCCACGGCCACGCCTAAGGAAACCAGGAGGAGATCATGATCCACGTCGTCGCCATCATCACCGCCAAGCCCGGCAAGCGGGACGAGATACTGAAGAACTTCAAGGCCAACGTGCCGGCGGTTCACGCCGAGAAGGGCTGCATCGAGTACGGCGCCACGATCGACACCGACGGCGGCCCGTTCGCCAAGTTCGGCCCCGACACCTTCGTCGTCATCGAGAAGTGGGCGACCATGGACGATCTCAAGGCCCATGGCGCGTCGGCGCACATGAAGGCCTACGGCGAGAAGAACAAGGATCTCGTGGCCAACCGCGCCGTCCACGTCCTGCAGAACGCTTGATCACCGACGCCGACGTCGCCGCCTACGCCCGCGCCGGCGTCGTCTGCCTGCGCGCGGCGGTGGGTGCTTGCGGGGTCGCACGG
>JAEWIV010000173.1 GCA_023386865.1 Pseudomonadota bacterium
GTGCACAGGCGGCCCGCCGGCGCTGCGCGGCCGCAGGATGGTCGACGTCATGCCGGCCGGCCGCCGGGCGGCAGCCTCGGTGCGCGTTTCCGGCCGGTCGGCGCGAGGGCGGCTTCAGGTCCGCTGCGGATCAGGGTCGGGAGGCGGGTGGATGCCGAGCGCCGATCACGTCCCAAGGTCCGCAGGAGCGCGAGCTCCTGTCGGACAAGCCGTTCGACGGCGCGCGGCGGTCGGTCCAGGAATCACCTTTGTCGGCCAGTCAGGCGGGAGCGTGGGGCGAAGCCTCTCTGCTCTCAGCCGTCGGCGCCCGGAGGTCGCTGCCGACGATGGAACAGATATGGGTCTTGCCGCGGCGCGGCGCAAGGTGACGCCGCCGGATTTCCCGCTTTAGAGGGGCGGGCCGGCGGTGGTCGCTCCCCTTTGGACGCTCGCCGCGACGCAGGCGACCACGTCGGCCACCGTGTGCAGGCGCAAGGCTTCGTCGTCGGAGATGACGATCTTGAACTCGTCCTCGAGCGACATCACCACCTCGACGCGGTCGATGCTCGTGGCGCCGAGATCCTCGTCCAGAGTGGCCGCCTCGGTGATGCGCTCGTCGGGCACGTGGAACTGCTCGGCGATGACCCGGCTGACCCGATTGCGAAGCTCTTTCATATCTGCCTCCTGTCCCAGTCCGACCAACAGGTCCTCGATGTCCTCAGCCGGCGACGATCTGGCCGCCGACGACCTTGGGGAATGTATCGAAGTGCGACTTGAATTTTGCCAGACGTGGCGTGCCGACGACGGCGGCCGTTCCCACGGCGAACTCGAGGATCATCAGCGCGATCGACTCGGCGTTGTGCAGCTTGAACCACTTGCCGATCGACAGGAAATGCGCCTCGAAGGCATAGGCGTTGTCGTTGATCTCCAGGCCGGTGCCGTCGCGCGGTCCGACGAAATGGCACATCTCGTGGATCACGGTCCATTGCTTCTCGATGGGGGCGGGCTGGTTCGTGAAGATCGGTCCGAGGAAGACCGTGTGGCCCGGCGCCTTTACGGTCACGCCGTTGTCGACGTAGATCTGGAACTGCTTCGTCGACAGCTTGTCGCCGCCGCGCACGGTCCAGGCGATGACGCCGGGGTCGGCCTTCGGATCGAACATGATGATGCTGTCGATGCCCTGCGCGCCGAACGCATTGGCGCGCGAGACCTGGAAATGGATGGCCGAGACGATCCTGAGCAGCATGCTGGCTTCGTTCGGCGTGACCTTGACCTTGGCGGTCTCGAAATGCTTGTTCAGCCAGGCCATGGTCGTCGGCGTCTGATGCAGCAGCTTGAAGCGCAGCGACATCAGCGTGCGCTCGAGCTCCTTCAGGATCTGCTTTCCCTCCGCCACCATCTGCGGACCCGTCTGGGCCGGCGTCGGCGGCTTCGAGGCCGAGCCGGCGGCCTGTCCGGGCCGGCCGTCGAGACCGAGGCGGCCAGCAGGAACGGAGGCGGAGTCGCAAATCAGCCCCGTCAGCGCCTTGATCGTCGGCCCCTGCGGATCGATGCGCCCGTCCGGCCGGCGCAGGACCTTCGCCTGAAGCTTGTCGATCGCCGCCTGTGTCTTGGGGCCGATGATGCCGTCCTCGGCCAGCAGGAACGCCGGCCCGCCTTCTTCCGGCGGCGTCGAATTCAGGAGTGCCTGCACGATCCGGACGTCGGCCTTGCTGTTGCTGCCGCCTCTGCCGACCGAGCCGCGGATCGGCTTGTCGGTCGCGTCGTTGCTGCAGAAGAAGCACTTGCGGTGCGGTGAACCTGCAGCCAGCGACATTGCCATTTCCCTCCGAGCAAAACGGCCGCGCCCGAACGACTTGCGCGTGCAACGGCAGCTTAGGCAGGGCAGCGCGCCGGCGCCAGGGAAGACCTGCCGCTTGGCGACGATTGCAGTGCGCGAGAAGCGCGGCGGCGCGCGCCGAGCGTGCACGGCAGCATCAACGTCAGCGGTTGTCGGCAGCGGTGAAGTCCACGCCGAGTCCGACGGGCTCTACAGTCGCCGGCGGCCTTGCCTGCTATTCCGTCCCCGAATGGCAACAGGTCGAGTGCGAATAAGACATGGTCTTGGCCCGTGTGATAGCAGCTTCAATGGAGACGTTCGAAGAGGGAGCAGCAAAGAATGAGATGCATGACCCGGGCAATGCGCGACTTGCTTGTGGCTGTCGCTGTGGTCGGCGTGTTCGCCGCCAGCCCGACGCTGGCCCAGGATATCAAAATCGCGCTGTTGGCCGGCAAGACCGGAATTCTCGAGGCCTATGCCAAGCAGACCGAGGCGGGTTTCATGCTCGGCCTCGAGTATGCGACCAAGGGCACGATGAAGGTGCTGGGCCGCAACATTCGGGTCATCGTGAAGGACGACCAGTCGAAGCCGGATATCAGCAAGAGCCTGCTCGAGCAGGCATACGGCGACGACAAGGTCGTGCTGGCGGTCGGCACGTCGTCGTCTGCGGGCTCGCTCGCCATGCTGCCCGTCGCCGAGGAGTTCAAGCGCGTATTGGTGGTCGAGCCGGCCGTGGCGGATTCGATCACGGGCGACAAGGGGAATCGCTACGTCTTTCGTGTCGGCCGCAACTCCAGCCAGGATGCTCTGGCCGCGGCGGCGATTTTCGGCAAGGAGCCGGTCTCGATCGCGACGTTGGCGCAGGACTACGCCTATGGCCGTGAAGCCATTGCAGCGTTCAAGCAGGCCCTGGTGAGCGTCAAGTCTCCGGCCAAGGTGGTGTTCGAGGAGTACACGCCTCAGCATGCGACCGACTTCACCGCCTCCGCCCAACGGTTGTTCGACGCGCTCAAGGACCGGCCAGGCCGCAAGATAATCTACATCATGTGGGCAGGGCCGCATCCGCTGACCAAGATCGCGGATCTCGATCCCTTTCGCCTGGGAATCGAAATCGCGCCCGGCGGAAACATCCTGCCGGTCATGATGTCCTACATGAAATACCCCGGCATGGAAGGTGCGATCGGATACTACTACGACTTTCCGAAGAACCCGGCCAACGACTGGTTGGTTGCCGAGTACAGGAAGCGGTTCAACGCTCCCCCGGATCTCTCGGTGGCTGGCGGCATGGCGGTGGCGATCGCCGTCGTCACCGCTATCGAGAAAGCCGGCAGCACCGATACGGATAAGCTGATTGCCGCAATGGAGGGGATGGAGTTCGACACGCCCAAAGGGACGCTGTTCTTCCGCAAGGAAGACCACCAGGCGGTGCAGCACATGTACCATTGGCGGGTGAAGAAGGACCCGGTCGGGGACTTCGACCTGTTCGACCTGGTTCGGGTGATCCCGGCATCCGAGCTGCCGCTTCCGATCCATTCCAAGCACTGACTCCAACCTTGGCGGGCCGTCGGGGCGTCTCTGCCCCGGCGGCTGCCGCCCCTTGCGTACAATGAGCACCTCCCAGGAGCATCCCGTCCTCGAGACCTCCGACCTGACCGTTCAATTCGGCGGTCATGTCGCGGTCGATCGCGTGTCGTGCGCCTTCCGCCCCGGCACGCTCACGGCGATCGTCGGCCCCAACGGCGCCGGCAAGACCACCTACTTCAATCTTCTTTCCGGCCAGGTACGGGCCAGCGCCGGGCGTGTGCTGTTGTTCGGCGAAGACATCACCGGGCTTTCGGCCGCAGCCCGCACCCACCGCGGCATGGGCCGGGCCTTCCAGCTCACGAACCTCTTCCCCAATCTCACCGTCGCGGAAAACGTGCGCCTCGCCATCCAGGCGCGCTCGGGCCTGGGGTTCAATCTGCTCTCGATCTGGTCGCGCCACGTCGAGCTGATCGAGCGAGCGGATCACCTGCTTCACCGCGTGGCGCTGATCGACAAGCGCGACCAGCCCGCCGCGGCGCTCTCCCATGGCGATCAGCGCAAGCTCGAGGTCGGGATCCTGCTCGCGCTCGAGCCCACCGTCTTCATGTTCGACGAGCCGACGGCGGGCATGAGCATCGACGAGGTGCCGGTCATCCTCGACCTCATCCATCAAATCAAGGCCGAGGCCAGCAAGACCGTGCTTCTGGTGGAACACAAGATGGATGTGGTGCGCTCGCTCGCCGATCGCATCATCGTGCTGCACAACGGCGCGCTCGTCGCCGACGGCGAGCCCGGTGAGGTCATTGCCTCCGACGTGGTTCGCCAAGCCTACCTCGGCGTCGAGACCGACGACGATGAGTGAAACGCTGTTGGCCTTGAAGGGGGTGCGTACCAACATCGGGCGCTACCACATCCTGCATGGTGTCGATTTCGTCGTGCCGAAGAGCAAGCTCACCGTGCTGCTCGGTCGCAACGGCGCCGGCAAGACGACGACGCTGCGTACCATCATGGGTCTATGGCGCGCCGCCGACGGTTCGATCACGCTGGACGGCCGCGAGATCGCCGGCCGGGCCACGCCCGACATAGCGCGGCTGGGCGTCGCCTACGTGCCGGAGAACATGGCCATCTTTGCCGACCTGTCGGTGCGGGAAAATCTCGTCCTGGCGGCGCGGCAGGGCGCCATCGATCAGGGGCGTCTGCAATGGATCTTCGGGCTCTTCCCCGCGCTCGAGAAACTGTGGCGAATGCCGGCCGGCGTGCTGTCGGGCGGGCAGAAGCAGATGCTGGCGGTCGCCCGAGCGATCATCGAGCCTCGGCCGCTGATATTGATCGACGAGCCGACCAAGGGACTGGCTCCTTCCATCGTCCGGAACATGATCGCCGCGTTTCGAGAGCTGAAGCAGAGCGGGACGACGATCCTGCTGGTCGAGCAGAACTTCATGTTCGCGCGCACACTCGGCGACACGGTGGCGGTGATGGATGACGGGCGGATTGTCCATGCGGGGACAATGGCGGCGCTCGCCGCCGACCGCGCGCTGCAGGAGCGTCTGCTCGGCCTCAGCCTGGACAGCCATCAGTAGCATGGGAAAAACGATGCCGACCGGACTTTCAAGGGAACCGATCGATTGGGCGCCGACCCTTCTCGTGGTGGCGCTGGTGCTGCTCGCGCTGCCGATGATGGGATCGTTCTCGAGCTGGCTGACGATCACCCTCGCCAGCCTCGCGATGGGCATGATGATCTTCACCATGGCATCCGGCCTCACCCTGGTGTTCGGCCTCATGCACGTGCTCAACTTCGGGCACGGCGTCTTCATATCGGTCGGCGCCTACGCCGGGCTCATCGTGCTGCTGCCGCTCACGCCCTGGCTGCGAGCCGAGTCCATCGGGCTCAATCTCGCGGCAATGGCGCTCGGCGCCGCCGTCGCCATGGTCGCAACCGGCGGGTTCGGCTACCTGTTTGAACGTCTCATCATCAGGCCGGTCTACGGCCAGCACCTGAAGCAGATTCTCGTGACCATGGGCGGGATGATCATCGCCGAGCAGATGATCCTCGTGATCTGGGGCCCGGATCAGATTCCGCTGCCTCTGCCGCCGTCGTTCCGCGGATCGATCACGATCGGCGACGTCGTGTTGCAGCGTTACCGGTTGTTGGCGGTGGGGCTGGGTCTCGCGGTGTTCGTGGCGATGTACCTGGTGCTCAACCGCACGAGGCTCGGAATGCTGATCCGCGCCGGAGTCGAGAATCCGGAGATGGTCGAATCGCTCGGCTACCACATTCGCCGCCTGTTCATCGGCGTCTTCGTGGCGGGCTCGGCCCTGGCAGGGCTTGGCGGCGTCATGTGGGGCTTCTATCGCGAGACCTTGACCGCGGGCATGGGCATGGAGGTGATGGTGATGATCTTCATCGTCGTCATCATCGGCGGGCTCGGTTCCGTCGGCGGCTGCTTCGTCGGCGCCCTGCTGGTAGCCCTGGTCGCCAACTACTCGGGCTTCCTGGTGCCGAAGATCGCGCTCGGGTCCAACATCATTCTCATGGTGCTGATCCTGCTGTGGCGGCCGCAGGGCCTTCACCCGGTAGCCAGGTAGCAAGACAGATGGGGAACATGCTCAACTGCATTTTGTCGGGTGATCTGCCGCGCTCGCGAGTGCTCACCCTCACTCTCGTCGTGATCCTGGTTGCGCTCGCGCTCGCGCCTTTCATCTTTCCCGGCCAGCGGCCCCTCAACGTGGCCGCCAAGATCTGCGTCTTCATCGTCCTGGTCGCGAGCTACGACCTGTTGCTCGGCTACACCGGAATCGTCTCCTTCGCACACACCATGTTCTACGGCCTGGGCGCGTACGGCGTCGGGTTGATGCTTCATGGGCTCGGCGCGACATGGGGCAGCGTCGCCGTCGGGCTCGGCGTGGCGCTGACGATCTCGGTCGTTCTGGCGCTGGTGATCGGCCTGCTGTCGCTGAGAGTGCGCGCGACCTTCTTCGCCATGATCACGCTCGCGGTCGCTGCGGCCTTCGAAATACTTGCCTCCCAGCTGTCGTGGCTGACCGGCGGCGAGGACGGCCGGAGCTTCAAGGTTCCGGAATTGCTGCGGCCCGCCTTCCGTCTGGTCGATTTCGAGGTGTTCGGCGTCGCCATCAGCGGCCGCGTCATTGCCTACTATCTGGTGTTCGTGGCCGCCCTGGCGCTTTTCCTCGTGCTGTTGCGGGTGGTCAACTCGCCTTTCGGCCGCGCGCTGCAGGCCATTCGCGAGAACGAGTTTCGCGCCGAAGCCATCGGCTACCGCACGGTGCTGTACCGCTCCGTCGCCAACTGCCTGGGAGCGGTCGCAGCGACCATGGCGGGCGCGCTGATGGCGTTGTGGCTGCGCTATGTGAGTCCCGACACGGCGCTGAGCTTCCACATCATGATCGACATTCTGCTGATGGTGGTCATCGGCGGCATGGGCACGCTCTACGGCGCCGTGATCGGCGCGACATTCTACATTCTTGCCCAGAACTACTTGCAGGGGCTGATGGAGCAGGCGAGCGAGGCCACCAGCTTCGTGGTGCTGCAGCATTTGCTGCACCCGGATCGCTGGCTGCTGTGGCTCGGTATCCTCTTCGTTTTGAGCGTCTACTTCTTCCCCGCCGGCATCGTCGGCAGGGTGCGCCAACGTGACTAGGGCGGAATGAGTTGCAGGCCCTGAAGGCCCGCATGACCTTCGGGCCTCGATCCACCAGGCGGTCGATGCCGCTCTAACGCGGCTTCTTGCGGACGAACGGCGCCATCATCCGGTGCGGCTCACCGCTGGCAAAGGCGGCTTCCATGTAGTCCATGCTGAGGGCGATCCTCTCGCTGGGCTTGAGCTCTTCCCAGGCGTTGATCAGCTTCTTCTGGGCCCGGACGGCCTGGCGGCCGGCGGCGACGATCTGGCCGATCTTCCGCTCGATCGTCGAGTCGAGCTCCGCTTCCTCGCAGACGGCCTCGAAGAAGCCCATCTCCTTTCCTTCGGCGGCGCTGTAGTTCGCGCCGGTCATCAGCATCTCCCGGGTCTTCCCCCAGCCGACGATCATGGGCAGCAAGGCCGCCTCGATCAGCGACGGCATCCCCACCTTTACTTCCGGCATTCCGAAGACTGCCGACGTGTCCGCTATCCGGATGTCGCAGGCGGCCGCCAGCTCCGTGCCGGCGCCCAGGCAATAGCCCCTGATCATGGCGATCACCGGGACCGGGCACTGCCGGACGGCCTGGAATACCCGGTGCATTCGATAGATGAACGCCCGGCTGGTTTCAGGGGTCAGGGAGAACAGCTCCGGCACGAAAGCGCCCCCCACGAATGCCCGAGAGCCGGCGCCGGAAATGACCACGACGCGCAAGTCATGGCGGTTCTCGAGATCCTTCAGGATCGCCATGAGCTCCGTCATCATGGCGCTGCCCATGGCGTTCATCTTGGCGCTATGGCCGAGCGTGACCCAGGCCACCTCGCCGTCCGCCCGGGGCTCGATCCGGCAAGTGGCCGTGCCCCGATCGTCGGGGTGCGCGGCCGGTTGGTGCTGGCTGTCTGTCGTCATGGCGTTCACCGTTCGGTCATCGCGGGCATGGCCGCGGTCATTCTTCGGCATGGAAGGTGAGGTCGTAGTCGGCGAAGCATGGATCGTGGGTCATCGCCCAGTAGTCCACGAGGCGCCACGGCATAACCGAGAACACCCGGCCGGCCTTGTTGCGGTAGTAGGTCGACATGCCCGGATGCGTCCAGATCATCGTCTCGTGCTCGGCGTCGACGCGGCGTACATAGTCGTCGTGGGCGCGCTGCTTGACGTCGATCGTCGCCGTGTCGCTCTCGATCATCTTGACGATGCATCCGGCGATGTAGCGTGCCTGGCATTCCGCCTGGAAGATCGCGCTGCCCCCGTGACCGAGTCCGGTGTTGGGACCCTGCATGCAGAAGAAGTTGGGGAAGCCGGGAACGCTGATGCCGAGATATGCGGTCGGGTTCTGGTTCTTCCATTTGTCGGCCAGCTCCAGGCCGTGGCGTCCCGAAATGTTGAGGCGCGCGGCCATCTGCGACACGTCGAAGCCGGTTGCGAGGACGACGATGTCGGCCTCCCGCAGCTTGCCGTCACCCGCCTCGATGCCTGTCGGATGGAGCCGTTCCACGTCGTCGCTGACCAGCTCGACGTTGGGGCGCGTGATCGCGGAATACCAGCCATTGTCGAGCAGGATGCGCTTTCCATAGGGCGGGTATGACGGCAGGCACTTGGGCAGCAGGTCCGTGCGATCGCCGAGTGCCCGGACGATGTGCCTCGTCATCTCGGCCCGGTGACGATCGTTGGTCCGGTTCACCGAGCGTTCGGGATGAGGCCAGCTCGGATCCTTGCGAAGCGTCGGCAGGAGGCCGTCGCCATAGCGCCAGAGCATCGAGAATCGGAACCATGCCGCGTAGTACGGTACGGCATCCAGCAGCCATCGCGCACCGGCGCCGATCGCCTCGTGATACCTCGGAATCGGGCGGGCCCATTGGGCCGTCCGCTGGTAGATCGTCAACGAGGCGACCTGGTCGGCGATCGCTGGCACGATCTGCATGGAAGAGGCGCCGGTACCGACGATGGCGAGCCTCTTGCGGGCGATGTCCAGACCGGGCGGCCAGGCGGAGGAATGGAAGATCTGTCCGCCGAACTCCTCGAGGCCGGCAATCTTGGGAATCGACGGCAGGCTGAGCTGGCCGATGGCGCTCACCAGGAAGGCGGCCTGCAATTCGTGGTCGTTCCCGTCGGGGCCGGTGACGTTGACGCGCCAGCGACAGGCCGTTTCGTCCCAGGCCGCGCGGGTGACGCGCGTGCGAAACACGACGTGCGGCCTTACATCGGCCTCCTCCGCGCTGCGCACGAGGTAGCTCTGGACCTCGTCACCCGACGCGAAGTAGCGGGTCCAGTGATAAGGACGCCCGAAGCTGAAGGAATACGCATGGTTGGGCGTGTCCACGCCGCACCCGGGATATGTGTTCTTGTGCCACGTGCCGCCGACTTCGTCGTTCTCGTCGATGATGACGAACGGCATCTCGAGTTTCGCCAGGTTGGCGCCGAGGGCGATGCCGCTGGCGCCGGCGCCGACGATGACGATCGGGCTCTGCTCTCTTTTCCCATGTGCCCGACCGGGCAGGCCCCATGCGACCTGGCGGTCGCAGAAGCCCAGCTCTTCCCGGATCATCGGCGCATACTCCGGCGGGACGGCTTCGCCCAGGCAGGCGCTCATCATCCGCACCATCAGGTCGTTGCCCGGGTCGTGAATGCGCGGGCTCCGCTCGGGGCCGGAAAGAAGCCGGAAAGCCTCTGCGCGGATCTGCTGGGCCGCGTCCTCGGAGAGACCGGCATGCTCGGCTGCGATCAGATCGACATCCCGTTTCGGCCGGAAAGGCGGCTCCATCCACCTTAAGTCGCCGGTCAGATGAACCAGGACCATCAGCAGCACCCGAAGGTCGGCGGTACCGAGCGCCTCCGCGAGCTCGGCCGCGGGCAAGCGGGAAGGCCGGCGGTGAGCTGGGCGAGTTTTTGCTTTCGTCTTCATCGCGTCCTGCGTTCGCTTCCATGATTGATTGCCGGCAGGCGCACGATTGATTGGAGATCGCGCCGGGCGCGTCCAATGCGAAACAGGAACCCCGTCATTTGGCGATCGAATGACAC
Source organism: Pseudomonadota bacterium (assembly GCA_023386865.1). GTDB lineage: Bacteria > Pseudomonadota > Alphaproteobacteria > Reyranellales > Reyranellaceae > Reyranella. The sequence continues at coordinate 9,980 of JAEWIV010000173.1, forward strand.
GGCTCGATGGACGATTTCGCAGTCGGCGCGATTGTTGACGGTGATGTCCGGAAACCATAAGCGTTTCAGTCATGAGCCGCAAAAGCGCCATCGACATACGCAAGCTACGTCACGTCGCCGAGACGGCTCGTTTCGGCAGCGTCACGCGTGCGGCGGACGCGCTGCTCATCACCCAATCGGCCCTGACGCGCAGCATCGCCGAGGTCGAGGGCGAGATCGGCATAGAGCTGTTTGTTCGCTTGCCGCGCGGTGTCAGGGTGACCGACGCGGGCCGCAGCTTCGTCGACCGGGCGCGGCAGATCATCGGCGACGTCGACGAGTTGCTCACGGGGGCGGGTGACTTCCGGAAACTGCACAGGGGACGCCTGCGGCTGGGGATTGCGCCGTCGGGCCATCAACGGTTCGTCGCGCGCTCGATCGCGCGGGTCGCAAGCGAGTATCCGAACCTCGCCATCGAGATAACCGCCGGCTCCACCGAGGTCCTTCCTCCCCGGCTCAGCGCCGGCGATTTCGACGCGATTATCGGGCATGAAGCCTTGCTCAGGCGATGGCCCGACCTCGAAGTTCGTCGGATCGCGGAACTGCATTGCGCGGTGATGGTCCGCCGCGACCATCCGGTCGCTCAGCGGGACGACGTCTCCGAATCGGAAATATTGAGCTATCCGCTGTTGCTCCCCTCGACGGTGGAGCCCCTGCAGAACAGCATCGCGCTGCTCTACGCGCGTCACGGGCTTCCGCCGCCCAGCCCCCGCTATGTCTGCGACGACTTCGATCTGGTGGCCGCCATCATCGCCAGGACCAACGCGTACACCCCCGTGATCAGCCTCAACCCGACCTTCGGTCGGCTGCGCGAGAAGTTCCTGCTGCTCGAAGGCAAGGTGGAGCTGCCGGTTCAGCGCATCGCCTTCGCCGTCAGCAGGACCCGTGCGGAGACATCGGCCGCGCGGGCGGTCGAGTCGGTGCTCAGGGAAGAGTTTTCGCAACGGCGGGCAAAGCCCTGCAACGGCCGCGGCAAGAGCTGATCCGCCGCGTCCCGTCGAAAGCCGACGGTCGTCGTCATCATTCCCGCAGCGAATGGAAAAGCGCGCTCTTCGAATTGGACCGATCGCGCCTGGGTTTGCGATGGATGCGCCCTGTCGACCGTTCGAGGGCGAGGGGTAACCGATTTGTCCGACGTTCTGAAGGGAACCAGGGTGCTGGACTTCGGGCGCTACATTGCCGGTCCGTTCTGCGGCGCGCTCTTGGCGGATCTCGGTGCGGATGTGATCCGCATCGAGAAGGTCGGCGGCAGCGAGGATCGCTTCATGACGCCGGTGCGCGAGAACGGCGCCGGCGCCAGCTATCTCCAGACCAACCGGAACAAGCGGGCGATCACGCTCGATCCATCGAAGCCGGCAGGCCGCCAGGTCGTGCGCAGGCTGGTCGCCGGCGCCGACGTGGTCGTGGTGAACCTGCCGCCGGCGACGATCGGGCAAATGGAACTCGACTACGAAAGCCTCTGCGCCGTCAAGCCGGACATCATCCTGACGGCGATCACCGCCTTCGGCGACGACGGGCCGTATCGGGATCGCGTAGGGTTCGACGGGGTGGCCCAGGTGATGAGCGGGGCGACGTACTTGGCGGGCAGTCCCGACAAGCCGCAGCGCAGCGTCGCGCCCTATGTCGACTTCGGCACCGCCATGGCGGCGACGATCGGCACCCTGGCCGCCATCATGGAGCACCGGCGCACGGGCAAAGGCCAGCAGGTGAGCTGCGACCTGCTCGGAACGGCAATGAACTTCTGCAGCATGCAGCTGGTGGAGCAGGCCGTGACGGGCGTGAACCGCGTCGCCACAGGCAATCGCAGCTCGACGTCGGCGCCGACCGACCTGTTCGAGTGCCGGGACGGCTGGCTCCTGACCCAGGTGGCCGGACAGGTCATATGGCGTCGGTGGGCCAAGCTGATGGGCGAGGAGCATTGGCTGAGCGATCCGCGCTTCCGCAACGACATGAGCCGCGGCGCGCATGCCGACGTGATCTGCGCCCGCATGGCGCGGTGGTGCGCCGAGCGAAGCGTCGAGGAGGCGATGGCTGCGTGCGAGGCGCATCGCATCCCGTGCGGCCCGGTCTATTCGCCGCAGCAGGCTCTCGACGACGCCCATGTCCGATCGGCGGGATACCTGAAGAGGCTGACCTATCCGGGCGTCGGCGAGGTGCCGATCGTCGAGACGCCGTTTCGGTTGTCTCGCTCGGACGTCGGCGTGGCGCGGAGAGCCCCGACCCTCGGTGAGCATACCGACGACGTCCTGTGCGAGCTCGGCTACGGCGCCGACGAGATCGAGCAGCTGAAGGCGGGCCATGTCGTCTGAAGCGCACGCATCACCCGGAAGGCATTCGACATGGACCTGAACTATTCGCGGAAGCACCAGGCGCTGCAGCGCGAGGTCCGGGCGTTCATCGAGGAGAAGGGTCACCTCTCTCCCAGGTTCGGTGGCGGACGCAAACGACCCGACCGGCAAACCCTGGATTGGCAGCAGCTGCTGCTGGAGCGCGGCTACATCGCCAGGACCGTGCCGCGCGCCTACGGCGGCTTCGGCGCCGAGCCCGACGTGCTCGAGACCGCGATCATCGCCGATGAATTCTCGAAAGCTGGCGTGTCGCCCGGCCTTCTCAATCAAGGCGTCCTGATCGTCGTGCCCTCGTTGCTCGAGCTCGGAACGAAGGAGCAATGCGAGAGGTGGGTGAAACCCACGCTGACCGGCGATGTCATCTGGTGCATCGGCAATTCCGAGCCGGAGGCCGGCAGCGACATGGCCAATGCCCGCACCAGAGCCGTCGTCGACGGCGAGGAGTTCGTCGTCAACGGCCACAAGATCTGGACCAGCTCCGCCCACTACGCCGACGTCATGCTCCTTCTTTGTCGTACGGAGCCGGACGCGCCCAAGCACAAGGGGCTGACCTACCTGATCGTCCCGATGGACAGCCCGGGCATCAGGGTGCAGCCGCTCGTCACGATGACCGAAAGGGCGGAGTTCAACGAGACCTTCCTGACCGACGTCCGCGTGCCGGTCGATCAGACGGTCATGGGGCGGGGCAACGGCTGGAAGGTTGCGATCGCTTCGCTGAAGCACGAGCGGGTCATGCTCGGGGATCCGAACAAGCAGCTGCAGCGGTTCCACAACATCCTCAAATTGATGCGGGAGACCGCGACCGGCGGCGTGCGCATCATCGACATGCCGGAGTACCGCGAGCGCCTGTCGCGCCTGCAGGCGGAAGTCCTTGCGGCGAAGTTTCACCACCTGCGGCTGCTGACGTTGCACAGCCGCGGCGAAGAACCCGGCATCGCGGGCCTGGTGCAGAAGGTCTACGGCACGGTCCTGAACCACAAGCTGAGCGCCCTCGCGATCGACGTGCTGGGCGAGGCGGGCCTGCTCTACGATCCCCACGAGGTGACCGAGGACGACCCGGCGACCACCTGGCAGATCGACTACATGTACGACATCGGCCTGATCATCGGTGGCGGCACCTCGCAGATCCAGAAGAACATCATCGGCGAAAGGGGGCTGGGCATGCCCCGCGAGCTCTCCGGGCCGGTGCCCGCACGGAAGGCCTGACGCCGTGAAATTCGAGCTGAGCGATGACCAGCGGCTGATCGACCGGTCGTTGCGCGACTATCTCGCGGATGCCTTGCCGCTCGACCGGGTCCGCGCCGTCGCGGCGAGCCGCGTTGGCTTCGATCCCGACCTGTGGGCTGGCCTGTGCGGCCTGGGCGTGTCCGGCCTGCTGGTCAGGGAAGAGCTCGGGGGCTCCGGCCTGGGTCTGCTCGATGCGGCCGTCGTCGCCGAGGTTCTGGGCAACGGCGCGGCGCCGACGCCGTTTATCGCCGCAAACGTCATGGCGCCTTTTGCGATCGTCGCGACGGGCAGCGCGCAGCAACAGGCACGCTGGTTGCCGGCGATCGCCAAGGGCGAGATGCGCGTTGCCGTCGCCTGCGGCGCGCTTTCCGGAGCGACGGGCACGGCGGAACTTTCGCGCAACAGCGGTCGGATCTCGGGCCAGGTGTCCGGCGTGCTGGACGGCGGTGGCGCCACCCATGTCCTCTTGTTCGCGCCTGACGGCGCCGCCGCGATTGTCGCGCTCGGGTCGGCCGGCGTGGAGCTGGCGCTGCAGCCGACCCTGGACCGCACCCGGCCGCTCGCGCGGCTCGTCCTCGACGATGCCGCCGTCGAGCCGCTCGCAAGCGCAGGCGATCCCCTGGCCGTGGCGCGTCGGGTCGTCGATGCCGGCCGCGTGATGCTGGCCGCGGACACATTGGGTGCGTGCCAGCGCATGATCGACAAGGCTGTCGCCTATGCCGGCGAGCGGGTGCAGTTCGGCCGCACCATCGCGAGCTTCCAGGCGGTCAAGCACATGTGCGCGGAGATGGTCGCGGCCCTCGAGCCCGCGCGGTCGCTGGTCTGGTATGCCGCCTACATCCAGGACGCGGGCGGCGAGGAGGAGCGACGCACGATGGCCACCCTGGCCAAGTCCCATCTCGCGGAGGTCGGCCGGGACATCGCGCGCGTCGCCACCGAGGTGCACGGCGGCATGGGCTTCACCGACCTGATGGGCCTGCACTTCTGGTTCAAGCGGATCGCCTTCGATCGCCAGGTGCTGGGCAGTCCGGAGCGCTGCCGGCAGGAGGCCGCGACGGTGCAGGGCTGGGCGAGCGAAGCGGGCTGACGACGCCGGCGCCAAGCATTCGTCGCGCGAATGGAAAGCGGCAGCCTTCGCATTAGACGCATCGCGCGCCGCTCTTCACAACAAGCCCGACCGGAGGAGCCAATGACGAAGCCAAGAGGGATGTACTACGAGGACTTCGAGATCGGCATGGAGCTGCGCACGCCGCGTCGCACCGTGACGCTGACCGACATCGTCAACTTCGCCGGCATCACCGGGGACTTCAACGCGCCCCACAGCGACCACGAATTCTGCAAGACCCAGCCCTATGGCGAGCCGATCGCGCACGGCCCGCTCGTCTGGTCCATGGCGGGCGGCCTCGGCTACGCCAGCGGCATAACCGACGGCACCGTGGTGGCCATGCTGGGCGTCGACAAGTGGCGTGTCCATCTGCCGGTCAAGCACGGCGACACCATCCATGTCGTCCAGCGGGTCACCGACAAGCGGACGACGAGCAAGCCCGACAAGGGCATCGTCACCTTCGCCCGCGAGATCCGCAATCAACGCGACGAGGTCGTGCAGTCGGCGATCGCGACCAACATGTACCTGAGGCGGCCCTGATGGCGGGTCGAAGCTGGTCTCACCGTGGCGGCCGGCAGCCCCGGTGAGCGCGCGCCTTTTCCGGGGAGCCGTCGCGGTCGCGGGCATCGGCGAGACCGCGTACTACAAGCATGGCCAGTCGCCCGACAGCGAATTCGTCCTCGCCCTCAAGGCCATATTGAAGGCTGCGGCCGACGCGGGCATCGATGCCAGGCAGATCGACGGGTTCGCCTCCTATTCGAACGATCGTAGCGACCCGTCGCGCATCGCGGCCGCCCTGGGAATCCGCGAGCTTCGCTTCGCCAACATGCACTGGGGAGGCGGCGGCGGCGGTGGCCCCCCCGCCGGGGGCCCCCGCCCGGCGGGG
>JAEWIV010000208.1 GCA_023386865.1 Pseudomonadota bacterium
GTTCCGCGCTAGGCTGACCGTACACTATCGCGGGCGGGTTCTGCAGACGGCGCTGCTCAAGTCCAGGGTCGAGAGGGACCGTGAGGTAGCCGCCGAGGCCGACGCCACGCCGCGCCTGTCGGTCGAAACGCAAATCCACGGAAACCTGACGACCCTCGACGACCGCCGGCGCTTCGACGTCAGCCTAGTACTCAACCGGACAGTTGATGACCTCCCGACGATGCAGGTGGCGGGTCGGGAAGGGGCGTTCATATCGTCGCTCGTCGAAATCGAGCAACAGCTCGAAAAGATCAGCGCCCGCCTGCGCGACGTGGCCAACGACGCCAAGCGCTATAGCAAGGGGCTGGAGAGCAAGGACTGCACCGACATGCTGATCGGGCTGGCAACCGAAGGCCGAGAGCTGTACGGCCGTTTGGTCGGGGACTACATCGGCCGCTCCGCTGCTGCCAAGGAGCTGCGTGAGAGCGAATACCTGCAAATCGTCGCGACCAAACCCGACGCGGTGGTGCCGCTTGAGCTGGTCTACCAGTACGAACCGCCAGCCGACGACGCTAAGGTGTGTCCCAAGCACCTCGAGGCGCTCGCAAAGGGCCGCTGCCCGGCAGACTGCGATATCCAGACCTCGCCGGCGCCGCATGTTTGCCCGATGGGCTTCTGGGGGCTGTCCAAGGTCATTGAACGCCACATCCATGACCCCTCCTTAGGCGCCGAAGCCTTCGTCGAGGCGGTGGAGCCGATCGGCGTGCGCAGTGCGATCCCGCTCAAGGGTGCGGCACTGCTGGCCGCCAGTAACAATGTGGCCGCCCCCGACCTACAGAAGTTGGAGAAGGCCGTCGTCAAAGAATGGCAGCTCTCGGGAACGGTGAAACCGGTTGGCAAGTGGACGGAATGGAAGCAGGCAATCAGCGACGTCCGGCCAACCTTGTTGGTCGCGCTGCCTCACTCGAGCGGTGTGGGCACCGACATTAGCCTAGAGATCAGCGGCGATACGCTGAAGACGAGGTTTATCAACAAGGATTACCTGCGGCCGACTCAGGATGACCCGCCCCCGCTCGTGCTGCTGATGGGTTGCGACGTCGCGGGCGCGGGCGCCGCCAAGGCCTATACCAGCCACGTGGCGAACTTCCGGCGCGGCGGAGCGCCGGTGATCCTGGGGACGCTGGCAATCGTCGAAGGCGGCAACGCAGCAACGGTGACCGGCGTGTTCGTCGAGCAGCTGGTTAAGGTGCTGAGCCGCAGGCCGGATCGATTCGGCGAGGTGCTTCGCGAGACTAAGCGCCAAGCGATAAGAAAGGGCCTCCTGATGGTCTTGGGTCTGGTCGGCTTCGGCGACGCCGACTGGCAACTCAAACTCTGACGGCGTCATGGCCGGCGAGTTCTTCACCATCGAGATGCTTCCCGCGCGTCACGGCGACTGCCTGTGGATCGAGTATGGCGACCAAGACGTCACCAACCGAATTCTCATCGACGGTGGACCGGTTGCGACCTTCAAGGACCTGTCCCAGCGCATCGCCCTTATGCCGGCGGGTGAGAAGGCCTTTGAGCTTGTGGTCCTGTCACACATCGATGCCGACCATATCGAAGGTCTGGTGCGCCTCTTGGCCGAGAAGCCACTGCCGGTGACGGTGCGCAGCGTTTGGTTCAATGGCTGGCGGCAGATCAACCCCAAGCACACGCTGCTCGGCGCTTTGCAGGGTGAATTCCTGAGCGCCTTGCTGGTCGACCGCACGCCCAATGCGTGGAGCCCCGATGCGCCGACCTGGTACGTCCCGGCGGAAGGTCCGATACCTGAGACCACACTGCCTGGCGGCATGAAGTTCACGCTGCTGTCGCCGAGCGCCGCAAAGTTGAAGGCCACGGCGGCGTCATGGAAGAAGGCGGTCGAAACGGAAGGCCTGACGCCAGGCGACCTCGAAGCCGCCTGGGAAGCGCTTGCCGAGAAGAAAAAGTTCATCCCAAAGAAGGGCTTGCTCGGCGCCGCGCCATCGCTCGATCGCCTGCTGAAGAAACAGTTCGCCATCGACCAGGCCAAGGCCAATGGCAGCAGCATCGCCATGCTTGCCGAGTACGGTGGCAAGAGCGCCCTGCTGTTGGCAGATGCCCATCCCGACATCGTGGCGCAATCGATTCGACGCCTGTGCAAGGCACGCAACATAAACCTCCTCGAGGTCGGCGCGGTGAAGATCGCCCATCATGGTAGCAAGGCCAATACTGACGAGGCCCTGCTGAAGCTGATCGACAGCCGCAAGTATCTGATCAGCACCAATGGCGCGCAGTTCAGGCACCCCGACAAGGAATGCATGGCCCGCATCGTGAAGTTCGCCAAGCCGGACGAGATCTTTTTTAACTACAGGAGCGAGTTCACCAAGCCGTGGCTGACGAAGAATGCGCAGGAGAAATTCGACTATCTCGCAATCGTCAGAGGCCCCAAGGACATTTCGCTGCCTGTCAGATTATAGTGCACTGACTCATCGCGCCCGATCCGGAACCAGTAAATCGCTGACTACTTCGCCGAGAACAAGACGAAGTAAGCGGCCGGTCTACGTGCGTTTCGACATCTCTTGCTGACTTGCTCCCATCGTGCGAATTATCCGTGCAATCGATTGCACGGACAAGTTGGCCGCTCCCGATTGCCGTTCTTCGGCCGGCCGTCCGGCATCGCAGCCTATCTATGGAAGGGCTTTGTCGATGGCGGCAAGCTTTGGCTCGAGCTCGGCTAAACGCTGACCGGGCAACGCCACCAGGGCTACTGCCGTCGACCCGGCAACTAACGTCGAGGCGAAGAACCGGCGCGAGGCCGCCGAAATCGAGACCACGCTTCGTCGCTTGGCGCGGCAAACGCCGAGAATGACTAAGAGCGTCCGTCCCGGAGCCGATTTGGTTGCCCGTCGCTTTGGCCCCGGATTCGTGGAGCGCGGAATAGCGAGCAAATTTCAGTTCCGTAAAGCTAAGCATCTGAACCGAGCAACGACGTTCCTTCGAATCGCCGCCGGGCTCGAAGATCCCAGCGCGGCAGACCCGCTCCGATGAGAGAACAACGTCGACTCGTAGCCATCGTTTCAGCGGACATCGCCGGCTACGCTCTCACGTGAACGGCGCGAGCTATGTAATTGGAGAGCTCGAATTGGCTTCTCTACAATCCTTGCGCGAGAGGGCACAATCGGCGGGCGGGGTTGCCTGGCCGGCTCAAAGCGAGCGTGGTGACAGGCGTTGTACGACGTATGCACCGGTCTCCCGATAGGGAACAGCGGATGCGACCTGCAGCAGCGGCCAAGTCTGGACGCTGAACGGCGTCACAGTGACCCGTAAACCCTGACGGGCTCTCCCCGCCCCGACCCAGCCCGCGGCGCCTCGGCCCCCTGCCCACATGGGCCAAGCTGCACAGCGCAAGTTGCATCTGGGTTCCAACCACTACTGCTTCGAATACATCTTTCATTGCACTCGGGTCTTCATTGGGGGAACATCACCTGCGGCCAGACCTGAGGGAGGCATTCTGGTTCGCGGGGGCAACTTCTAAGGCTGTAGGATTTCATGAGCGTATTTCAGCGTGTTCGCGAACTGCTCGGACGCGACCGCACCTATGCGGCAGACATCAAGCCGCTGATGGATTTCGCCTCTGTCGATGCCGGCAAAATTCGCGCGGATCTGCAGGTTGATGCGCGGGGCAAAGAGCGTGGACAGCGAAACGAGCCCCCGGCTGACTTCGTTGGACTCGACCAGGTCGAGCTTGAGGTCGTCGGTAGCGTCGAAACACTGCGCAACGAAGCCTACGAGAACTATTCCAAGCAGATGTCGGTTTATGACGGTCGGCTCGCACGCGTCGACTTGCGCACCATCGTGCCCGACGTAAAGACGTTGCTGCACGACGCCGAGGCGGATTTCGGTGCCGAGGTTCGGAAGGACACCAATCCAGTTTTCGCCAAAAGGGCAGAGCTAGTGACGACCGAGGCCGCATACGACAACTTCCAGAAAAAGAACGAGCTGGACCGGCTCGCTCACCCTGAGCGCAATCCCGTCCTTGCAACGGGAATCCTGTTCGTGATCTTCGTGCTTGAGACCGCCGCCAATTCGGGATTCTTCAGCGCCACGCATCCCAGCGGGCTGCTCGGCGCCGTCTTCGAGGCCGCCAGTATCTCGCTGATCAACCTCGCCGTCGGGTTTGGGCTCGGCATCTGGCCGCTGCGCTACATCCGTCTGCCGTCGATCTTCTGGAAGGTCAGCATGGCCATCGTAGCCGCCGCGCTTATTGCACTGGCGGTCACCTTCAACTTCTTTGCGGCACACTACCGCGACGCCTTCTCGCAGATCTCACCTGACGCTGAAAACTTCATGCGGCAGTCGTCGCAGGCGGCGTTGCAAAGCCTGCTGACGAAGAAGTACGAACTGCTCGGCTTCCAGTCCTACCTGATGGTACTGGTCGGCCTGGTGGTGGTGAGCTACGCGACTTACAAGGGCATCAGCTGGCTCGATCCGTTCCCCGGCTACGGCGCACTCTACAAGCGCTATCAAGCCCGGCTGCAGGAATACATTTCCCTAATTGACGCCCTTGTCCGGAGCCTGCAGGACCGCAAGGACCAGGCCATCACAGAACTGCGCGAGTGCATCACCGACATCCGCCGCCGCGATGAGGAATATGGGACTATCGTCTCGGAGCGGGCGCGGTTGACCCATAGATATAACGGCTACCTCGACGCGCTGCAGCGGGCGGCGGAAGGGCTGCTGTCGACCTATCGAGAGGCAAATCGGGCCGCGCGCACCGATCCACCGCCCAAGACCTTCGCCTCCGTGTGGCAGTCGGGCTGGCCGAAGGAGACTGTGCCTGGCGACGACGCTAAGGAAGAACGGCGCCGCGCAGGAGACGAGCTACTGGCCGCAATCGCGCATTCGCAGACGAAGCTGCTCGAGGCCTTCAACGGAGCGCTGGGCGAGTACGACAAGCTGCGCGATTTCAGCAAGGCGGAGGGCGGCCATGGCGCAGCGACAGCAGCGTAAAGCCTTCCGACGTGGTCAGCTCTTCGGCCCTCAAGGAGGCTCCAGCGGCACCATCATTGGCAGCATCCTGATCGTGCTGACGCTGTTTGTTGTCGGCGGAGCGGCGTGGGTCTATCAGTCGCAACGCTCGACACAGGTCGAGCTCAGTCCGTCTACTCTGTGCCCGAAGGAGGCGGGCTGGCGTCCGCCGGCCGTCTATGTTGTGTTGCTCGACCAGACAGACCCGATCGGGGAACTGCAGCGCAAGTCAGTCGCGAACCAGGTGTTGACGCAGATGCAGGCAGACCTGGAAGGTCCCGACGCCGACGCTATGAAGCATGCGCGTGTGGATGTCTGGACGTTCGGCGACGGGACGGAGAACTCGTACCGTGTGGGCGACGTCCAGCTTTCCCTCTCCAACGTCCTGACGATCTGCAATCCTGGTCCGCCGGCGAAGTGGGACCATCTCTACAAGAACGCGGATGTTGTGAAGAAGCAGCACGCCCGCTTCTACACCTCGGTGCGCGACATCGTGGAAAGCAGCCTGCGCTTCCCCGAGGCGAAGCAGTCGCCAGTCATTGAGGCGCTCTACGGGATCGGCGCGCAGGTCTTCTCGTCGCCCGCCATGACCGACAGCCGGAAGAGGCTGCTCGTCGTCTCCGACCTCCTGCAGAACACGAAGACCCTGAACTTCTTCGTTGGCAAACCTAATTTCGAGGCGTGGCGGCGCACGGCGTCAAGCCGCCAGGCGATGCCCAACTTGCAGGGCGTCGCGGTAACAGTCTTCGTGATTCCGGGTTCGCGCTGGGACCTGCAGGGCGACGATTTCGCGCGCTTCTGGGTTGCCCTGCTCACCGCTGCCGGAGCGGCAACCGGCGGTCACGCTTGGCTGCACAAAATCCAATGAACCGGAGTTGAGATGTCCGACAACGTCTCCGACAGAGGTCTTGCGGTGAGAGAACGCCAGCGTATCGCGCTCGACCGCGGCGTGCTGTTCCTGTTTCTTATCGGGGGCAGCGCTGCCATCGTCGCCTTGAAGCTCTCGCCCCTGCCGATCGCATACCGTTTCGGCATTCCCATCGCGCTTATCGCCGCCTACGCATTTCTCACGATCTCGCGCACGCGCTTCCGCCTGCGCTACGACCAGGCCGGCGACAATTGCTACTACATGGGCTTCATATTCACCCTGGTGTCGCTCGGTGTCGCGCTGTACCAGATCCGCCACGGCACTTCGGCACAGGAGTTCGGCATCGGCGTCGTGCGCGATTTCGGCCTCGCGTTATCCACGACGATCGTTGGAATTATCTGCCGCGTCTCGCTCACGCAGCTCCGTGAAGACCCGCACGACATCGAGGAGGCGACCCGGCGCGAGCTCATCGAGTATTCTCGGGCTCTCAGCGGCCAGATGCAGGCCTCAGTCAGCATGTTGGCCGAGGTGCGGCAAACGACAGAGGACCGCCTGAAAAACTACGTCTTTGAGATGGCGCAGGTCGTGGGCGAGCATCAAAGGCGAACGGAAGAGTTGCGCGATTCGACGAAGACGTTAGCTGACAGCGTCGGCAAGCTGGCCTCCGACTTCGCGTCGACCGAGATTCCGACCGGCAAGTTGCGCGATGCGACCGCGGGGACGATGATCGCGATCAGCGCGCTTAACGAAACGCTGGTCCGCGCCAACACGGCGCTGTCTGACATCGAGCAGACATCGCGCAACGTCGCCGATAGCTACCGGCAGCGAATGCAGGCGGGCGGCGAGATGGCTGAGCAGGAAGCGCGCGCCGCGGCGGCACTGGCGGCCGGCGCTGGGGCAACCTCGGATTTCTCCGAGCGGACGCGAGAGCTTGCCGCTGCGTTGCATGAGGTCCAAGGCGGAACCGAGGCGTTCAAGATCATGGACCAAGAGGTGAAGGCGGTCACCGAGGCGTTACGCACGGCCACGCGCAGCATCGCCGGCGCGAGCTCGCGTCTGACCACGGCCGAAACCACGCTGGCCGATCGTATGGCCAACGTCGAAGCCGCCGCGCGCAGCTTGTCAGCGCAGGTCGACACGCTCGCGGGTGCTCACGAGCGGCTTCGGGAGGCCTCGATGCCGCTCGTGACCCCTCAGGCGGTCTGAGGCAATGGCGGCGATCCGAAACGACGACAGGGCGTACCGGCGCGGCGTGGTCTTCGGCTTTACGGTCGCCGAAGTAGTGTTGCTGCTGGTCTTCTGCCTGCTTCTTCTGTTCGTGCCGCTCCTGCTGGGCGAGAATACCAAGAACCCAAAACCGCCAGCGGCGCCGCCGCCATACGTCGCGCTGCCGGGTCCGGTGCCTGGGGCGGTGGAGGGCGGCTCGGGCTCAGCGAACAGGCCCCAGCAACCGACGCCCCCAGCGAAAGAGCCTACTACTCCACCCAAAGAGGCGGCGAAGCCTGACAATCCACCCTTGGGCGATCCCGCCACGCCGAACAATTCGGCTGCCCACGCCGATCCGCTGCCCGAGGGGTGGATTCGGGTCGCCCCCAATGGGGCAAATCCGAACACGACACAGAATCAGAACCACCAGCCGGGGCGCGCGGGTCAGCGCGTACCCACAGCCGACGCTCCGTTTGACGCACTGCCCCTTGCATCCTTGTGCGACAGGTTCGGCATCTCGGCCGCAGACTGTACGGCAAAGGCGGCCAACGAGAAGCTGAGCGCGCTAGGCCGCCACAACTGGCCACCGATCATTAAGCTCAAGGAGGCGGACGGCGAGTTTTTCATCGTTGGCAGCGCGCAGGTGTCGCCGGCGTTTGAGGCGAAGATCAGGCGGGACGTGGTCCCGAAGATTCTTGACCTCGTGAGCCGCTTTCAGACGGACGTGGTTGAGGTCGTCGGCCACACTGATGAGCAACCCATTCCGCCTGGTATTGCGTCGACGCTCGATACTCTATCGATCGACGTCATCGCGAAGGGCGAACCGGCTGCGCGCCTGAACGCCGCGGACAATGCCGGTCTGGGCTTCGCCCGTGCCCTTGCGGTAGTGCAGGTCTTGAACAAAGACGACCGGCTCAAGAGACTCACGATCCTTCCGCTTTCGGCCGCTCAGGTGATCGACGTCGACGGTAAGTTGTCCAACGGCAACAAGGGCGGCGACGTGAAGGAGCGCCGCCGCATCGAAATCCGCGTCAGGCAGAGCGGCGGTACGGACTAGCAGGCGTGGCCGGGTGGGCTCTCGCTGCCTGACGGTATGCGACCGAGGCTCAGCCGCCTGATGCCTTCCGGGGGCTGTTCTGGTCGAGGTTCGGTCAGGCGCCGTCGGTCAATCAAACCACCGGCTCCACGGCACAACGGAAAGCGTTCTGAAGTGGCTTCCGATCAATCCCTATGGATTGACTCTCGTCTTAAATGTTCTCATTTTGTTCTCATCCTTCCGCGACCCCTTTGGGCACTTGTGAGGATAACCATGCTGATCCTTCTGCTTCCCCTTACGACCATCCTGGTAGCCCTTGTGGGCTTCTATGTCTGGCATCGCCAACTCGTGCGAAAGCGACACTTCGAGATCGCAGACGCTGCATTGTCTGCGTTCTGTCAGGCCGAGGCCGCGATAGCACGTGCTCGCAAGCCCTTTGTAAATGCCGGCGAAGGGACAACACGAAAGCGCGGCGACTACGAGCTGCCGGCCTACGGCGGCCTGTTGGACCGCCTGTACATTCCCGTTGAGCGTCTAAAGCTTCACCGCAATGCCTTCGAGGAACTGGAGCGTGCCGCCGTCAACGTTGAGGTTCATTTCGGCAGTGAGCTCGCCCACCATCTTCGCGAACCGCTCCGCGCCTACCATCGGATAGTCGTAGCTACCGCCTGCCGCATGACCAATGTTGGGCTCTCTCCCGAAACGAAGGTTAGTGGTGCGCTGGTTCGCCAGTGGGAAGCCGTGGTGCATGCCGGTGTGACGGCACTCGACGACACCGACGAGCTTTCGCTCGAGATGGACGAAGCAAAGCGTGCCATCGAAACTTCGTTGCGGCCTTTCGTCGAAGCGCCAACGTTCAGCGAGTTTCTGCTTGGGCCTCGGCTGGCACTACGCCATGCCATGCTGCTTGCAGCGCCGTGGGCACGGCCTGGTTACGGCAAGATCGCGGTGTACGCGGCTGCTCCGGTGGCAGAGCCGACAACGGGCGACGCCTAGTGATGCCCGCGCTTACACTTCACGACCTATCTAGCGTCCTCCGGTCTCGATTGATCGGCGTCGAGTGCCAGCACTGCGCCATGGGGCACTCACATGCCGTGCCCCTCATACACTTTTAATCGACCCCAGCCGTTTGCATCGCCCATGACGGGCCTCGTGGTGGCACCCGCTCAGAAACATTTCAAAGACATTATGCTGCGGCGTCTCACGCTCGGCTCGAGATCGAAGGCGGACACAGTGTGCGGCTTACGATGCTGGGAGAAGGCTCGCGGCCCCGTAGGCCGAGCCGCATACGGCGCGGGCTACTCACGGCCGAGACTCTGAAGGCGCGGAGAGGTGACAGCGTACCCTCGAGGAAGCTGGCGTTCACTGTAGCAAGTGCGGCCCTCGCCGCTTCACCGGAGATTAGGGCGGGTCGATCTCCTGAAGGAAATCCCAGATCGCCAGATTCAGGGCAACCATATGCTTCTCAACGAGGGCCATTTCGGCGCTGCCGTACATGTACTTGGGCACACCATTAGCGTGGTGCCGCTTCATCACCTGATAGGCTGGGATCACCGCATATTGCACTAGGTAATCGGCCTTCGTCGTGCGGCGTCGGAAGAACGTGAAGCCGCTGACCTGATGCACAATGCCGTGTGCGATTTCATTGCGACGGTCGGCGAAACCCGCGTACTCCTGCATGAACTTGTCGAACTTGCCTTCGCGCTTTTGATTGGGGTTCTTCACGAACCACTTTTCGGCAGAGGCGCGGATTATCGCGTCTCTCTCCGGAACCGTGCGCCCATTCCCGTATTGTCGCAGGGCTATGCTTCCATCTGGGTCGCCGACAAAAACGCTATGGACTCGGGCAAGGTTGAACTCGATACGCTCCCATCGATCTATGATGCGGCCGATGCCTTGGAACGTGGCTTTGTCGTCAAGGTCGGCGTCGCGCGGCAAAGGAAGTGGATCCCAAGAATTGGCCATGCCAAGCCCTCTCCCAAGCTCGACCCAGCCACAGACGCGGTGCTGTGCCGGATGCTCGCGACTCCGCCGCAGCCGAGGAACGCGGTCAAGAAGAAGCAGCACACGAAAAGGTAGATTCACAAAACGGTTGACAACCGTTAGAATAGTGGCGCGTCGGAAGCGATCTTCACCGTTCGATTTGACGGACCTATTTTTGACGGCGGCCACAAGATGGCCGTTGAAGATTTTGCGCCTGCAGTTCTTGCGCTGTCCGAGTTAGTTAAGCGGGCAAATACGCTTCTGAACGGCGACCGGGCGGCGGTCCGCGCGCTGATCGACGTGAACGTGGAACAGCACTGCCTTCAATTTGATTTCCAAATTGTGCAGTCGGTCTGGGATCAGGCCAAGGCTCTGTTCACTGAAGCGAATATCAAGTCAGCCACAGAGATCGGGAAGGCACTTCTCGGGACCGCCGTTGCCGGGGTAGGCCTATTTGCGGCCTTAAAGAAGCTTCGTGGAAAATCGCCCAAGAGCACGAAAGTAGTGATGCGTGATGGCAACAATGTCCTGCAAGTGAATATCTCCGGCGGAGGTTCATTTATCGTCACTCCGGAGACGGCAAGACTACTGAAAGACCCGCAGGCCTTGAGGCAGGCAAAGAAGGCGATAGAGCCTATAACCAAGCCGGGATACGAGAAGCTCGAATTTGAGGAGCGCGGTAAGGTCGTCGAGAGTGTCAACAATGAAGAGGCGCGTCTTATCCAAGACATGCCAATCCCGCAGGAGCCCGCGACACAGACGATCCCTGCGTCGCGCATTCGCGCCACAGTAGGCGTGCGGCGCGCAGTCTATTCCGGCAGCGGCAAGTGGACGATTCAGTACGACAGGGCGCGGGAAATGACGATTGCCGACGAAAAGTGGTTGGCAGATTTTCAGGCCCGCAAGGTTAGCGCACCGCCCGGGTATTTACTGGATGTCGATATGGCGGTGTCAGCAATCCCCGTTGATGAGCGCGGCGAGCCGATCGATGACCCTGAATATAGGATCACCAAAGTCCATAGAGCTGTGGCCCCCTCCACGGCTGGAGACCTGCCGCTGACACTTCGCAAACGGCGACGCTAGCCGTCCAAGGTCGAGCGCAGTAGCGCTCGCAGCTCGCGATTACCCCGGCGTATCGGCTTCGGCCCGCTCTTAACGCGCCGATGTGTCCCAAGCATTACTGTCCGCTCCTCGGGCGTTGCTGTGCCCGCCACTCCCATGCCGGCAGACAGCCGTGGGCATGCACGCCTAGCCGATCGGCCTTCGCCTTGGCTTCCTGCCCAATGTAGTCCGAGCTGTAGCGCACGAACGCCCACGCCAAGCCCTCGCGCACCATGATAGCGCCCAGATCCTCGCCGGACGCTCGACAAATGGCGACGATGCGGCCGTAGCGGTCGCGGTCCTTCTCCTGGCAGACAATCGACCGCCCTGCCGTCAGTGCCTGCAGCCTGGTCGTGGCCAAGCTGCCAGCTGGCCAACCATCAGGGCAAACCTGTTTGGCTTCGGGAGCGTCAACACCCCAAAGCCGATAGGTAGCGCCGCCCTGCTTGAGCGTGTCGCCATCGGTGATTGTTTGGGCTGCGGCGGGTGCAACAAACGCAACTGCCGCCGCCACCAAGCTGCCGCCACTGAGCCGCCATGCCTTGAGATTCACCTAGCCCCCGCCGAACCCGGTGGTAAGATTATCACACAATACGACCTCATCGGGGGGAGTGCCATGCGGGGGCTGGCTTTGGTCGTTGTCTTGTTCAGCGTGCCTGTCTTTGCCGCCGACTATTCGCCTTGGCCCGGCCAAGGCGACTGGGCGATTGCGTCCGAGTGGGTTGAACAGGCTCAGCAGGGCCAATCCTGCTGCAAGCGCTGCTCGAAGGGAAAACCATGCGGCAACAGTTGCATTTCTGCGAGCAGCAAGTGCAACCAACCGCCGGGATGCGCATGTTGATCGCAGCAACTAGACTTGCGGCAGTAGGTCTGGCGACGCTCTGCGTCACCATGATCGGCGCCGTCGCCCAAACGCCGACTTACCAGCTTGACGCAACCTCCAGCTACGTAATCCGGCTCTCAAGCCTTTCTCCCAGCAGTGACTGTCACCCTGCCACTGTCAGCGGAAGCGTCGTGAAACGCGAATTTGATGAGCGTGGCCTGTCCATGCGAGGCATCGTTCTGCAAGAGGCCGACGGCGACCGCACTTTCATCAACGTAAACGAAGTTGCCGTTGCGGGACCCGAGGTGAGCATGGTGGCTCGCGCCTGGATCCATACTGGGCTTCGCACGCTGCTTGCCGAAGGCCAACGCGTTCGCCTCGGCGTTAAACTCTGCGGGGCGTCGGGACGGGTCATCATGCTTGATGAAGTCGCGACTGCCAGCGCTTCAGCCCCCGCTACACCGGCAACGCCCACAGCCACGTACGGCCCGAGCTTCGATTGCACAAGCAAGGCTGCCACTACACAAGCCCTTGCTCAATCGATCTGCCGCAACAAGGAGTTGGCATACTGGGAACTGGCATACGTTATCGCGTACCAGGCACTTCGCGAGTCCTCTTCGCCAGAGGTGCGCAAGGCAATGGTGGACGAAGCCAATGCGCTCGTTCTGAGAATGAATGACGAGTGCGGGCTTCCAAGCACCGGCGGCCTCACCGGGCAGCCATCCTTCGAGCAGCTCGCATGTGTCCGGAACCTGTTTCAGGAGAGCCGGATTGCCCTAATCAGCCGCACGGTTGGCCCGGCCCGTTCGGAAGCCACCTTGACGCCGCAGGAAACCGTCGCGATCCAGCGAGGGCTACAGGTCAGTCAGCAACTGCCCGCTACCGCGACCATCGATGGCGTCTTTGGGCCTGTGACGCGAACCTCAATTGCAGCTTGGCAGCGGGAGAATGGACTGCCCGCGACCGGCTTTGCCTCTCAGGCTCTTTTGCAGCAGATGAGTGCGCCGTCATCACCACCGCGTGCCGTATCGGCAGCGCCGCCATCCACAAACGCTCCCGTCGCAGCCGTCAATCCAGGATCCGCCATCGACCGGTCGGGGCGGACGAGTGCCGTTAAGCTCGTTCTCGGTGACGGCAAGGAGTTGAAGCCGCAGGAGGTTTTTGAAAAGGTCAGCGGCGCCGTCTACGTCGTGAAGACGACGACTGCGCTGGGCTCCGGGGTGGCGATAAGCGACCGCGAACTGCTGACGAATTGCCACATCCTTGAGTCGGCCTCTACCGCAACGCTCGAGCGGGAAGGCGAACGTCTGCCGGCCTTGCTGATATCGGCAAACAAGGACGCCGACCGGTGCGTCCTTCGAATCAGCAACATCGTGAGCCCGCTTCCCCACTGGGTGCGCGTGCGTCCCTACGCCGACGTCAAGGTTGGAGAGCGGGTCTTCACCGTTGGTGCGCCCCAAGGCCTGGAACTGAGTCTTGCCGACGGGATGATTTCCTCAAAGAGGACTTCGGATAATTGGCGGTATTTTCAGACCTCGGCGCCAATTTCGAAAGGTTCTTCGGGCGGCGGCCTGTTCGATGCGCAGGGCAATCTCGTCGGGATCACGACGTTCATGCTCAAGGACTCGCAGAACCTGAATTTTGCCATCGCGGCCGAGGAGTATGCAAAGTAATCCGTGGCGAGCGTGAGATTGCCAACCACCGCGTGCACACATTCCGGAAAATTGAAACCGGGTTTCAGCGGGACGCGCGCACCGTCGAACGCCCGGCTTGTCGGCGTTGCGCGGGATAGGCCGCAGCAGCTCGTAGCCCTTGAGGCGGTGGCCGGAGGCCTTGCTCTACCGTTCTCACTGAAGCGGAAGAGCGCACAAAAGTTTCGTTATGCCACCCGTCTATAATTGCATCTCCGCAGATGCTCCTTTTCGCCAATCTTCCAATCTGTACTTGCCGTTAGTCTCCTTGGACATACCGCTCAGCGTCACACAAACCATCGTCCCGGCTGAGATTTAGTAGTCTTTCGCCCGAGGATAAAGCGGACTACGACGCCGGCCGAGTACTTCGACAAGAACAGGACGGAATAGCCTTAACTCGCGGCGGACAGGAAGCAGCCCCAAGCGCGTGGCGATTTTGTGCAATTGATTGCACAAGAAGTCATACTCCCGGCATTGCAGTACTGACTAACGCTTCGAACCTGCCCACACTGCGAGGATCCCTTTGAACGTCTTGCCGGCGTCTTCACCGAGGGCGTGGGCTATGTGGATCAGCTCCAAAACATCGATCCGCCGCTGGCCGCGCTCATAGGCGGACACGAAACTCTGAGGTTTTGCCAGCTTATCGGCCAATTGCTGTTGAGTGTAACCAGCACCACGACGCGCTCGGGCGAGCGCCTGTCCTACGATCTTCTGGTCCTTGGGTTTGACCCACAATCCTCGGCTCCCGACCTTCGCGGCGGAGCCAGTTCACTAAAGCGAAAAATCCGATATCGAAAAATCCGATATTCCAATATCAAGAGATGTAACGGGGCGCTGCCGGTGAAACGACGCGGGGACGCCGAGGGAGGCCTGGGTCATGAGTAGAGCAGTCGTAATCGCGGTGACTGCCGTTGGCCTTGTCGGCCTGATCGCCGCTTCCCAATCGTACAAGGCGCCAGAAAACCGCTGGCAGCCCAGCATCGGACAGTCCGGACAGGCGACCCGAGCCGACGACCCTGACAAGCCGCAGGAGATCCCTGGTGGTATCGGCGCTGCCAGGATCAAGAAAGACAGCTTGGTCTGCACGACCCTGCATGGCTTGGAGACTGCGTCCTACAATATGAACGCGAAGCAGATGGAAAGCATCGGCTGCATCAGGGCTGGGTCCGACATCCCGGTCAAGATGCAAGATCCATACAGCTACGAGCTGAACCAGCGCGTGACGGTCTACTTCCCGAAGCAAGTCGTGTCGTATTGGGTGAGAGTGCACAGCCTCAAGGATAGGTAGAGCGAAACGGACAAGGAACCGCGAACGGACACGGAACGTCCCTTTCCTCGCATCAGTTGACGCAGGTGTCGCCCGACGTTGGCTCGGTCTGGCCCCCGCTACATCGCGGCTCCGACTAGAGTTCGATGCGCCCCATCGTATTCCGATCATTGCCCCTAACGGCCTGTCCAAATGGAGTCAGTACGCCAGGCGCGCCGACCTAGACTGCTCCCATGGCAAAAGACCCCACTCTGACTCTAGCGGAGCTTTCTGCACTGGCGACGGTCAATGGCACCCCGGAGGGTTCAGAAATGCCCGCGGTAATAAGAACACGTCTGACCAAACTATGGCTGGTTGAGCGCCGCGCGTAGCAGAATGGGCCGCTTTGAGGAAGTGCTGCCAGAGATCGGCTCGTCCGGCGCGCGAAGTAATGCGCGGCGCCCGCATGACAGGGGGCAACGTCGATGCGACTGCCTAGTTCATCGCAGCGTATTCGGCGGCAGTCTTACGGCTATGGTTCGAGGACGATATCCACGCGGCGGTTCTTCGCCCTGCCGTCCGGGTCGTCGTTGCCGTCGGGCGTTGTGTTCGGGGCGACCGGACGGGTCTTGCCGAAGCCAATGGCGGTGATCGCAACGTCCACAAGCTTGCCGTTCTGCGTCAGCCATCGCCTGACCGTTTCGGCCCGGTCCTCCGAAAGCTTTTGATTAAGCGCGTCGGGACCTCGGGAATCCGTGTGGCCCTCGACGCGGAGCCTGCGGACCTTGTGCTCGCGCAGGTCCGCGGCGATGCGCTCCAACAGGCGGGCGGCGTTCGGCTGCAGGTCCGCCTTTTCGAACTCGAACAGCACTTCGGCCGGCAGGTTGATGATGGTCTCCTTGTCTTTTTTGACGACCTTCACCTGGTTCAGCCCCATGGCAGCGCTCGCGATCGCGAGGGAGAGGGGCACAAGCATCGCGCCGTAGAAGACGAACAGCAGGACCTGCGCCGCGACATGCGACAGGCGGGGCCAGATGAAGTCGGGGTCCTTCCCGCTCTTGCAGAAGAATTCCGCTGCATTAACGGGTAGGGGCGGATGAATGAGGGCGTATTGATCTGGCAGGCCGTCCAGCTTTCCCTGCAGGACGCGGTGGGCCTCGCGCCGAAGCCACAGGCCGCCGGCATATTGCTTGGAATCCCCCTGACAGCGGATCGTCAGGCCGCTCCAGCAGACCAGGTAAAAGACCGCGCCGATGACGCCTGCGGCGAGCAGATACAGCGCCGATGCCGTGAAATCCGGGGCGTCAAGCAGTTCCTTGCTGCGGTGCCAGAGATACGCAAGCCCGATGCCGTTCACGACGCCGAACACCCGGGCTGCGTAGTGGGGCAGGCCGTCGGCTTTCGGGGCCCAGATGAACTTCTTGCCGGTCACGATCGCGCCGAGCGCAATGCCGGCGGAGACGATCTGGCCGGCCAGCTCAACGGTAGGCTTGAACTCCCCCAGGTCGCCGAGATCCATGGTGCGCCTAGAACAAGGTCGTCTTGGTGGACGTGTTGCTGGGCCCGACAAAATGAGGCCAGCGATCGCGGATCGGCGCGGCTGTCGATCCCGCGAGCGCGCCCTCGAAACACCAATGCCCGGTCGGCAGATGGTCGTCGACCGGCGTGCTTAGCTGGCTCCCGCCAAAAGAGTTGGGCGTATAACGGTGCTGGGGAAAGGCAGCGAGGGCATAGCCCTTCTTGCCGGGGCCGGAATGCACGGTGAAGTGGATGGTCGTGGGCGGCGCGGATCCGCTGCCGAAAGCGAGCATGGCGCTCCTCGCGGCGCCTCGGAGCGTGTCGACGAAAAGCGTGGTGAACTGGCGCGCGGCCAGCTCGCGGTCGACTCTCTCGACAGTGTTCCTGCTGGATTCGAGGCTCTCGACAACGTTTGAATAACGCCACGAGTCCGGATCGAGCGGCAGCGGAGGCCGCGGCCCTCCTTCAAAACCGAAATCGACTGGACTGCGCCTGCCGGCCAGCCTCTGCAGCGCATCCGCGCTGAACACGTCGACGATGACCGCCGCGCGGTAAGCGTTTTCCATGTTCGCCAGCACCAGGACATAGGGCAGGCCGGCCAGGTCGTAAAAGCCGAACACCCGAAGACTGGCCGCGAAGCTCCGCGAAAGCAGGTCACGCCTCTCGTCGCTGAGGAAATTCCGGCCGCCGGTGACCGCTTCCTCGACGCGCCTTACGAGATAGGTGAAGCGCTCGTCCGTGCGCGAGGGCTGGAAGGGAAAGATGTTCAGCCGCGTAAGCGGCCTTGAGAAATCCTCCGCGCTGTCCGCGATCTCGCGGACAAGCCGCATGTCTTCCGGCGTTCGTTCCTCGTCAGCCATGGCTCCCCCGCTCGAGTTGCAAGTCGGCATAGATTTATACCGGAATAGATCCGGCGCGTCCTTACCCGTAGACGCGCCGAACAGATACGGGGCTCGCTGAAGTATTTCGTCTATTCGGGCAGCCCAGTAAGTCCAGCAACTCGAACCGTCCCTCAGCGGCTTCTCGGACTTTCCCAGCAAACTCCCGCATCTCGCGTATCAAGTCGGCAATCCGCTTTCGCTCCGCGAGTGCCTCAACGCTGTAGTGACCGTGCTCGCATCGTAACGGTTACAATTAGATGCACCGGGCGATGGTGCCCCGTGCATGCTGCAACGACCGTTCGCCATCGGCGGCGACCGGCGGCTGCTCCTGCGCCGGGTCCAAGCTTCGCGGCTCCGGTCCCGCAGACTGCTGTAGTCCAAGCGGCTAAGGGCGGCAGCGTAGTCGAGGAGCTGGGCCAGGACGTCCCGGTCGGCTTGGGCGTTGGTCGACAGCTTGCACTCGACTTGGCAAATGCGGCCGTCTGGGTTCATGAGCAGATTGTCGGCGTAGCGGCCCACTTCTTCGCGCAGCGGGAGTTCAGTGCAAACCGCGCGCAGGTCAGTGAAAGCAGGGTCGACCGCCCGGATCGGGCGCAGTCCCACCGTGGTGGTGCTGGAAAGGATCGCCAAGGCGCTGAAGACGCCCTCGTCCCGCCTACTAGATGATCCCGGCGACAGGCGGAGAACCTAGGGATGCGAGCTCGGCGGTAGACCGAGTCTCCACACTCCCGTAGGAAAAATATTGTTCCGGAAAAGCAACTCCAATTGCATCCTGATCGGGAAAAAGCATAGTCGTTTCAGTCACTTAGAGGCTGAAATGACCTCCTTTGCCTTCAACGGATCCATCGAACTCCAGCTTGTCTTCGGCGCCTTCGGCGCGCGCGTCGTCCGCAAAGCACGCCTCGACTACGAGTATGAACCGGACTGGCCCTTCTGCGATGTGCGGAGCGGCGAAGAACGAGTCGGCTCGATCCAGCTTAAAATGAAGCTCTCGATCCTTGCGCTGCCAAGGCCGCGATCCAGCGCGGGCCGGCAACCAGTAAGACGGTATTGGGCATCGGCCGATCAGCTTCTGTCAGACGGCGTGTTGAGCGGCCGCCTCCACGACCAGTTCCGTTGCCTGGTCGATGCCAAGGCCCGGGACACGGACGGACGGAACCGACTGCGCGCTGGTCGCCCCGCACCTCCCATTCCTGAACAAATCTGACCATCCAGCTTCTCAACATGGAGGACATTATGGCTCTGGCTCTTGGCGTGAAGATTGGGGACGTCGTGGATATAGCCGACCGCTGGGTCACCGTACTTTCTGTCAACGGCCGCCACAGCGTGACGCTCATCTGCGACGACGGCGAGAAACTCGCGGTCTCGGCGCGTGAACTGACGGAAATGATGCCCAACGTTTGGATCGGGCTGGGTCCGCAGCCGGTTGGGTCCAAGCTGAAGCTCCTGTTCGACGCGCCGCGCAACGTACCCATCACCCGTCGACGCACATAAGAGGCAGCGTTCCCATCACTTCCAAACCAGCGAGCAAGGAGACGACCGTGACAAGCAGACCGAAGAAGATCCAGAAGGATATGATCGCGGCCATGCGAGTAGCCGGTATCAGGCCGGAGTTGATTTACGCCTACGAACGAACGGGCTTTCTGCTATCGGAGGAGGGATACAAGAGCCTGTCGGATGAGGACAAGGCCGGGTACGACGCCGCTATCGACGAATACTTCGCCAAGAACAGCAAGAAGTAGACCTCAACTGTCCATCCGACCTGTGCAGCCAATTGCACAGAAATGTGGTGAGGCCCGGGGCCTCGCCTGCCGTAGAGATGAAGATATGTTCAGAATGGTGGCTAAGGTACTCTGGGGCACTAAAACAGCCACGTCGTCTCGGCAACAGCTCACGCCGTCGAGATGCCTGCCGAGGTTCGATGAACCGACGAACAATCGTTGTCGAGGGGCCGCTGGCATTCAGAATGCGCCGCATCGCGGCGGCACGGGATAGCGAAATTGGCACCCAGGTCATGACGCTGCCGCTGCTTGCGGCACGTCTTGCCGGCGGCTTCTGTGAACCCGCTTCTCACCCCCAGTTGCTCGCCGCAATACGCTTGGCGCTCGACGAAGGCAAATTCCGGGAACTTGAAGGCCTGCGGTTACTTCCGGGCACTCCGAGAGCGGTGTCCCACACCCTTGCGAAGATCTGGCAATCCGACATTTCGCTAGCGGAATGTTCGGCTAGCCACGCGCGGCTCGCCGACCTTGCGGACATCGAACAGCGGGTGCGCATGCACCTTCCCGCGGGAACCCTGGCGCCGCGCGATCTGCGCAACGCTGCGATGGATCGTATCGAGCACGCAGCCTCTGTGCTCGGATCGGTCGAGCTTGAACGACTTGGTTTCGTCTCGCCCGTGTGGCGGCCGCTCCTTGCCGCGCTGGTAAGGCACGTGCCCGTGCTTTGGCGTAATCCGGGTACCGTAAACGACACCAGCTGGTACGAAGGATTGGTCGTTGCCGAGGAGCACCCTTCGCCGGCAGCCAGTACGATCGCATCCTGCGCCGATCCTCGGGCGGAGGTCATCGAAGCCCTTCGCTGGTTGCGCGAGCTGGTTGCGTCAGGGAGGGCAAAGCCAGGCGAAATCGCGATCTGTGCACCAGCAACTGGTCCGTGGGACGACCACTTCTTTGCTCTCGCGGGTGAGGCAGACCTCCCGCTGCACTTCTCTCACGGCACGCCGGCGCTGGCGTCGTACGACGGCGAGACCTGCAGCGCACTCGCCGACATCCTCCTCAATGGGCTTAGCCAGACCCGGCTCCGGCGCCTGCTGGATCGCCGGGCCGGCCTCGGCGCGACGCTGCAGAATCTGGCGCCCAACTGGTCATCTGGCCTTCCCAGGGATGCCGGCCTTTTCGACGTCGACCAGTGGCAAAGAGCGCTGGCCCACGCGACGGCTCACCGGACCGACGGTATCGATCCGCGCCCTGCCCTCATGCCACTGCTCCAGCTGTTTGCCCATGGGACCGGCCAAGCCATCGAGGCCGGCGAACGGGTGCTGGGGACCGGCGCGCGCCTGCTTTGGAACGAAGCATTGCGCCAAGCACCGGCAAAGGCCCTCGAGTACTCGCTGCAGAACCTACGCCTGCCGGACGGTCGCGACCCCGGAGTCTCGGCCGTTTGGTGTCCCGCAAGCCATCTCGCCGCGGCTCCGCGACCGTTCGTCCGACTGCTTGGGATGAACGCGCGAACATGGCCGCGACGGACTGCCGAGAATCCCCTGCTCCCCAGCCACATCCTCGCCAGTCACCTGTTCGATTCTGACCCGGTTACAGATGCGGACAGGCGCGCCTTTCAAGTCGTGACGGGACAGGCCTCGGGCACCTGTGTGCTTTCGACGAGCCGACGCAGTGCGCAAGGTGGTCTATTGGCTGCAAGCCCGCTCCTGCCAGCTGACAGCCCGAAGCGCGCGTTCATGCGCACGCGGCTGGCCGAGCACGCTATGAGCGAATGCGACCGGTTGCTCGCGAGGCCACGCGAGGCGGTCGGCGTGCCCCTTCTCCTGCAGGCAGCGACCTGCTGGCGCAGTCGTTTGCAGCCGGGCGTCACCTCGCATGATGGACGTATCCGTGCCGCTCATCCGATCGTCGTCCGCGCCATCGAACAGGTCCAGTCGGCGACGTCGCTGCGCTTGATGCTCCGCGATCCCCTTGGCTTCGTGTGGCGGTACGCTTTGGGGTGGACCCTCGTCGACGATGAGGACCAGCCGATAACCCTCGATGCCCGCGCCCACGGCGAGCTCGTCCATGAGCTCTTAAAGCGCAGCGTCGACAAACTCGAGCCCGATCCGGGTTACGCGCGGGCTCAGCCGCACGAGATCGAGGCCGCTCTTGCTGCAGCCGTGACGGCCGTTCGTGTGCAGTGGCCGCTCGAACGCCCGGTGCCGCCGCAGCTATTGTGGCAGCATTTGCTCGAATCGGCACGGGATTTAGCCTTTAAGGCGCTCACGCACGATCCAAGCCTTCAGTCCGGCACGCGCAGCTGGACCGAAGTGAGGTTCGGCCAATTCGAGGCAACCGATACGCCTCCGCAGGATCTGCCTTGGCCTCCGGATGCCGCCGTGACCATCACCGGCACGACAGTTCGGGTCCGGGGAAGCATCGATCGCGTCGACCTTCGAGCGGCTGGCGATGCTGTTCGTGTCTCCGACTACAAGACCG
Organism: Pseudomonadota bacterium; assembly: GCA_023386865.1. Classification (GTDB taxonomy): domain Bacteria; phylum Pseudomonadota; class Alphaproteobacteria; order Reyranellales; family Reyranellaceae; genus Reyranella. The sequence continues at coordinate 21,566 of JAEWIV010000208.1, forward strand.
GCGCCGAGCCTAAACAGGCCGAGCAGATGGTGATCGGGCGGGGCACGGAGCTTCAGCGCGTCATCTATGCGTTAGCGGCGAAGCAACTGCTGCCCGGCAATCCGCGTATCGTATCGCGGCTGTTGTTTCTCGGGACCGAGCAACCGAGGGAATATCGATTGCACGACGCCGACGCCGCCATTGCCGAAGTCGCCACGCATGTTGGCGCTGCCGTCGCGCTTCTGAGGCAGGGCATCGCCCTGCCAGGCCCCGATGCGCGCGAGGCTTGGAACGACTTTCGCCTGGCGCTGCCGGCATCGGCTGCGACGTACTTCGCTCTCAAGAATAGCGCCTTCATGCGCGCCTTCGGCGACCTCACCAGGGCATGGAACGCGCGATGACGGAGCTCGTCGATCAACTGGCCCGCATGCGGGCGCTTACCGATCTCGATGCCACCCTCCTGGTCGAGGCCGCGGCCGGGACCGGCAAGACCTCCCTGATTGCCGGTCGCTTGACAGTGCTGCTGGCAAAAGGTGCCTCGCCAACTTCGATCGCGGCAATCACCTTTACGGAACTTGCGGCCAGCGAGCTGTCGGTTCGCGTCCACCGCTATGTCGGGCAGCTTTTGGCTGACGAGATGCCGGTGTCCCTGCGACAGGCATTCCCGCAAGGCCTGCAGCCAGCCCACAGGACGGCATTGGCCGTTGCCGGCGGCAAGCTCGATGAGCTGACGATCATGACCATCCATGCATTCTGCCAGACCATCATCTGCAGCTATGCCGTCGAGGCCGACATCGACCCTGGCGCTCAAATCCTCGACACGGTGCAGGCTGAGGCCGCATTCGATGACATCTTCGAGAAGTGGCTGAGGCGGCGGCTTGGCGATACGGCCCCTCCCGGAGACAAGATCGCCACGCTCTCGCGCGACGATCCGCGCCGCGTCGTCAAGATCCTGCACGGGCTTGCCCGCTTTCACGCAAAGCATCGAGGAGCGCGCACGCCGGAGGCGGACCTCAGCGGCCGGCCCGACATCGACTTGGTCGAAGCCGTGGGCGAGTTCCGTCGCTGGGCCACCTCGGCGCCACCCGAGCCGAAAACCTCGACTCTCCTCGACGAGCTCGAGGTTCTGTCCCGATTCTACGAGCAGAGCTTCGAACCTCTGCCCGACTTTCCCCGGCTGTGGGCACTGGCCCATCCGCCCCAGCTCAAGTGTATGCGCAAGGACACCTTCGAGCTCGTTCGGCCACGGCACAAGTCCGCCTGGGAGCGAGCAGCAGGCAAGGGCCACGGAAGCCGGCTCAATGCCAATGCTGAAGCGCACTTCTATCATGTCGACGAGTGCTTTCGTGTCCTTCTTGGAAAGATTGCCACGGCCGTCGTCGCTGCCCTTTCCGAAGAGCTCGACGAAGTGCAAACCGACTACGCCGCATTCAAACGTGCGGCGGCGGTACTCGACTTCCACGACCTGCTGGAGCGGGCCGGTAAACTAGTGAGCAGCCACGATGACGTTCGTCGCGCGTTGGGGGACCGGTACCGGCACATCTTCGTCGACGAATTCCAGGACACCGATCCACTGCAGACCGAGATTCTCTTCCGGATCGCCTCCACTGAGGCAACCGAGCGATGGCAGGAGCTCCACCTGCGGGCCGGATCGCTGTTCGTGGTCGGCGATCCCAAGCAGGCCATCTACCGGTTCCGGGGAGCAGATGTCGGCTCGTACGCGGAGGCGCGCGCCGCAATCGAACGTCTATGGCCAGACAACGTTCTTCAGGTCACCGCCAACTTCCGGTCTCGGCCTGCCATCCTCGACCACGTCAATCGATGCTTCGCTCCAGTCTTCGGCGTTGCCGGCCAACCCAACTACGTTGCTCTGACAGCGACGGTCAGCGCAACCGATTGCAATGGGCCGTGTGTTGGCAAAGTCGTCGTGGATGCACCGCGGGACGCGCGTGCTGCCGACATTCGGGACGCCGAAGCACGGGCCGTCGCCGAGTTGTGTCATCAGCTTGTCGGTTCCCTGCTCGTGCGTGGAGAGGACGCTGCCCTCGGGCCATTGACGGCGGGCGGCATCGTGCTCTTGGCGCCAACTACCACAGACCTGTGGCGCTACGAGCGCGCCCTCGAGCAGCTCGACATTCCGTTCGCCTCTCAGGCGGGCCGGAATCTGTTCCGGCGGCAGGAAGTGCAGGATCTGCTGGCGCTTGCCCGCACCCTGGCCGATCCACGTGACACGATGGCGTTCGGCGCCCTCATGCGAGGTCCCTTGGTCGGCCTCTCCGAGGAGGAGCTCCTCGACATCGCAGCCGCGCTTCCGGGAGATCGAGATCGACCAGACAATCAGCCACGCTTCTCGGTGACGACGGATGTCGGGCATGTCCCTCATCCGATCGCGCGCCAAGTACTGGGCATCCTCCAGGAATTGCGGCGGCGTGCCTGGTCGCTGACGCCCTCACTGCTGCTTGCCGAAGCTATGGAGCGCCTCATGGTGCGGCCCGTCCTAGCATCACGGGGACAAGCCGCTCTCCCGCGAGCCGTGGCAAACGCTGAGGCATTCCTCGAGCGAGCGAAACCTTACGACGTGCGGGGCCTCAAGGCGTTCGTCCGTGATGCCACTCGAGACTGGCGGGAGGGCGCGCCACGCACCGAGGGGCGAGTCGACTCTGACGGCGATGCGGTCCAGATCATGACGGTCCATGGCGCTAAGGGCCTCGAATGGCCGGTCGTTATCCCGATCAACACTGGTAGCGAGTTCCACCGTCGCGATCGCTTCGTCTATCGTTCGTCCGATGACTCACTGCACTGGCTGGTCGGCGAGGTTGTGCCTCCACAGCTCATGACGGCCCTCGCAGCTGACGACGAAAGTGTAGCACGGGAGCGCGAGCGCTTGTGGTACGTCGCCTGCACGCGAGCGCGTGATCTGCTGGTCATCCCGGAGGTCGCCCAGGCGCAACAGAAGTCGTGGGCTCGGGTCCTTGACCTCGGGTGTAAGGACTTGGTGGTCGTACATGCGCCGCGAGATGAGGCTGTGGTTGTGGCTGATCAAGCACTGCCGACGAATGGACAGTTCCCAGAGGTTTTTGCGGCGGAACGCGCGAGGATTGCCGAAGCATCAGTTCCCCTCGCATGGCTAAGGCCCAGCGCTCACGATGCCGATCGCGCTGAGGTTTTAGGGATCGCATCTTCGGAAAGCTTCGCCGACGTGCCGGAAATCCTGCTTCCAGTGGGTGCCGGTCGCATACGGGGGCTCGTGCTCCACAAGCTCATGGAGGAAGTGCTGACGGGCGAAACTACGGAGGATTTAGCGGCGCTCCGTGCACGAGCCCACGTGCTGGTCGGAGAGCTCACCGCTACGGCCGGAAGCGACAGCGACCTTCCCAGTTCCCATGAGGTCGCCGCGACGGTGCTCGCCACCTTTCAGCTACCGGAGATTGTCGCGCTCCGGCCACAGCTCGTGGCCGAGGTGCCGGTCTACGCCATGGTCAAGAACGCCGCGACACCGACAGCCCTCGCGGGCCGCATTGACGCGACGGCTGTTGAGGAAGGGAAACCACAGGTCGTTCTCGACTGGAAAAGCGATGTCGCACCAACTGACAAGCACATGCAAGAGCACGCAGTCCAGCTCAGGAAGTATATGGAGGTGACCGGTGTGCCTAGGGGCGCGCTTGTCTATATGACTGTCGGTCAGGTCCGATGGTTGGAGATGGAGTAGCCTCCCTTCTCGCCACTCCATTCGCCAATAGCTTGGGCGCGGTTCGCGACCTGCTGTCGGCAACAACGATCGACAGTAACTTGACCACGAATGTTACCGCGATTTAGCGTGCGCTCTTTTCTCGTGCTTGACTGGACCAAAATTCACCATGGCACCAAACCCGCTCATGCTAACCTTGGATGAAAAAGCATGGTTTCAGCTTGTAAACGCTGCTCACACGCTAGGCATAAGCCCTGAGGCACTAGCGCAGAGAATTTTGCTCAAGGACCTATGGAGGATCGAGCAGTCTCAGAGCGACAAGTCCCGGCGCTGGAAGCGATCAGATCGGGTAATCCTCGACAAGTCGACCGCAACTAGGGTCGCGGAGCTAGGATCCATTGGCGAGGAACTAGCTGTGAAGCACCTAGGAACCGCGGGCTTCGTGAACATCAAGAACCTTAATGTGGAGAAGCGCAACCATCCTTACGCCGATCTGTATGCCGAGCAGGGCGGTACGAAGTATTTCATTAGCGTGAAGTCACGCAATCGTTTCGAAGCCACCGGCCGACTGAACGCCAGTTACAAGATCAGTCCCAGAGAACGTGTTCTCGCGGCAAAACTTCCAGAAAATGCGGTTGCAGCCTGGATAGCGGTTAGCTTTGACCTTAGCCGCGCCGTTTACTCTTGCTATTTCGGACGGCTTGACGAACTCGAAGGCAAGCACGGTATCAAAATGACGGAGCGAGCAAAGAGTAGCTACCGGTGCCTCGCTCATGACCTGCCTTGCCCAGAAGATTGGTCACACCTTCGTAACATACCGAACCGGCGTAAGGTGCTTTGAATGCGTTGAAGTTGGTCTTGCGCTAATGGAGGGCGACCCTCGTTTGGACCGACCGCTTCGATGCCTTGAGCAGGCCGTGGGCATGATAGGTGAGTTGCCAAAAAGTCTTGGCGCAAGCCTATCAGGGCCGCTCACCTGAGGATCAGGCTGAGGACGATGCTGACAACGGAGAGTACTTCGCCAAGAACAGCGAGGCGAATAGACGGCAAGTCCGATGCATCCGACCACCGGTTCAAGCACGACGCGGGGTGTCCCGCTGTGGTCCAAACGGTTGCAGTCGAACGCCACCCTCCACGATTATGCGCCGTTCAATGATTGCCACTTCCAGGTAGCGCAATCTGGTCCGTAGCTCATGCAATCAATTGCACAGACCCGACCTGACGTCTGCGAGCCCAAACTGGCGGATTGGTAACCCTTCGGTCATCCCGGTAGGCCGCCATGCGCTGGAGCCCCACAGTCTCGGCAGGCAGCTCCAACGGTCAGCACAGCTTGTGGACGATGGCGCGTGTCACGCTGCGGGTACCTGCACGCAGTTGCTGCACCCTGCGACCAACTCGGCCAGGTGACCTCGGCTTCTAGTCCTGAGATCCCTATCCCTACTTCGAACGCGGCACGAGTCCCATCGATCTTGGTGGAGACCTCAACCCGCACTCGAGGAGAAGTAGATGTCTAAAGAAAAAGAACCGGACATTCAGCTGCCGAAGCCGCTGACCATCCGCCAGGTAGCCACGTTCACGCAGTTTTCGACCCGCCAGATCCGTCGCTGGATCAAGTCGGGGGCACTGAAGGCGACGCAGCTCGGCCGCAGCTGGCGCATCGCTGAGAACGACTTGGCGCTGTTCCTCGCCACGTTCAAGCACCAGTAACCCTGTCCATCGCGGTCCACTGAAGTCCCCCAACTGTCGCCCGTTAATGGCTATGTGCACAACCGATTAAGTGAAAATCTTCTGGTAAGACAACCGTTAATCGTCACCCGAGTCCGCCCCCGTCCACTGGAGTCTCGTCATGTCATCCGACAAAGAACCCGCCGACATCGCCATGGAGTTCCTGGCGGAAGAGCCGGCAAGATCGTCATCGCAGGCTGACGCGATGCCGCTGCCGCCCCTGAAGACCGCGCAGGACCTGTTCGACTGGGTCAAGTCGGACCCGGATCGTGATCCATATCAACGCTCCAACGAGTCAAGCGCGATCCGCGCTCTGGAGCGTTCCCTCAACATGCCGCTGGTGGCCATTCCGGCCGACGAGCAGTACCTGCTGAACGTCTGTTACAAGGCCATCCGCGCAGAAAAGTCGCTCAAGAAGCGAAGGCGCAACGAGATCATCACGTTGCTGAACCGCGTCCTGAAGCGCGCCGGCATCATCAAGGTCGGATCAAGGCGCTCGGGGAGGACGTCTGTCGCTTGGATCAAGTTGCTCAAGTCGACGTCGAACCGAAACGACGAATACGGCCTGAACACCTTCGCCCTCTTCTGCTCGGTGATGGGCATCGAGCCTGATCAAGTGACGCTCAAGATCTGGGACGAGTTTGTGGACGAGACGCTGCACCACAGCGGGACCAGGAAGCCCAGGGCAACGGTCGGTCGCGTGATCGCGGCGAACAACCGCGCACGCGCCAAGTTTCCGGATTGGCCGGTCCTTGAGTTACCCAAGCTCGTGAACCCCCGCCTGGTCAGCAGTCCCAAAACCGACTTTCCTGACCCATTCTGGCAAGACATCCAGAACTACGTGTCCAAGTCGAGCGTGCCGCCCAAGAACATCTTCGACCCGATGGCCACCAAACAACTCTCGCCTGACACGCTCGGTCGCTACAGCGATGTGGCATGGCGCACGGCCTCGGCCCAGGTGCACGAAGGCCGAGATCCTGTCGAGATCACCAGCCTTGCTGCCCTTCTAGATATCGGCTGGCTCAAGAAGGCGATGAATTGGTGCTTCCAGCGCGCGGGCGGAAAATTCCTCAAGGACCACCTCAATATGGCGGCGACCTGGGTCTCGATCGCGGACAATTACGTTCGCCCCACGGAGGAAGTGACCAAAGCCCTTCGCGAAGACATCTTCAAAGTCATCGACAAAAAGCTCGGTCCGGCCGACTTCAGCAGCAGGAACATCGAAAAGCTCGAACAGTTCTCCAGCGCGGAGATCGTTGATGAGCTCCTGTTCCTTCCCTACCAGATTTTGGCGGAGGTCAAGAAGGAGAAGGTCATTACCAAAGAAGATGCGACCAAGGTAATGGCCGCGGTCGCCATCGAACTGCTGCTCACCACGATGGTGCGCCGCAAGAACCTTGCGGATCTCGACTTGAGCAAACACTTCTGGCCCGCAAAGCCAACCAAAACTGGCGAGTGGAAAATCGCAATAAATCCGGACGAGGTGAAGAACAAGCAACCGTTGCGCTTTGCACTGTCGAAGCCGACGATTGCCCTTCTGCAGTTCTATATCAAGAAGTGCCGCCCCCTCCTTACGACCAAGGCGACCAACCTGCTGTTTCCGCTCACCGTCGACCAGAAAAAGCGCCGCGTGAGAATGGCCAATCTCGTCAGCGGCACAATCCGCAAGCTGCTCGACCTCGATGTCAACGTCCACCTGTTCCGACACATCGGAACGATGCTTTACCTCGACGAACATCCCGGCAACTTCGGGGTGCCGCAGGTGATGCTAGGGCACACGTCCGTGAGGACCACGCAGACGTTCTACGCTCGCCTGCAGGCGACCCAGGCAATCAAGCACTTCACGGCGGTGGTGCTCGGTGCGCGCGACGACAAAATCGCCAAGCTGAAGCTCGCCTAGGACACCTCCAATGCCCAAGCTCCTGCCCTTCCCCTCGGTCAAGCCGTCGGCGTGGCCGCCGGCGTTCCGCCGCCTGCACGTTCTCCGCAAGCGACCGACTGGTCCCCTCGACAAGCCGAGTGTGGCCGCAACCTGGCGTCCCACCACCTTCGATCTGCACGTCTGGAGCGTGGGCTACTTCGTTGGATGGCTGCAGTGGTCTCAGCGCTTCGGCGACAATGCCGAGCTTCAAGAATACGTCACGCCCGAAATTGTGGGCGCCTACGCCGACTGCATGCGGACGTTTGGGTTGTCACCGCGGACCATGGCGACCCGCCTGGATGGCGTGCGAGCTGCGTTGGCTGCCTTGTCGCCCACAGTGGATACGGCGTGGCTGATGGGTGGCATCAATATGTTGCGTGCCGAACCATCCGACCGCCGCTGCGTCCATGAACGTTCCCGCCACACGCACGATATTGTCGAAGCGGGCATGAGCCTGATGCGCCAGGCAATCCGAGGAAGCAGCAACCACTCCGCGCTTGAGCGCGCCATTCTTTATCGCGACGGCCTGCTGCTCGTGTTCATGGCGCTTGTCGTGCCACGGCTCAATACCGTGCACATCATGGCGCTGGGGAAGCACCTCATACGACACGACGAGATCTTCAAGATTGCCTGGTCAGCCAAGGAAATGAAGGAGAACCGCTGCTACGAGGCCCAATTGGACCTCGAACTGTCGGACTTGATCCACCGCTACCTGGGCGAGTTCCGACCGGTGTTGCTGGCTCGAGCTGAGCGTTTCGGGAAGAAGGCCGGGACGGCAGTATGGCTGGGGCGCGACAGCCAAAAGCTCGGATCCAATGCGATCTATCGAATTATCATCAGGCGCACCGAGGCAGCGTTCGGCAAGTCAATCTTTCCCCACGCGTTCCGTCACAGCGCTGCGACGTCCCTCGCTCTCGATCGCCCTGATCTCATCAAGCTCGCCACACCGCTTTTGCAACACAGCGTAGAAGCCAGCCGCGAACTCTATGTGCTGGCCGACAAGGTCGAAGCAAGCCGAAGGTTTGGTGATGCTCTTAACACGCGCCGTACCGCCACTCCGCAGGGGCGCCGCCTGATGCGTCGCCTGTCGAGGCGCAGTGAGCGCGGTCGTGCTCCCGAGCCCTTCGAGCAGGGAAAGCAGGTTCGTTAGCGGGTTCAAGGTGAGGAAGCAGTGTGTGCAATCGATTGCACACGGGCTGGTCGAGCAGACCGCTGAACGCGCCGCTAGCCGTCCAGCAACGACTGTCGCTCCGAGGCCTGCCACCTAGACGTAGGACACGACAGCCACCTCGCAGTCGGCTATCGGTCGCGATGGCCTGCAATCGATTGCACAACCACAATCCCCTTATGGACACTGCCGCGCCTCGTGGAAAATCCTAGTTTTTCCGTCAACACCAATATCTTACGCGCTCGTTGAGGTATCCAAGTTCTCGGCTATCCCAACTGAATGCCGACCGATTCCGCCTCCGTCACCCAATCCACCATCGACAGCGCGGTACCGCTCGGCATTCCGGCCGCGCACCAGACCGCTCTGTGACTGATTGAGGAACCTTTGCGACGGAGTTCTTCGCGACACTGGGGGGACACAACTGCCTGACTTCGATCCAGCGTTGCGCCCTCACTTCAGCCGCCGCAAGTCCCCCTGTCCATCTTGGTCCAGACGCGCACCGGCAGGCTGCGTCCGCGAAGCGTCTGTTCGCCCCGGTCCTGCAACTGACCGATCAGTCTTGCAGCCTCTTCCGTCGCGCCGCCGTCGAGCTTGGCGATCACGGAATGGCCGACGACGAGCTGTGTCTGCAAGGTGCGGGTCAAGACCTGCAGGCGGTGGGCCGTGTTGACGGTATCGCCGATCACCGTGAACGACAGGCCTTGGTCGCTGCCGACGTCTCCGAGCACCGCCGGCCCGTAGTTCAAGCCGATACCAATGGCAAGCGTTGGCTCGCCGCGGGCAATGCGTTCGGCGTTCCACCGCTTCAGCGCCGCCAGCATGCGGCCGGCACAGCAAAGCGCGTTCTCCGCATCGTCTGGACCGGACGTCGGCAGCCCGAACACGGCCAGGATCGCGTCGCCGATGTACTTGTCGATGGTGCCGCCACAGGAAAAGATCTCGGCCGCCATGTGCTCGTGGAACTGGCGCAGCATCCCGACGACGGCGTCAGGCTCCATGCGCTCCGCCATTTGGGTAAAGCCCACGATATCGGCGAACAGGACCGCCACCGTCTCGCGTCGCACCGGGCCGAGCGGCTGGTCCTGTTCGGCGAGCAGGTTCACCAAATTGGGCGAGAAATAGCGCGCGAGGTTGCTGCGCGCCCGTTCCGCCGCGGCACGGCGGCGGTCGAGATCGCGGACACGGGAGATGTCGTCCAGTGTCTTGCGCACCGTTATCTCGAGGTCGTTCAGGTCGACGGGCTTGGTCACGAAGTCGAATGCGCCGCGGTTCATCGCCGTGCGGATGTTGGCCATGTCGCCATAGGCCGAGACGATGATCGCTCGCACGGGCAGCTGACGCTGCTGCAGCACCGACAGC
>JAEWIV010000267.1 GCA_023386865.1 Pseudomonadota bacterium
GCTGTATGCATTGGAGGGACGCAACGAGCGGCACCATGCGCCATAGGCCAGCGCCTCGGCATAGTCCGGGGACAAGGCAACGGCCCGGTCCAGCAGGTCGATCGCTTCGCCGAGGCTGGCCTTGCTCATCGTTGCCTGCAGCGGCAGCGATCTCAAGACCAGTTCGTAGGCATCCAGGCTATCCGGACGCTTGCGCGCGGCCCGCGCGATCTCGATGGCCCGCAGCTTCGGCGCGATCGCCCCGATCACGCTGGCGATGATCTGGTCCTGAAGCTCGAAGATCTGATCCAGCGCCCCGTCGAATCTGTCGGCCCAGAGCTGATTGCCGGAAGCGGCCTCGATCAACTGCGCGGTCAGGCGGACACGCGATCCCACCTTGCGGACGCTGCCATCCACCACATAGCGCACACCCAGCCTGGCGCCGATCGCCCGGACGTCGTGCTTCGCCTGCCTGAAGATGAAGGACGAGTTCCGCGCGATGACGAACAGCGACGATGTCCGCGACAGTGCCGTGATCAGGTCTTCCGCTATGCCGTCCGCGAAGGATGCTTCTTCGGGGTCGCCCGACATGGCGTCGAACGGCAGGACAGCGATCGAGGGCTTGTCCGGAAGAGCGAGCGGCGCGGCGGGCGCCGTGGCGCCGGGCGCGGAAACGAGCCGGGAAACCCGGACGTCCAGCAGGTATCCACGACGGGCGACCGTCTTGATGAGGCGATGCTGCTCGTCGCCCAGCGTGCGGCGCAACTGCCTGATGCACTGCACCAGTGAATCGTCGGACACGGCGATGTCGTTCCAGACGGCCTTGTAAAGCTCTTCCTTGGCGACCAGGAGGCCGGCGCGCTCGGCCAGATGGCACAAGACCTTGAAGGCCTTGGGCCGCAGCTCGAGTTCACGGTCGTCCAGACGCAGACAACCGCGAGCGAGGTCCAGCACGAAACGATCGAACTGCAGTACGCGGGGAACAACCTCGTCCACTTCCTGCTCCCGGCCAACCGACGGGAAAGTAGGCGAAAAATCGTCGATCGGCCACCTCCGCATCAGGACTTGCGGCCGGCGAGCCTTTAGGCAGGTCGTGTCGTCGTTCGCTCCGCTGTCGGCCCCTGGTGAGGAGCAATAGATGTGCAAGCCGCTCGACCTCCAACGCCCGTTGTCGCACGAAAGCGTCCTGCTTGCCGGCGGATGCCACGGTACGTGTTTTCTGCGCAGTTCGAACGATGAGGACAGCAGGACGGCCAACCGCCAGTTCGTCCTGGCCAACTGCCTTGTCCTGGCGGCGAGCCTGTCGATCGTCGCCCTCGTCATTGCACTCGTCTGGATCTCCAGCCCGCCGGGCACGGTGCCCCGGGGATCGCCTCCGGGACAGGAAAGGCCGTCGTGATGTTCGAGCTCGAACGCTTCATTGCCGATTGCGAATCGGCGGTCCTGGCCGGCGGCCAGGGAGCCGTGCGGGAAGTGCTGGCGCGGGCCGTCGCCGATGCGGCCGGGATCATGGCCGTGCTGGGCGAACCCAGGCGGGCGGAGGTCAAGGTTCTGCATCGCTCGCCGCGATTGACGATCCTCAACGCCCTCTGGCCGCCGCATCACACGCAGGCCCCGCACGATCACCGCCTGTGGGCGGAGATCGGCGTCTATTCCGGACGCGAGGACAACATCTTCTGGCGCCGCCGCCCGCCGGACGACGAGGGGGAGATAGAATCCGTAGGCGGGGCTTCGATAGTTGCGGGCAGGTGCCATTCCCTCGAGCCAGAGGCCATCCACTCCGTGAACAATCCACTCGATCGGCTGACGGCCGGCTTGCATCTGTACGGCGGCGATCTGTCGATCCAACCAAGGACAATGTGGGACGGCGAAACGTTGGTCGGAGTCCCGATCGACTACGCCCGCGACTATCGCGCCATCGACCTGTACAACGCGAGCCTCAGCGGGAGAAGCATGGGAGTGGACGCTTGAGACATCTGGCCCTGATCGCCGGCCTCGCTGCGCTGTGTGGCGGCACGACCGTAGACGCCGCGCCGGTCGGGGAGCAGACCACGATCTCTGTCACCATCGATGGGGAAACGGTAAAGCTCACCACGATCGTCTACAAACCGGACGGCGTCGGCCCCTTCCCCACGGCGATCTTCCACCACGGTTCTACCGGCCGCGGCAACGACCCGAGCCGGTTCTCCCGTCTGCAGGACCCCACGGCGCTGGCCGAATGGCTGGTCGCGAGGGGCTGGGCCGTGGTCGCTCCGTCAAGGAGAGGACGCGGCGGCTCCGAGGGTCTTTACGACGAAGGCTTCGCGGAAGACCGTGCGCGGGGCTACACCTGCGACGAAGGGCGCACGCTTGCCGGCGCGGATCGGGCGTTGCGCGATGTCGAGGCGGCAAGCGAAGCCATCCTGGCGCTGCCGTTCGTCGACCGGACCCGCTTCCTCGTCGCCGGCTATTCGCGCGGAGGCATCCTTTCGGTCGCCTGGCCAGGCCGGTCGTCGGTCAAGCCGCGCGCCGTCGTCAACTTCGTCGGTGGCTGGCTGGCAGCCGATTGTCCGACAGCCCTCACCGTCAACCGCTCCCTGATGAACCGCGGCGCCGCTTATGGCGTGCCCTCTCTTTGGCTCTATGGCGACAGGGATCCCTATTATCCCTTGTCACACACGCGGGCGGTCTTCGAGGCCTTCCGGTCTGCCGGCGGCAAAGCCGAATACCATGGCTATGTGCCGGTCGATGGAACGAGCGGCCATAACATCATTCTCAGTCCGCAGCTTTGGGACATGACACTTAGAACATACCTTGACGGCCAGGGACTCCCGTTCTGATCCTCGACACCCCGGCAACTTCAGCTCGCTCATGCAACGCGTCGAGCGTCAGACCGCCTTGAGGTGGGCGTCGCGGCGCCTGTAGAGTTCCTCGTCGGCGTAGCCCATGGTCTCCGGCTTGCCGCGGCCGAGCATCACCTGCATGTAGACCGGCTCGAGCCCGTCGTTCTGGTAACCGTGGATCACGCCGGCCGGACACGAGATGCAGTCCCACGGACCGAGCCGCGTGGTGACCCGCTTGCCGGTCTCGTCCTCGACGAATACGTCGACATAACCTTGCAGCACGAAGAAGCACTCCTCGACCTCGTGGGTATGCGCGGCGTTGCCCTGGCCGACTGGCACATACATGATCGACAGCGTGAAGTTGGCGGCCGGGATCACGTTCGGATCGCCGTGCTTGCCGGAGCCGCCGGCGCCGATGAAACGATGTTGTGCGCGCTTGAAGCCTTCGATCTTGGCGTCCTCGAAAGCCGCCCAGTCGCCTTTCTTCTCACGGAAGCGGCCGACGTATCTCTCCATGATCTCCTCGACCGGCACTCCCTCGAGTTCCTTCGAACGTGGGTGGCGAGCGACACTCATGGGTTGCTCCTGTGAAACAGGAAATGTCAGCTCGACTCTAGTCCCGGCCTGAAAACGGCGTCAACACGGCGCACGGCTCTCGCGCCCCGTGCGTGAATGGACGGGATGTCCGTTGCCGGCCCATTTCTGACGAACTGCCCAGCGTGGAAAGCAGAAGTGGGCAATCCCGCCTTATTGGGTGGCTTGGAGCGGCTCGGCCGCGACGACGCCTACGAGCATTTACTTGCATCGCGTAACGACCTGACCGACTTTCGAAATATCGTCCGCTACGCTCCGGAAACAGTCGTGGCGACTTTTGGGGACATCGAACGGCAGATCAAGAGGACTTCAGGATGGCATACGACCCGCTTGTTCCCGTCAATACGCCGTTCAGCTACAACGTTGGCATCAACTACGAGACTTGGGAGAACGGACGGACGGGCTACAGCATCACGGCAGATCTCAATCAGATCACTCAGTATTTCGGACTCATCAAGACATTCCACGACGTCGCCGTCGGCACAGCCGATCCGAACAATCCGATCATCGACCCGACGCAGCAACAAGTCATCTCCTACGTCGCCGGTACGGCGAACGTCGAACTCGCCATGGGCACCCTCAACAGCGCGCTTGTCCTAGGCGCGCCCGGCGCATGGCAGCAGGGCCTGATGACCCGCTCGACCTACACCGACCAGTGGGTCCAGATGATCATAAATTCCTTCGGCAGCACACAAGCGGTGCAGGCGCACCTGAAGGTGATCCTGCTGGGCAACGAGATCGATCGCAGCGGCCCGCTGCCCGGCGATCCGTCCTTCAACGACTATCAGGGCTGGATCAAACTGTCGTTCGACAACCTCAGCGCCTCGCTGAGCAAGTACGGGCTTGCGTCCATACCTGTGTCGACGACGATTGCCAACTACGGTTCCACAAACGCCGTCGCCGTCAACATTTCGTCCTACATCCAGAGCCACTGGAGCACGGGCTGGAACGGCGGCAAGCCGATCGTCTTCTACAACCAGTACACGCCGGCTACCTCGCAAGGCCCGATGTCGAGCACCGACTACGGCCCGGTGATCAACTACTTCGAGACGGTCTACAAGCAGCTGGCTGGCAAGATCGAACCCTTCATCGGCGAAACCGGTTACTCGACCTTCTACGGTCAGGCCAACCAAGTCACGGTCTACAACCAGATCTCGGCATGGCTTGCAGCCCAGTACGCGAACGGCGGCAAGACGGTTCCCCTGTTCGCGTTCAATGCTTTCGATCAGCCATCACGTCAGCCGCCGCTCGAGGTCAATTTCGGGATTTTCGCCGAGAACGCGTCACACCAACCGACCGGACTGAAGTCCGGCTTGACCCTGCCTCCGTGGAGCAAGACGGCTATCTCCCACGGCGGCAACGACAAGATAGCCCTTTTCAAGAATGTTTTCTCGCCGGGAATGACGGTGGACGGCGGCGGCGGCACCGACACACTTGTCCTTGCCGAAGCGCAGACGGTCGATTTGGCCGCAGGCAGGCTCGTGGGCGTCGAGCGACTCGAGGGCAGCACCGGCAACGACACCATCGCGATGACGGCTGACCAGTTCATCGCTTTCGATGGTATCGATCTCGGTGGCGGCGCCGATGTACTCAGGGTCGCCGCGCAAGGTGCGGCCGCCTTGCCAGGTGGCTCTCCCGTTCTTGGCTTTGAGGGAGACGATGCGCTGGATATCCAAGGCGTGCTGGCCGAGCGAGCTTCTTTCAACGTGGTCAAGGACGGCGGCAGCGTCACGCTCGGCATCGGCGGCCTGGTCTTTCAATTGGCCGGAGATTTCTCCGGCGGGGATTTCATGGCCGTTGCCCGCGGTTCCGGCGCGGACGCCCATACCTTGGTGACCTTCGAGAATTTCCTGCCCAGCTTGTCGGAAGGTGTGAGAGTCAATCCGGCGTCGATCAATGGCGTTGCCAATGAGCCCTTCCTGACCGGCGACGGGGCAGTCCGCTTTTCACTGGAGCTGAAGTCCGCCGTGTCGGCGCACAGCAACACGCTGGGAGTCTACAAGGTCGCCGCGGACGGGACACTCTTCGATATCGGCATTGTTTTCGCCAACACACTCGACGTCGCTTCCAACGCGCGCACCGTCAATCTGGGCGTACCGGGAAACAATGAGAGGATCGGCTTCTTCCTGATCCAGGACGGTTTCGATCTCTACGGCGACCTTCCCAATGATCTCTCCTTCGTGACGCCGGGAACGACGAGTCCAGCGGACCTCGATAGCGCCATGCCGCCGGTCCTGCGCAGCGCGACGCTTGGAAATCTGACGACTGCGCCGATTTTCCACTCCTTTGCGACCTTGAACCCTGGGACTGCCAATCAGGTCCTGTCCGGCGTCGCGCCGGGCGGTCGCGAACTGCTATTGGGCTTCGAGGACTTGCCGAGCGCAATCGGCGACAATGACTTCCAAGATGTCGTCTTCGGCATTCAGGCCCTTGATCACCAAATCCTATAGCGGCTACGAGCGCCAAAACCTCGCCTGCGGTTCCTCATTCCGCTCTAGCTACCGCAGCCCGGCGAGGCGCAGGCCCTCGACGAACCGGTCCATCAGCTCGCGCGTCTGATAGGGAACGTTGCTGCGCACCCAGTCGAGCGAGAGGAGCGGCTGCTCGCGGCGCACGTCGGCCAGGAAGGCGCGCGCTTCGCCGACGCGTCCGGAGCGGGCCAGGCTGGCGCACCGCAGGCGCTGGGCGCCCTGGAAGCCCGGACGCAGCCGCAGCGCCTCGGCGGTGAAGTGCGCGGCCTGGTCGTAGCGACCCGCGCCGTAGTGGGCGACGGCGATGGCGCCCAGGAACAGGGCCATCTCCGGATCGAGCGGGCTCAGCCGGATCGCCTCGTTGCCGTGCTCGATCGCCTCGCGGTCGCGACCGGCAAAGGCGAAGCACCTGCTGAGATGGGAGTGGGCCGCGGCGGAATTGGGATTGAGCGTCACCGCCTGCCTGAACGCCGCCGTCGATTCCTCGGTGCGCCGTTCCATCATGGCCCAGTAGCCGAGCGCGATGTGACCCCAGGGATCGCAATCGTCGAGCGCGATGGCGCGGATGGCGTGGTCGCGGCCGGGGAGCAGCCCCCGATCGGCGCCGATCCATCCCATATGTGCCGCGAACACCAGGCAGAAGCCCAGCCGGCCATGCGCCGGCGCATAGTCGGGATGGGAGCAGATCGCCTGCCGCAGCGGCTCGATCGCCGCCTGATGATCGGCGCGCGACATCCTCCAGAAGTGCGTCTGCGCCCGGGCGACCAGCTCCCAGGCGCCGAGATGCTGCGGCGAGCGGGCAAGGGCGCGAATGCCTTCGGCCGCCAGCAGTCGGGGTTCGATGGCGGCGGCGACGCTGCGGGTGATGTCGTCCTGCACGGCGAAGATGTCGCCGAGCTCACGCTCGTAGCGGTCCGCCCAGAGATGGCCGCCGGTCGTGGCATCGACCAGCTGCGCGGTGATGCGCAGGCGATTGCCGGCGCGCCGCACGCTGCCCTCCAGGATGTAGCGCACGCCGAGCTGCCGGGAGACCTGCTTGGCGTCGACGGCGCGATGCTTGTAGGCGAAGGTCGTGTTGCGGGCGATGACGAACAGCCAGCGGATGCGCGCCAGCCCGGTGATCAGGTCCTCGGAGATGCCGTCGGCGAAATGCTCCTCCCGGCCAGCATCGCCGCTCATGTCGGCGAACGGCAGGACGGCGATCGACGGCCGGTCCGGCAGCGACAGCTCGGGCGGCGGCGGTGAGTCGCGCCCTTCCTCGCGCACCTCGCCGACGAAACGCAGGCCCTTGCGCGGCAGCGTCCTGATCAGCCGCTGACGGTCGCCGGCGTCGCCGATCGCCTTGCGGGCGGCGTTGATGCGGTTGAACAGCGCCGATTCGGAGACGACACGCCCCTTCCAGATCGTCGCCAGGATGTCGTCCTTGCTGACGACGCGGTCGCGATGGCGGATAAGATGAGCGAGCAGGTCGAAGACCTGCGGCTCGATCGCAACCTGCCCCTCGCCGCGATGCAATTCGCGGCGGTCCATGTCGAGCGCACAGTCGTCAAAAAAGTAACGCAAAGCAGCTCCGCCCGCGGCGACGAGGCCGCGGCCACCCTAGCACGGCGCGTCTTGAGGAAAAATGGAGGGAAGCTTGAGACACCGCCTGAGGCCCGCAGGCCGATCCTGTGGCAGCCTGTCGGCTCACCCGGAACTCAGGAGGCGAAGACGATGAAGGCTGCGCTGGCACTCTTTCTTCGGGCGATAGCGGCATGCGCGCTGCTGGCCGTGGGCTCGGCGTTCTCCATGGCCCAGCAACCCCCAGTGCTCAGCGTCAAGCCGGTGGTCGAAAAGAAGCTGAAGGAGCTGCCGGCCGGGCCGCTGTTCTGGCGGATCGAGACGTTCCCGACCCTCAAGGAGGCCGAGGCCGCCGCGGGCCCGACCGCGCTCGCCGCCGAGATATCCGGCAAGGTGTGGCTGTTCACCCTGGGATCGCAGGGAGGCGCCACCGCGGGCGCGACCAAGGTCGCGGAGATCGGTCCGGTGCCGCCCGTCAAGGCGCCGGAATACCTGCTGCGCATCAACCATGCGAGCGGCCCGCCGGGCGCCCGCACGCCACCCCATTCCCATCCCGGCTCGGAGGCCTTCTACGTGCTGCGCGGTCGCCTCGGGCAGCGCACACCGCACGGCACCATGCATGCCGACAGCGGCGCCGCCATGAACGGCCACGGCGCCGACATGCCGATGGAGGTCTTCAGCGCCGGAACGGTCGACCTCGACCAGCTGGTGATGTTCGTGGTCGATGCCACGCGGCCGTTCTCATCGCCCGCCCGATTCGAGTGACCAGCGCATCGCGGGGCATTGGCCGGCCGACGATGACTACTCGACCGCCATGCCCTTTTCGGCGAGCTCTTTGCGGGCGTTCTCGTTCTTGGTCAGTTGCTCGAGCTTCATGCCGCGCAGGACGTTGGGCGCCTTGGTGAACTGGATGTTGTCGTAGCCCACGAT